>NZ_JAAIVI010000017.1:607640-911460 GCF_011008905.1 Wenzhouxiangella sp. XN201
CGGAGTTGGATGTGGGCTAATTCGCGAAGCTGCGGGTAGATGAGCTCGACCAGCCGATCGAACGAATCCACCTGTCCTGACCGGTAGGCGGCAAGTAGCTCGGTAACGCTGCGTGTGTCCTCGGACAAGGCCTGCTCCGGCTCCCTGGTCCCGGAAACGAGTATAGCAATCGACCGCATGGCGGCTCCAGAGCGCCGATGTCGTGAGTCTTATTTGAGGCGGAGTGCTGCCAAGTTCTGCTGATCAGGCTTGTGCGGGTGCCGGTGAACGTGGGATGCGCTGGGAGTCTCTGGAATCTAATGAAATGCCTATCTTACAAAGTGCTTTTGTTGATCTTGGTATGCCCTTGCGTTTCCAGCCTGGCGCAGGCCCCTCATGCCGGTACGATCATCTACTTCAATCCTTGCTCTGGAGGTTGTAGCTTCAACCAGGGCCTTGAAGACAACTCCATCACCAATATCTCCTCGATCATTGGGAGTTCAGCGACTTTCACTGAGTTTCAACATGGTTCCGAACTCTGGGCGGAAGTCTTGCAGTGCCTGAGTCAAAAGTTCTCTCCTTTCGACGTAGTTGTGACCGACAAGGATCCGGGTTCCGTTGCGCACAGTGAAGTCGTGGTGGCAGGCTCGCCCGACGAAGGTGGATTTCCTAACAGTATCGGCGCCGTGGCGCCCTTCGACTGCAGTTTCATCGAGAATGCGCCAGCGTTTACCTTCGCCAACACCTACGGAAGTTCCGAGCCGATCTGTGAAGCTGCCGCAGCTATGGCTGCCCACATGTTCAGTCTCGACACTCATTACCATTGCGAAGACCTGATGACCTATCTCACTGAGGACTGTGGGCCCAAACGGTTTGTTGACCAGGAAATGCAGTGTGGTGAGCACGAACCCAGGGCTTGCCAGTGTGGTGGGAGCACAGAGAATTCATTCGCGGTGCTTCTCGAAAAGCTTGGTCCCGCCCTGCCGCTGATTTTCGCAGATAGATTCGAAACCCGGTCGGAAGAGACGTGGAGGCAGGCTGTTCCGAAGAATTGACCGTGAAGAGGGAATTGGCTTCAGGAGGCACGGCCCCACTTCTGCTCCCCGGTCCTGGAAGCGAGTTCTCAATGGATCGGATGGCGGCTCCAGTGGGATTGTGTCGTGAGTATGGAATATGGAGAAAACATGTGAGGGGGCCAATAGCGCTTGCTGCAAGACTCGGTGGTGTCGGCCCGCTTGGTCGCATGTGTTTTCTATCGGGCTGCTTCGGACCTGCCTGGCCACGACGGCTTCATGTGTGCTGTTTCTTGGACTGAGTCCCGCCGTCCTCGCCGAAGTCTTCCCGCCCCATTTCTATATCGGAGGCGTCGACGGCAGCAACGGTTTTCAACTCATAGGCGAGAACGAAGGCGATAGGTCGGGCTATTCTGTCAGTCGTGCTGGTGACGTCAATGGGGACGGCAGGGGCGACGTGATAATCGGAGCCTTTCTTGCCGATGTGGATGGCCACTCGACCGCAGGCCGTGTCTATGTCGTATTTGGAGGTGATGGATCTTTCCCGGATACGCTTGAACTCGATGCATTGGATGGATTCAATGGTTTTCGTTTGGAAGGTGTTGCGGTAGGCGACCATGCAGGCAATTCAGTCAGCGCGGCTGGCGATGTCAATGGCGACGGTTTTGATGACCTGATCGTCGGGGCTAATCTGGCGGACCCCAATGGAAAGTCGCGAGCGGGCAGCAGCTACGTGGTATTCGGTCGGGACTCGGGCTTCCCGGCGACGTTCAGCCTGGATAGTCTTGATGGCGCCAGTGGTTTTCGCCTTGATGGTGAGGCACCCCTGGACGGTTCCGGGGGTTCGGTAAGCGCTGCTGGTGATATCAATGGTGACGGCATCGATGATCTCATCATTGGAGCACACGGTGCCGATCACAACGGTGACGGCTCTGGCAGCAGCTATGTCGTGTTTGGTCGTACCGCGTTCGCGGCCGTTGAGGCTCTGGGTAATCTGAATGGGACCAACGGCTTTCGCGTGGACGGCGCAGCCGCGGGCGATCGCTCCGGTAAATCCGTCAGCGCCGCCGGCGATGTCAATGGCGATGGCATTGACGATTTGATCATCGGTGCGTTTCGAGCGGCACCCAATGGCAAAGCGGATGCCGGAAGCGCTTTCTTGGTATTTGGCCGAGAGACGCCATTTCCGGCTACGCTCAACCTGGGAGACCTGGATGGCACGGACGGTTTTCGTATCGACGGCGTGGCAACTGGTGACTTTACCGGAAATAGCGTCAGTGGCGCGGGCGACGTCAACGGTGACGGGATAGACGAAGTGATCATCGGAGCAGATCGTTCAGATCCCGGGGGTTTGGAGGATGCGGGAAGTGCTTACGTGGTTTTCGGGCGAGAGGGATCGTTTCCGGCGACAATCTTGTTAAGCGGGTTGAACGGACTCAATGGATTTCGCCTGGCCGGTATGGCTGCAGGCGATCGAACCGGCAATTCGGTCAGCGCGGCCGGTGATGTCAATGACGACGGAGTCGACGACTTAATCGTGGGGGCGTTTGATGCCGATGATCCCAGTATCAGTGCCACTGATTGTGGCCTCAGCTATCTGGTGTTCGGTCATCGAAATGAGTTCCCTGCATCAGTCGATCTCGGAACTCTGGACGGCAAAAACGGCCTTCGGCTGATTGGGGGATATCCCGGTGACTTTTCCGGTCGCTCGGTCAGTGGTGCCGGCGATGTTAACAACGATGGTATCGATGACATCATCATCGGGGCGGACCTCTTTGAACTCGACGACTGGATTGCCAGCGACATCGGCAGCAGCTATGTCGTGTTCGGCCGCTCGGACAAATTGTTCACGGACCGCTTCGAGTCGAAGTGATCTAGCGCCTATCCCGCCGCCGGCGGCACATCCGGCGCAAAGTCGAAGGAATCGTAGAACAGTCGATCTTCCGGCACGCCGGCCTTGAGGAAAGCGGGCCGGGCGGCATGGATCATGGCCGGGGGGCCGGACATGTAGACGTCCCAGCCGGAGAGGTCGGGGTGGTGGCGCAGGACCGCATCGTGGACGAAGCCGGTTTCGCCCTCCCACTTGTCGTCGGGTTCGCTGACGACGGGTATGAAACTCAGGGCCGGGTGTTCGGCCTGCCAGCGCCGGATCAGTTCGGCGGCGTAGAGGTCGTCGGCCGTGCGCGTACCCCAGAACAGTTCCAGCGGGCGTTCGTCGCCGGCGTGGATCAACTCCTCGATCATGGCCTTCAACGGCGCGAAGCCGGTGCCGCCGCCGGCAAGGACGGCGGGGCGATCGGAGTTGCGGCGGAAGAAGAAGGTGCCCAACGGACCTTCGAATCTGAGGATCTCCTTTTCGTGCATGTCCTCGAAGACGTGGCCGGTAAAGCCACCGCCGTCGACGTGTTTGACGTGCAGCTCGACGAATTCACTTTCCGACGGCGGCGATGCGATCGAGAATGCGCGGCGCTTGCCGTCGGGCAGCAGGATGTCGATGTACTGGCCGGCCAGGAATTGCAGCCTGGCGGCCGCGGGCAGCTTCAGGCGCAGGCGCATGGTGTCCTGGGTAAACCGGTCCATGGTTTCCACGCGTGCCGGCAGCAGGCGCACCGGGATGTCCTCGACCTGTTCGATCTCGCGCGACTCGATGATCACATCGCCTTCGGCCACGGCCTGGCAGCTCAGCATCTGACCGTCATGGAGCTCGGTCTGCTCCAGTGCAGTCGGGGGGTTGTAGGGGTAGGTAATCCGGCCTTCGATCAGGCGGCACTTGCAGCTGGCGCAGGTGCCGTTGCGGCAGGAATAGGGCAGCACAATGCCCTGGCGCAGGGCTGCGGTCAGGATGGTTTCGTCCGGGCGGGCGCTGAACTCGCGGCCGGTGGAGGCGATCCGGATGTGGGCGTGGTCGGAAGTGGACACTCGAATATGCGGCTGGATTGCGACAAGCGCTACATGATGCCAGATTGCGGAGGTTGGGTCGCCCCGGCCCTGTGCTAACCTTCGCCCGCACCGATCCCGAGCCGCGGAGGGTATCCGAATTGAGCGACTGGACCAAGCTGACCACGGCCGAGAACCCGATCGAGGCGGGGTTCCTGCGCGGCCTGCTAGAGGCCGATGGCATCGAGGTCCAGGTGCGCAGCATGGAATTGTGGACCGCCGCGGTCGAAATCTATTTTTCGGAAGGGGCGCGCCCGTCGTTGTGGGTACACGAGCGCAACCTCGAGGCCGCCCGGCGCGTCCTGCAGCGGCGCGACGACACCACCGGGGAAGCAGCCTGGACCTGTCCGGCCTGCGGCGAACGGCTGGAGGGGCAGTTCACCGCCTGCTGGCATTGCGCCACCGAGCACGAGGCGAACGAGTGAACGAGTCCGGACACCGCGTACCGGCGTTTCGCACGCCCTGGCGCCTGGCCTGGCGCGTGCCCCTGTTTGTCTTGCACGTGTTCGTCGGCCTGCCGCTGGCGCTGTTGTGCTTCCTGCCTGGCGTCAATCGAATTCCGGTTGCCGGCATGCCACTGAGAACGCGGGCCCACCGCGCCTGGCAGCGCATTAACCTGCGCCTGTTCGGCGTGCGATTGGATGTCTCGGGCCGCTTGCCGGAGGGTGGGTGCCTGATTGTGGCCAATCACATCAGCTGGCTCGACATCGTGCTGCTGCAGTCGCTGTGGCCAATGTGGCTGGTGGCGAAGGCCGAGATTCGTGCCTGGCCGTTGATCGGCTGGATGGCCGAGGTGGGCGGTACCCTGTTCATCGTACGCGGCAGACTTGAGTCGCGCCAGCAGATCTCGCGGCGCATGGCTGCGCTGCTACGCCGCGGCGATCGAGTCGGCATCTTTCCCGAGGGCGGCATTCGTCCCGACCGCGGGGTCAACCGGTTTCACGCGCCACTGTTTGCCCCGGCGATCCGAACCCGCAAGCCCGTGGTGCCGGTCGCCATCCGCTACGAACGCGAACGGGACCTGCACGAGGAGTTCGTCTTCGGTCCCGGTGAGAGCTTCCTGCGCAATTTCTTCCGGTTGATGGCCGAACCGCCGCTGACTGGCCGCATCATGATCGGCGAGCCGATTATGGAATACGATAGCGGCCGGCGCCATCTGGCCGAGAAAGCCGGCGCGGTGGTCAAGGACTTCTATGACAATGCCTGAATCATCCCCGCCCGAATTCGCGCCGCGCGGGCTGCTGGCCAGCCCGCACGTGCAGTCGATCCTGACCTCCGGCCCCTGGCGCCGGCGGCGGGTCCAAAAGCGCGCAGTCGACTACCGGGCGCGCAGCGAAGAGCGGATTCTCACGGCCCGTGACGGCACGCGCCTGCTCGGATTCGGCAACCGGGCGCAGTCGGAACGGCGCGACGCGATGGTGATCCTGCTGCACGGCTGGGAGGGCAGTGCCGATTCCAATTATCTGTTGTCGACGGCGGTGACGCTCGACCGGGCCGGTTTCGACACGTTCAGGCTCAATTTCCGCGACCATGGCGATTCGCACCATCTCAACGAGGGCCTGTTCCATTCCTGCCTGCTCGACGAGGTGCTCGATGCGGTTGCCATCGTGGCTGGCGAATTCGATGGGCCGGTTTTCATGGCCGGCTTTTCGCTGGGCGGCAACTTCACCTTGCGCATTGCCCGCCAGGCCCCCTCGAGGGGCCTCGAGATCGAGCGGGCGGTGGCCGTCAGCCCGGTCATCCGGCCGCATCACGTGCTCGACGCCATGGAGCAGGGCCTGCCGATCTACGAGCGCTACTTCGTGCACAAATGGCGTCGTTCGCTCAAGTACAAGCAGTCGCTCTACCCCGAGCGCTACGATCTGAAGGAATGGTTCCGGATCGGAAAGGTCCGTCGGCAGACCGAGTGGCTGATCGAGCGCTTGACCGATTTTCCGGATCTCAATGCCTACCTCGAAGGTTACTCGGTGGCCGGCGACTACTTGGCCGAGCTGGAAACGTCGACCCTGATCATTGCCGCCGCCGATGACCCGATCATTCCGATCGGCGATATCGAGGCGCTGCCGCGATCGGCAGCGCTCGACATCGAAGTGTTGCGGCACGGCGGTCATTGCGGCTTTCTGGCCAACTGGCGCCTGGAGAGCTGGATCGAGAACAGGCTCACGCATGAGTTCTGCAGCCTGGCGGATACGCCGGCCGAAGTGACTGTCGCGGCAGGGGAAATCCGATAGCATGGCGGATGAATTCCCCATGGCGATTGCCGTGCGAATCCTTGGTGCCGTTCTGGCCGGGCTGATCCTGGCCGCCTGCTGCCCGCGCGATCAGGTCGACGAGCGCGGCTGGCCGAATGAGTTGGTGCTCGGCCTGGTGCCGTCACTCGAGGCCGAGGCCATGGTCGATAACCTCGATCCGCTGGCCGATTTCCTCAGCGAGGAACTGGGCATGCCGGTGACCAGCTTCGTGCCGCAGGACTACACCGGCCTGGTCGAGGCCCTGGGTACGGGCCGGGCCGATATCGGCATGCTGCCACCGTTTGCCGCCATGCTCGGCCAGCGCCGCTACGACATCAAGACCGTCCTGATCTCCGTGCGCGAGGGCGAGACCGGCTATCGCTCGCAGTTCATGACCAACGATCCATCGGTCTGTGATTCACCCGTGGTCGAGGACGAGCGCGGCTACCTGACCTGCGAGGGCGACGTGCAGGAGATGCGCGGCGAGACCGTGGCCTTCACCGACCCCAACAGCACCTCCGGATTTCTGTTTCCTTCACTGCACCTGATGGACCACGGCATCGACCCCAGTTCCGACGTCGACGGGATTTTTGTCGGCGGCCACGATTCGGCGGCATTGGCGGTGTACGCCGGCGACGTGCGTTTCGCAGTGGCCTACGACGATGTGCGCATGTTCATCGACGAGCAGTATCCCGACATCGGCCAGAAGGTGATCACCTTCGACCATACCGTGATGATCCCCAATGACGGCGTGCAACTGCGGCCGGGCTTGCCGGAGGACCTGCAGAGGGCCATCGCCGAGGCCTTCGTCAAGCTGGCCGAATCGCAGGCTCACCTGCCGCGGGAAGAGAAGGTGCTTTGGATACTCTATGAAATCGACGATTTCGTGCCGGCCACCGAAGGGCTCTACGACCCGGTGCGCGACGCCTATGAGCTGCTGCGAGAATGATTACATGCGAGGAGCTGAGCAAGGGGATGAGACATGACTGACCAGCGCGGCAGTATCCGTTTCACCGATGCCGGCGTGACCTACCCCGGCGGCACGGTGGGAATGAAGAACCTGAACCTGGAGATCGAGCCGGGCGAGTTCGTCGTCATCGTCGGTTCCTCGGGGGCGGGCAAATCGACCCTGTTGCGCGCCATCAACGGGCTCAACCGACTCACCTCCGGTACGGTCGAGATCGACGGCGAGTCGGTTTCCCAGTACGAGGGCCGCGAGCTGCGGCGCTTGAGAAAGCGCATCGGCATGATTTTCCAGGACTTTCGCCTGATCAAGCGCCTGAGCGTGATCAACAACGTGCTGATCGGCCGGCTGGCGCACGTGCCGGGCTGGCGCGCCATGCTCAATCTCTGGCCACAGTACGATCGCGACATCGCGCTAAAAGCACTCGAGCGTGTCGGCATTCCCGAAAAAGCCTGGGCGCGTGCCAGCACATTGTCGGGCGGTCAGCAGCAGCGCGTCGGTATTGCCCGCGCCCTGGCCCAGGAACCGGCCATCATCCTGGCCGACGAACCGGTCGCTTCGCTCGACCCGGTGACCACCCACCAGATCATGCGCGACCTTGTTCGCATCAACCGCGATCTGGGCATTACCACCCTGGTCAACCTGCACTTCCTCGACCTGGCGCGCGAATATGGCCAGCGCATCATCGGGCTGAAGGCTGGTGAGCTGGTATACGACGGATCGGCGAAAACCGTGACGGATGAGGATTTCCGGGAAATCTATGGGAGGGAGTTTACGGAAGACGATCTATTGGAAGAGAAGGAATGAAATCTGAAATCCGAAATTCGAAATCCGAAACAAGCACGAAATCCGAAGCACGAAACGGGTGCTTCTCGCGTTTCGAATTTGGGTTTTCGAATTTCGAATTTGTTTCGGATTTGGTGCTTCGAATTTCGAATTTGAAGGTTGATTGGTCTCGGAGCTCGTGGTGATCCCCAGCCGACCCACTCGCAACTGGCCTCTCATCATCGGCACGGCCAGCTTCCTCACCGCCATGACCTGGTGGTCGGCAAATGGCATCGGTTTTTCACTGATCGAACTGCTGTGCAATATCGGCGGGGGCGGTCGGCTGCTGGCTGAATCCTGGCCGCCGGACTTCAGCTACCTGCCACGCCTGGCCGAGCCGTTCATGGAAACGCTCAATATCGCCATTATCGGTACGGTGATCGGCGGCATCCTGTCGGTGCCGGTGGCGGTGCTGGCCGCACGCAATCTCACGCTCGGGCGGATCATCTGGTTCACCGACCGCAATTTCATGAATGTGCTGCGCACCCTGCCGGACCTGTTCTGGGCGATGCTGTTCGCCACCGCGGTCGGTTTCGGGCCGGTGGCGGGCGCCCTGGCGCTGTCGGTATTTACCATCGCGGTCATCTCCAAGCTGTGGTCGGAGTCGCTGGAATCGATCGACATGGGCTTGCCCGAGGTGGTGCGCGCGGTCGGTGGTACCTGGCTGCAGATGATCAAGTTCGGCGCCATCCCGCAGGCCCTGCAGCACTATGTCTCCTATGCGCTTTATGCCTTTGAGCTGAACGTGCGCGCCTCGATGGTGCTCGGCCTGGTCGGGGCCGGCGGCATTGGCATGATCCTCGAGACCCAGCGCGCCAACTTCGAGTACGAGCGGGTGGCCATGATCGTGCTGGTGGTGCTGGTGGCCGTGCTGATCATCGAGGAGATCTCCGAGGCCATCCGGAGGCGGCTGGCATGAGCCAAACGACGCTCCAGGGCCGGAATCGCGTCGGCGGGGCGACCTGGGCGACATTCATCATCGCCGCGCTGTTTTTCTGGTCGATGTGGGCGATCGGATTCTCGCCTGATCGCCTTGGCAAGCTGCCGGCCCAGATGGTCGAGGTGCTGGGATTCTTCTGGCCGGCCGACATGGCCTACGGCTGGGACCGGGTCATGCCGGCCATAGCCGAGTCAATCCAGATTGCCTGGATCGGGACGATCATCGGCGCACTGTTTTCGTTGCCGCTGGCGCTTTTGGGCGCCCGGACGCTGTTTCCGAAGCTGGCTCGCGGGGTCAAGCTGATTTCGGCCATCACGCGCGCCTTTCCAGAGATCCTGCTGGCGATCTATTTTGTGCCGATCGTCGGGCTGGGGCCCTTTGGCGGGGCACTGGCCATCGGCATCTCCTCCATTGGCATGCTAACCAAGCTGGGCGCGGAGGTCGTGGACTCCCTCGACCACGGCCCGATCGAAGCGGTCGAGGCCGCCGGGGGTTCGCGCATCCTGGCGCTGCGCTTTGCCGTGCTGCCGCAGGTGCTGCCCGAAATCATCGCGCACTGGCTGTTCCGCTTCGAGCTCAATATCCGGGCTTCGGCCGTGCTGGGCGTGGTCGGTGCCGGCGGGGTGGGCGGCGTGCTGCTCAATACGCTCCGCTATCGTCACTTCGACAAGGCCGCGGCGGTGCTGGTGCTGACCATCCTGATCGTGCTGGTGATCGATATGGTCTCCGGGGAGATCCGGCGAAGGATTATCCGCGGGTAGGCGCTCTTCAGAAGTGGGTGGCCTGCCGGGCTCGCCCCGGGGGGAATCGAGTTCCTAGCTACGGAATCACGCCAAGGCGCAAAGGAGCCAAGGCCGCCAAGATAAAGAATTTCTAGTTTGAATCTACGAAAAGGCCACCAGGAAGTTCTTTTAAGGTCTTCTTTCCTGTTCTCTTAGCGAACTTGGCGCCTTAGCGCCTTGGCGTGAACCCGACAACGCCGGATTCCTCCCCAAACGGTCAGATTCGGTACGCCACCGCTTTCATGATGCCGGCCGTGAAGGCCATGAGCTTTTGCACCGGCGCCGGCAGAATGGTCGCCCCGTGGTCGCGGGCCATCTGGGCGTGGCGGGCCTCGTCTTCCTTCATCTGCGCGACGATGGCGCGTGAGCGCTGGTCTTGTGGCGGCAGGCGCTCGAGGTGTTCATCCAGGTGGGACTCGACCTGGCGTTCGGTTGCTTCCACGAAGCCCAGGCTCCACGGGTCGCCGGCCAGGCCGGCGGCGGCGCCGAAGGAGAACGATCCGGCGTACCACAGGGGATTGAACAGGCTCGGGCGACTGCCCAGTTCTTCGAGTCTCTCGGCGCACCAGGCCAGGTGGTCTTCCTCTTCGCGCGCGGCCTCGGCCATGCGGTCGCGGACGTCGCCGCTGCGGGCCGTGGCTGCCTGGCCGGCGTAGAGTGCCTGGGCGCAGACCTCGCCGGTGTGGTTGATGCGCATCAGCCCGGCGGTCAGGCGGCGTTCGGCCGCATCCAGTTCGGCGATTTCCAGATTCTCGGCCGGCGAGGGACGCGTGCCGCTGGGCGGTGGTCCGAAGGCGGCCCGCAGGCCGCCGTCGAGCTGGCTGAAGAGTCGGTCAATGGCGGAGATCTGTTGCATGTGGTGGGTTCTGACAGGAGGATTGATTTCCTGGGGATGCTACACCGTCTATACTCTTGCGCGCATCAAAAACGGATTCTTGAATTCAAAGGAACTCTGACATGGTAAGGCTGTCACTGGTTGTCGGGCGCAATGACAACAAGAATAAAGCTTCCTTCATGCAATCTTTCGCGATGATTCTGTTGTGCGGTTGGTTCGTCTGCCCGGCGGATGCCGCCGAGTGGTCCGGCAAGGGCGAATTCGGGCTGGTGGTTGCCCGTGGCAATTCCGAGACCGAAACCCTGAACCTCGGGCTGCAGTTCGAGCGGATGTCGGAAAAATGGCGCAATGACCTCAAACTGACGGCGCTGCGGTCTTCCGATGATGGCGACCTCAATGCCGAGCGCTACACCCTGGGCTACAAATCCGGCTACAACTTCAATGAGAAGTCTTACCTCTACGGCGCGCTGCGCTATGATCAGGACGAATTCTCCAGCAATGACTACCAGACCAGCCTGTCCGTCGGTTACGGCAGGCAACTGCTCGATTCCGAGACCCACCAGTTGACCATGGAGGTCGGCCCCGGTGTGCGCCGCACGGCGCCGAGCGACCCGCTCGAACCCACCGAGACCAATGTGATCGGCCGTTTGTCGACTGACTATGCCTGGACCATTTCGGAGACGGCCGACCTGACCAACGTGCTGCTGGTCGAGGCCGGCAGCAACAATACCTTCGCCGAGAACGAGCTGTCGCTGAATGTCGCGATCAACTCGCGTTTCGCCCTGAAGCTGTCCGGTGCCGTGCGCCACAATACCGACGTGGACCCCGATGTGAAGAAGACCGACACCCTGACCACGGCCAACCTGGTCTACAAGTTCGGCGAACATTGAGTTACTACCGCCGACATCTGTTTTTCTGCACCAACGTGCGTCCCGAGGGCGCCGAGCGGCCGTCCTGCGGCCGCTGTGACTCGGCCCGACTGCGCGCTTACGCCAAGTCGCAGCTCAAGGAGCTGGGTCTGGCCGGCCCGGGCGCCGTGCGCGCCAATACGTCCGGCTGCCTGGATCGCTGCGAGGAGGGTCCCTGCCTGGTGGTCTACCCGGACGGGATCTGGTACACCTACATCGACGAATCCGACATCGATGAGATCATCGAATCCCACCTGATCGAGGGGCGTCCGGTCGAACGCCTGAGGCTGCCTTCGGATCCGCCCGATTCGGTCTGAATGCCTGTTGCAGGGCGATTGCGCTTCCTGTAAAATTCCCGCTCTTTACTGCAACGTTCTCAATTCAAGCGAGCAACGGAATCATGAAAACCTACAGCGCCAGGGCAGAAGACGTGCGCCGCCAGTGGCATCTGATCGACGCCGACGGCAAGACGCTGGGCCGTCTGGCCACGGAAGTGGCCCGTCGCCTGCGCGGCAAGCACAAGCCGGAATACACCCCGAATGTGGACACCGGGGACTACGTGGTCATCATCAACGCCGACAAGGTCCATGTGACCGGGCGCAAGATGGCCGACAAGGTCTATTACCATCACACCGGCTACATCGGCAACTTGAAGTCGATCACCCTGGAAAAGCAGCTGGTCAAGCGGCCGGAGACGGTCATCGAAATGGCGGTCAAGGGCATGATGCCGCGTGGGCCGCTGGGTCGGGCCATGTTTAAGAAGCTCAAGGTCTACGCCGGTGCCGAGCACCCGCATGCCGCCCAGCAGCCGCAGCCGCTGGAACTGTAACGAATTAGGATCACGGAACGAAATGGCTACTGAACAGTATTACGGCACCGGCCGACGCAAATCCTCCAGCGCGCGCGTTTATCTGCGTCGCGGCAACGGTCAGATCACCGTCAACCGCAAGCCGCTGGCAGAATTCTTCGGCCGCAAGACCGCCCAGATGATCGTGCGCCAGCCGCTCGAACTGGTCGAGTTGAGTGATCGCTTTGACGTCAACGTCACCGTCAGCGGTGGCGGCACGACCGGCCAGGCCGGTGCGATCCGCCTGGGATTGGCCCGCGCTCTGATGGAGTACGACGAGGAGCTTCGCGGTCAGCTGCGCAAGGCCGGCTTTGTGACCCGTGACGCCCGTGAAGTCGAGCGCAAGAAGGTCGGTCTGCACAAAGCCAGAAAGGCGACGCAGTACTCCAAGAGATAAGGTCCCAATTGGGGGATCGTCTAGTGGTAGGACTACGGACTCTGACTCCGTCAGCGGGGGTTCGAATCCCTCTCCCCCAGCCAGATACGGAAAGCCCGGCCTCGCGCCGGGTTTTCCGTATCTGGGGGAGAGATTAGATTCGAACCCCGTGTTCGAACCGAGCGAAGCGAGCTCGATGCGAGCCCGCGCCAGCGGGCGCAGTCAATCCCGTGAAATCAAAAGCTTACGGGGCTTTGATCGAGGCCAGCACCCCGCCTTGAGCGGGTTTTTCCGTATCTGGCTGAGGGATCGTACGGATCTGGGCCCCTTTTTCGGAAAAAGCTGACACCGTTTGAGCGGGGATCGCGTATTAGTAGGGTAAGGGACGCAATACTCCGGAGCCGTTTTTCAGGTTGCAGGCCCAGTTCCCATGGGCTACACTCGCTTGAAGTAGTTCTGAAGTAGGGTCGTCTAACTGTCTGCTGCGCCAGCAGAAAGTGTAGTGGCGCAAGGCCGAAACAGAGATTTTGCTTCAGAAACAATCGATTGAGAGGAACACATGATCATGAAATGGATGACAAACAGCCGGAAGCTGCTCTTCGCCGGCGCGGCCCTGGCAGCCAGTTTCGGTCTGGTCCTGAGCGCCCAGGCGCAGACTTGCACCACGACTAATTGGCTGGGTGGCCAAACTGGTTCACCCACCGTGGGCAAACAGGACGGCGACAACCGGCGCTACGGTGGCCCCTGCGGCATGCGTGTGGCGCTGAACGGCACGGCTCACTATGTCACCGATGATACGCCGAACGCAGAAGAGACCTACATCGCCCGTTTCTATGTCTTCCTCGAGAACCCGGGCACTGGGCCTATCAATTTGTTCGCAGCCGATGACGGAGCGGGCAATGATGTTATAGAAGTCGTCTTCGAAAACGGTGCAATCACCCTTTATGTCGAAGATCAAAGCGGTACACCGCACGCAATCCCGGCAGGGGGTGTTGCGGTCGGTAACGGCTGGCACTCGGTCGAATTTGCCTGGGAACAACTTGGCAGCGCCCAGATTTCGCTGAATGTTGACGGCGCCGGCGAGCAGACAGCGACTGTCGACACGACCGGAATTACGATCGCGAATGCCCATCTCGGCAACCTCAATGGTGCTGCCGGCGGTGGTCTGGTCGACTTTGATGATTTCGACTCGCGCCGCTCCTCGAAGCCTGGACGGCTTACGGTCGGGGATGCTAATGCTGACGCAGCAATGGGTGTTGGCGACCTTGTCGCAATACTCAGTGAAATGAATGAACAATCGTTCGCTGCCGGTCAGCCAGACTGCAATGAGGATGGCAACGTTGCAGTGGGTGACTTGGTTTGTGTACTCGACATTCTCAATAGTCTGTAAAGTTTCTCAAGAAACATCTATTAAGGTTGTAACAAATGAAGAAATTACATCTAAAAGTAGTCGGGGTTGTCGCGAGCTTTTTCCTGGCATCGTGGGCATGGGCTCAGGACCCGGTCGCCGTCAGCCTTTCGGACGAGTCCGGTAATCCTGGCGATACGGTCGAGGTTGCTTTCACCTTTCAAGGCAACGGGGAGTCCTCCGGCTTTGAGGGCGATATTACCTATGACGACACTGACTTCTCGGCCATCGACCTCAGCGACTGCCTTCAAGGTAGTACTGCCAGTATCGATAGTTGTACGCATCCGGGCGGAGATACCACAATAATCCGGATCGTTCTCGCCAACGATGCTGCAACGCCGCTTGAGGACTTCACGGGAATCATTCGGTTTACGATTGACGGCGGAGCAACAGCGCCGCAAACCATTCCCTTGGCGTGGGATGCGACTTCGCTTGATGCGACCGATCCGGCCGCCGACGTCAACGCCACTGACGGGTCAGTTTCAGTTCAAGAAGGACCACAGCCGCAGCTCGAGTTCACGCCGGTGTCAGGTTCGACGCTCGACTTCGGTGGTCAGGAACAAGGCACGACCAGCGATCCTCAGTCAGTCGAAGTATGTAATGTCGGGGATTCGGGGACCACAATTGATAGCATTTCCGCCGCACTGACTGGCGGTGATACGGGCGAGTTCAGTGTTGATGACAGCGCATGCACTGGTGCCACGCTTGGCCAAAATGATTGCTGCACCGTGCAGGCCACGTTTTCACCAAGTGCAGGCGGGAATACCGCCTTTTCAGCAACTATGGACATCAATACATCTGAAGGTGTCGGAAACTTTACGCTCAGCGGTGAAGGTACTGATGGCCCCGCGGGCAGCGTTTCGATTGCTCCCAACCCCTACGATTTCGGCGAATTGCTGACCAACGATGAAACCGCGACGCAGACCTTCACTGTGACCAACAACGGCGATGCTGGTTCGGAAGTGACGTTCGATCCCGCCTCGCTTGCCGGTGATACAGGTGAGTTCAGCATCGTTGCCGACAACTGTAACGGCCAAACGGTTGCCGATGGCGACAGTTGCACGGTTGACGTTGAGTTCGCGCCCGCTAACGATGGTCCTTGGTCGGTGGACCTGACGGTTGGTGGTACGGATGGCAATGGCGACGCCCGCCAGGATACGGCCACCATTACGGGTGACGGTGTCTCTGAAGCCCGCTTCTCCTCCGAACCACCTCCCGGTGGTGTCAACATGGGCGTTTCGGCGCCGGGTGGTTCATTGGATCAGGCCGTGACGGTGTTCAACGAGGGCAACCAGAACCTGACGGTTAACAACTGTACGGAGACTGATCCTGACAATCTGTTTACGTTCACACCTGCGGCCGGTTCGATCAATTTCGATATCGCCCCGGATGCAAGCAATAGCTTCCAAGTGAGTTGCAGTGTGCCGGAACCGGGTACGTTCTCGGCCAGCCTGAGCTGCGATACCAATGATCCGAACAACGCGACGGTTACCTACAATTTCACCTGCAACGGCCGGATTCTCGAAATTCCGACCATGCAGCCGTGGGGCCTCGTGTTGCTGACCATGCTGATGCTGATGATCGGTGGTCTGAGCATCCGCTACTTCCGGGTCTGATCGACTGACCCGGACAGTCGCTACGCGGCGCGCGTAGCGACCATTTGAAAACCCTGAAGCCGCCGGAACCCGTTTCCGGCGGCTTTTTTTGTTGGTCATGACGACTGGCCCATGTTCTTCACCCGGTTCCGGTTTAGAATTCCAGCATGACCCTGCAACGTCTTGTCGACAGACTCGGTTCGCTGGCGGAGATCCGAACCATCGACTGGCTACGCTACGTCGGCGTTCTGGTCTGGCTGCTGACGGCAATCCCGTTGATCCTGCTACCCTGGCTGTTGCCGGAAAAACCCGAACCCAACGCCATCGCCGGCTGGTGGTCGGCAGCCGTCCTTTTTCTGCTGGTTCTCTGGCATCCGGTGATTGGCCAGCAGCGCGGAGCGGCGTTCTGGAAACGGGTGCTGGCGATGCTCGTCCTATCGATCTCGGCACTGGGCGTAACCCATTTCACCCAAAGTGGCCTGGGCAGCCTGCTGGGCATGATGGTGGCTGCGCTCCTTCCCTGGGTGCTGCCCATGGTGATCGGCATCGGCTGGGTGATTGGCCTGGCGCTGGCCTTCAGCTTGTGGATTATGTTCAGTCCACAGGGAAGCTGGTTGCTGGTGCTGGTCTACCTCCTGATGAACCTGGGATTGACTTCCTTTCCCTTCATTGCCTCGCTGCTGGCGCTCAAGCAAATGCAGGCCCGGGCCGAACTCCGGCGAGTCAATTCCGAGCTGTTGGCGACCCAGTCGTTGCTGACAGAGAATACGCGCATTGCCGAGCGGGTCCGGATTTCACGTGAACTGCACGACCTGGTTGGACACCACTTGACCGCGTTGACCTTGAATCTCGAGGTTGCCAGCCACACCAGCGAGGGCAAGCCCCGGGAACATATCGATCAGGCCGCGTCGATTGCCCGGCTGCTGCTGGCGGACGTGCGCGAGGTGGTCAGCGACATGCGCAGCGACGACCGGGTCAACCTGCGCCGGGCGCTTGAAATGCTGGCCTCCGGTGTGCCGGATCTGGAAATTCACCTGGATGTTCCCGAAGACCTGGCCCAGACCGACCCCAAACGCGCGCAGATTCTTCTGCGCTGCGCCCAGGAACTGATTACCAATACCGTACGCCATGCCCAGGCCAGCACGCTCTGGATCAGCCTCACGGAAGGCGAACACGGGCTCGTCCTCAAGGCGCGCGACGATGGTCGCGGCGCGCCCAACCTGATTCCGGGCAACGGCATCAGCGGCATGCGTGAACGATTGCGCGAGCTCGGCGGGCGGTTGGACATCGCCACCCGACCCGGTGCAGGCTTTCAGGTCAAGGCGTGGATTCCGGTGGAGCGGACAACATGATCCGAGTAATGCTGGTCGACGATCAGACCCTGGTGCGTCAGGGCGTACGTTCCCTGCTCGAACTGTCCGAGGACATCGAGATCGCGGATGAGGCTCCGGACGGGCAGTCGGCCATTGATCGCATCCCGGAAGTCGACCCCGACGTATTGTTGCTGGACATGCGCATGCCCGGAAAAACCGGCCTGGATGTGATGCGTGAACTGGGCGAGCGCGATCAGCTGCCGCCGACGATCATTCTGACCACCTTCGATGACGACGACCTGGTGCTGGCCGGTATTGCCAGCGGCGCCCGTGGCTACCTGCTCAAGGACGTGGCCTTCGAAGAACTCATGTCGGCGGTCCGGGCCGTGGCCGAGGGCAAGACGCTGGTCAAGCCGGCGGTGACCGAGCGCCTGATGAAAGGGCTCGGCCAGATGCGCACCGAGTTTTCCAGCTTGTCGCAGCCCGATCCCCTGACCGACCGGGAAACCGAGATCCTGCGACTGATGGCCGGCGGCTATTCCAACAAGGAGATCGCTTCGGCGCTGAACGTGGCCGAAGGCACGGTCAAGAATCACGTCTCCAACATCCTTTCGAAGATGGGCGTGCGTGATCGCACCCGTGCAGTACTCAAGGCACTGGAAGGCGGCTTGATCTAGCCCGACCCCCCTGTTGCCCCGAAGTCCCGTCCCCCGTAGCCGTGCCAACCCAACCGCGCGGGATCCCGGCTCAAGGCCGGGACGACCCTGGGTTCTGTCGCCCCGGAAGCCGCGTAGCGCAGGCAATTGAGGGAGCCCGGTTTTCGCCGTCAGGCGAAAGAAGGGGTTCCGGAGTGCCGCTAGCGCGTGGCTATCCGGGGTCTCGCACGCTGCCAGCCAGCACTGACCTGCTAGAATCAGATTTTTTCCACGGAGCAAAGCTCGCCATGATCCGACTCATTCTTGCCCTCCTGATCCTTTCCCTGGCCGCCTGCGGCGGTGATCGAAACGGGACCGAAACAAGCGACGAATCCGCACAGTCCGCCGCTCAGTCGCAGCCGGCCGATGCCCCCGACGATGCCGCCGAAGGCGAGTCCGGCGATGAACTGCCGACCGTTCCCGAACCCGGCATCGAGGCCGAGCGTTTCGCCGAGCACGTTGCGACCCTGGCCTCCGACGAGTATCAGGGCCGGGCGCCGGGTACGCGCGGTGGCCGCATGACCATCGACTACCTGGTGCGACAGTTCAGCGAGATGGGGCTGGCGCCCGGTTATGGCGACAGCTACCTGCAGCCGGTGCCCATGAACGAGCTGACCAATGCCGAGCGCAGCGACATCCGCGTCGAGGTCGGGGGCGAAGAGAAGGTCTACAGCTACCCGGAAGACATGGTCATCAACTCCCGCCGACTGGGTACCGATCCACAGTCGGTCGAGGACTCGGAAATCGTTTTCGTCGGTTACGGCGTGGTCGCTCCCGAATATGACTGGAATGACTACGCCGGTCTGGATGTCGAGGGCAAGACGGTGGTCATTCTGGTCAACGATCCCGGATTTGCCAGCGGCGACGAAAACCTGTTCAACGGTCGTGAGATGACCTACTACGGCCGCTGGACCTACAAATACGAAGAAGCAGCTCGGCAGGGCGCCGCCGCGGCGCTGGTGGTCCACGAGACGGAGCCGGCCTCTTATCCCTGGGAGGTGGTGGTCAACTCCTGGTCCGGTGCCGAGTTCGTGCTCACCAGTGACGAGAATGAGCCGCGCGTCGCTCTCGAGGGCTGGCTGACCGTCGATGCCGCGCGCGATTTGTTCACGCGATCCGGCCAGGACTACGACGCCCTCAAGGAGTCTGCCCGGCAGCCGGGCTTCGAAGCCGTCAGTCTCGGTGCGACGGCTAATGCCGAGGTACGCAACAGCGTTCGCTCCGGCACGTCCTACAATGTGTTGGCCTTGCTTCCCGGCGAGGAGCGTCCTGACGAAGCCGTGATCTACATGGCTCACTGGGATCACCTCGGCCGCAATATGGCGATTTCGGGCTCGGATGGTATCTACAATGGCGCCGTCGACAATGCCAGCGGCACGGCCGGACTGCTTGAACTGGCACGGTCGCATGTGCGGGCCGGTGCGGCTGATCGCTCGATTCTTTTCGCGGCGGTAACCCTGGAAGAGTACGGACTGCTCGGGTCACGACATTATTCCAACGATCCGGTTTTCGAACCGGGCCAGACCGTGGCCGGCATCAACATGGATGCCCTGACCGTCCTGGGTCCGACCAACGACGTCACTGTGGTCGGTTACGGCGCTTCGGAACTGGAAGGCATCCTGGCTGCCGCAGCCGAGCGCCAGGGCCGGCATATCGAGCAGGAGCCGAGCCCGGAGGCCGGTTACTACTACCGATCGGATCACTTCAACCTGGCCAAGATCGGTATTCCGGCGCTCTACGCCAAGGGCGGGGTGGATCATCGCGAGCATGGCCGCGAATTTGGTCTGGAGTGGCAGGCCGAGTACCGTGCCGAGCGCTACCACAAGCCGGCCGATACCTGGAGTGATGACTGGGACCTGCGTGGCGTGATCGAGGATCTCGAACTCTACTATGTCGTCGGTCGCCACCTGGTCGAGTCGGATGACTGGCCGGAGTGGTACGAGGGCAACGAGTTCAAGGCGATTCGGGAAGAGAGCCGGCAGTAGGACTGCTGCTCTGTCATCCTGACCGCCTGACCCCTGTCGTCCCGGCCCTGAGCCGGGACCTCCCACGCTTGTGCTTGCACGGCCCGGACGCATTGCCCACCGACAGGTGCGAGGCCCCGGATAATCGCTCAGCGATTTCCGGGGTGACAGGACTGAAGTCGTCCCGGCCTTGAGCCGGGACCTCCCACGGTTGTGCTTGCACGGCCCGGACGCAATGCCCGCCGACAGGTGCGAGGCCCCGGATAATCACGCGCTACCGGCATTCCGGAAGCCTAACGGTGAAAACCGGCCTTCCTGCATTGCCTGCGCTGCGCGATTTCCGGGGTGACGGGGAGGTCAGGCCCTTCCGACGTCGGAATCCTGCGGCGAGTGCAGGTATTCGCTCTCCTCGGCTGACTGCATCACTTGATCCACCAGCTCCTCGATGCGCTCGCGCGCCGTGGTCAGGTCGTCTTCGGAGGGTACCGGGGCTTCGGGCTGGTGAGCGTAGAGCCAGAAGTGAACGGCGCCTGCGATCAGGCCGTCGGCCAGCGCCCAGGGGTCGGCGTCCGGACTTTCCGCCGACAGTCGGTTGCCGAGGTCCACGACTGCGTCGGCGGCATCGTCGAACAACATGTCGTCATTGCTGGCCATGACTTTTCTCCGTAAGGCGTTCAGAATTTGCTGCGGTTTGGCCGATAGCCGGACAGGGCATCCTGCGTCAGGCGCCGGCCCAGATCGATGATTTCCCGGGCCCGGTAGAACTCGTGAACCTGGCAGGTGTTCTTGGGCACGCTGATCATGATATCCGAGTGGAAGATAGCCATGTGATGACGTGCGATAGCAGCCTCCATGGTATCGAGTGCCCGCATCATGACCGCCATCAGGCCGGGTCGTGAACTAGTCTCGCCCTCGTCCTCGGAATTGCGCCAGCTGTTCATGAATTCGCGCACCTTCTGGAACATGCCGTTGCTGTCTTCGTCGGCTTGTCGGTCGCGCTCGAGCGGCGCGGGATGAACCGACGGGCCATTGGCGTCGACGACGATCACCAGGTCGTTGATGGCGCGCAGGGTGGGCGCGATCGGAACGGGGTTGAGAATGCCACCGTCAATCATCGTGCGTCCGCGGTATTCGTGCGGCGTGAACACGCCCGGGATGGCGATGGATGCGCGAATGGCGTCGAAAAGTGGTCCCCGGTCGAGCCACAGTTCCCGGCCCGAGTCGAGATCGACGGCCACGGCCGTGAAATCGATCTTCAGGTCTTCGATCTCGTACTCGCCGATCAGCTCGGCCAGCTTGTTGATGATCCTGCGCCCGCGAATCAGTCCGCCGCCGGACAGGGTCCAGTCGACCAGCGCGAGCACGTCGGACTGGGCGAGCCCGCAAATCCAGTCCTCGTAGGCATCGAGCCGGCCGGCAGCGTGGATGCCGCCGATCAGGGCGCCCATCGACGAACCCGCGATTGTTCGGATTTCCACGCCGGCATCCTCGAGCGCCCGGATCACGCCGATATGGGCCAGCCCGCGCGCACCGCCTGAACCCAGCACCAAAGAGACTGTCTGCCCGGATAAGGAGCGATTCAATTCGGTCATATCGAGATTCTAGCCTAGGGCGCCGGCACGTCGAACGCCTGGCGCACCCAGGCGAGGTAATGCTGGTCGGTCGACACGACCTTGCCGGGCGAGTCGGACAGCTTGACCACTGGCTGGCCGTTGCACTCGGTCATCTTGATGACGATGTTGGCCGGTTTCACGCCGAGATCGTGGGTGAGATTGGTGCCGATGCCGAAGCTGACGTTGGTGCGGTCGCGAAACCGCTGCCAGATTTCGGCTGCCCGCGGTATATCCAGAGAATCGGAGAAGATCAGGTTGCGTGACTCTGGATCGACCCGGTTCTTGCGGTAGTGCTCGACCATTGCTTCGCCCCATTCCATCGGGTCGCCGGAATCCTGGCGGGCACCGTCGAAGAGCTTGCAGAAGTACATGTCGAAATCGCGCAGGAAGGCCTTGAGGCTGTAGGTGTCCGATAGCGCGATGCCGAGGTCACCGCGGTACTCGCGCGCCCAGACCTCAAAGGCGAAGCGCTGGGTTTCGGCCAGGCGCGGGCCGAGCGCCTGGCAGGCCTGGATGAACTCGTGCGCCATCGTGCCGATGGGTACCAGGCCGAGTTCCTTGGCCAGTCGCACGTTGCTGGTACCGCGGAAGCTGCCTGGAATCTCCCGGGCGAAAGTCTCGACGACTTCGTCGTGCCATTCTCGCGAGAAGCGACGCCGGGTTCCGAAATCGGCAAAGATGAACTCGTCGGGCCGATCGAGGGCCTGGACCTGTTCGACCTTTTTGTGCAGGCGGCGTCGGCCCTCGTCGAGAGAATGGTCAGGCCAGGCATGGCGGCTGTAGAGCTCGCTGATGATGGCCAGTACCGGCACCTCGAACAGGATGGTGTGCAGCCAGGGCCCGCGAATCGTGATAGTGAGCTGCTCGCCGTCCTCGCCGATTTCGACGAAGCGCGACTGCAGGTGGAACAGGCGCAGGAACTCGATGAAGTCCGACTTCATGTAGCGCAGACTGCTGAGGAAATTCAGCTCCTCCGGGCCGAGCATGAGAGAGCACAGGTGCTCGATTTCGCGTTCCAGGTCCTGGCGAATCGGTCGGAGATCGATGCCCTCGCTGCGGCAATTGAAGCGGTACTCGACCTCCGCACCGGGGAACTGGTGCAGAACGGTCTGCATCATCGAGTACTTGTAGATGTCGGTGTCGAGCAAGGATTCGATGATCATGCCGCCTGCTCCAATTCGTCACAGCTCTCGATGAATTCGATACCGACCGCTTTCATCGCCTGCAGTGCCTTTTCGACACTCTCATCGGCAATTCCCCGGCAAGCGGCCCGGTTGAGAATGACCTGGAAACCGGCCTGCTGCAGCTGGCGGGCAGTCGCCCAAACGCAGAAGTCGGTGGCCAGGCCGCCGACCAGTACGTGACTGACCTCGCGTGCGTCGAGCCACTCGATGACGCCGGTGCTCATCTCCTCGGCGATGTCGTGATAGCAGGCGCCATAGGGGTGCATGTCCAGCTCCACACCCTTCCAGACAAAGAAGTCGTAGTCGGCCGGGCGGGGCAGGCCGGGTACCAGCTTGAAGCCCTCGGTGCCTGGGACGGCATGCACCGGCCAGTGCTCCTCGACGTTCTCGCCTCCGACACCGCCCTGGCCGATCTTTTCCGGGTCCTCGGTGACCCACACCGCCTTGGGGCTATGCGAGTCTTTCGATCCGAGGCGGTAGGCGGCGCATCTGGCCTGCCGATTGAGCTCCGGGCCGATGGTGTCGCCTTCCTCGACCGGTAGTTCCTCCGGGCACAATGGCGTAAAAGTGCGCTGTGCGTCCACATCGAAGCTTGCAACGTATTGTTTTTCAGGAATTTTCATAACAACTAGGTGGCGGTGTCCTCACAAATTCAGATGCGGTCGATGGCTCCGAATGGCAACCATCGTGACGACAGGATACGGAGAATGCGTCATCCCGGACGGCGCACAAGCGCTGATCCGGGATCTCGCACATCGCCTGTTGCTTGCGCTTCCAGGGCCGTGCCGCGCGACCGCTGTGCGAGGTCCCGGCTCAGGGCCGGGACGACGGGCCCACGCTCGCCACGGTGCGTCGATCAACCGCTTATGGATGCAGTGGCCGCGGGGATGGCCTCGAACAGCTCATGCTGGCTGTCCGTGTAATCGATCGGGCAGTCGATCAGGTGCACGCCAGGGCTTGCCAGGCATTCTTCCAGCCGTCGGGTCAGGTGATCGGCTGACTCGACGCGATGGCCGCGAGCGCCATAGCTCTCCGCGTACTGGACAAAATCGGGGTTGCCGAAGTCGAGTCCGAAATCGGCCAGTCCCATATCTTGCTGCTTCCACTTGATCATGCCGTAGGCATCGTCGCGCAGCAGCAGGACAACCAGGTCGAGGCCGAGGCGTACGGCTGTTTCCAACTCCTGCGAGTTCATCATGAAGCCGCCGTCGCCGCACACAGCCAGGACTTTGCGGTCCGGATGGACGAGGCGGGCGGCCATGGCGACCGGCAGCCCGGCGCCCATGGACGCCAGGGCGTTGTCGAGCAAAAGGGTATTGGAGCGCGTGGTGCGGTAGTTGCGCGCGAACCAGACCTTGTAGAGGCCGTTGTCGAGGCTGACGATGCCGTCCTCGGGCATGGCATCACGCACAGCGTGGACGATCCGGCGAGGATGGATCGGGAAATTGTCCAGGTCGCGCCCGCGCTCCAGATCCTCGAGCATGGCAGCCCGGACTCGGTGGGCGAACTCGAAATCCCAGTGTTCCTGTGCCTCGATTCTCTCGTCGATCTGCCAGATCGCATTGGCGATGTCACCGGTGACTTCGAGCTGCGGGAAATAGACCGGATCCACCTCGGCGCTGAAGAAGTTGACATGAATGACGGTGCGACGACCCTCGCGCATGAAAAACGGCGGTTTCTCGACCACATCGTGGCCGATGTTGATGATGCAGTCGGCCTTGTCGATGACGCGGTGGGCATAGTCGCCTTCCGACAGCGCAGCGGTGCCCATCCAGCAATTGGTCTCACCCACAACACCCTTGCCCATCTGAGTGCTCACGAACGGAATGCCGGTGTGGTCGATGAAACGTCGCAGCATGCGTGCGGTGAGCTTGCGGTTGGCGCCGGCCCCGATCAGCAGCAGCGGGTGGCGGGCTTTTTCTATGGCTTCCACGGCCGTCTCGATCGCCTTTTCCTCCGCCACGGGGCGACGGTGGTAACTGGCCGTGATCGGCGCCTCGTCGGTTTCCTCCTCGGCAATGTCCTCGGGCAGCTCCAGGTGAGTCGCGCCGGGACGCTCTTCCTCAGCCAGTCGGAACGCCTCGCGAACGCGGGACGGGATCGTTGCTGCCGATACAATCTGCCGGGTGTAGCGAGTGACGGGCCGCATCAGGTCGACCACATCGATGACTTGGAAATGGCCCTGTTTGGACGTCTTGATCGGTTTCTGACCGGTAATCATCACCAGCGGCATCGCACCCAGTTCGGCGTAGGCCGCCGGTGTGACCAGGTTGGTCGCTCCGGGCCCGAGGGTCGACAGGCACACACCCGGCTTGCCGGTCAGGCGGCCGTAGCAGGCAGCCATGAAGCCCGCACCCTGCTCGTGACGGGTGACGATCAGGCGGATGCTCGATTCGCGCAGGGCTTCGAGGATTTCCAGATTTTCCTCGCCGGGGACGGCGAAGACGTACTCGACGCCCTCGTTTTCCAGGCACTGGATGAATAGTTGTGCGGCTTTCATGTGTTTATGGTGCCCCATTGGGGGTGAATGTGCCACTTGCCTGCTTCGCAGGCTGGTTCGTCAGCTCGCTGCCGCTGGGTTGGCTGATGCCACCGGTCGCTGTGGCGCCCTCGACAAGTCAAAGGCGATTTCGCCCGGCCTGCTGCGCAGGCGCTGGATTGGTTGACGCCGCTGGTCGCTGCGCGAGTCTCGACAAGTCAACTTCTGTTTCGCCCGCCTGCTACGCAGGCTGATGGCGAGTAACTTTTTTCTCGCGCGAAAAAAGTCACCAAAAAACGCGCTTAAAAGCAGGCGGTTACGTCTCAGGAACCTTTGAGCGGAGTGGCTTCACAGACTGTGGCTGGGGCCTTGCTTGGGCCCGGCTGCGGAACATGCTGGCTTACGATGACGCCTGCAGCGGCCCGCATCTGGCACGACGACTTCGAGCGGCATACCACCCCCGACCACTTCTTCACTCTTAATCGAAGCCGACCCCGATCGAGGTCGTGCTGTCTGGGTGCGGGCTACGCCAGGGCTTTATCGAAAATGCCATGTTTCACGACCGAGCATTAGCGAAGGCACGAACGGTATCTCCGTTAAGCCCACTAGACATCTGGTCCTGCGGAACATCCGCGTCTTCTAAGAGCGTTTTTGGTGACTTTTGTCGAGACTGACAAAAGTTACTCGCCCAAAGAGCTTGCGAAGCAAGCCGGGCGAAACCGCCTTTGACTTGTCGAGGACGCCACAGCGATCGGTGGCGTCAGCCAATCCAACGCCTGCGAAGCAAGCGGCTTGCAGCAAACCAGCCACAATGGCAATCTGATGGCATGCCAACCAATGCCGACTACCGCGCCGCTTACCGGCACGAAAACATCGGCCCGAACTATTCGGGTAAGGCGCATTTCGCGTTCGTGTTGGTCTTCGCCCTGGGTGGCATTGCGCTGTGTATCTGGCAGCTCCAGGCGGTCAGTCCGCTTGAGTGGCTGGCTGTCCCGCTGACCTTTCTTTATGCCAACCTGGTCGAATACGTCGGCCATCGCTGGGTCATGCACCGCAGCGTTCCCGGTCTGACCCTGATCTACAAGCGCCATGCCGGTCAGCATCATCGGTTTTTCACGGATCGGCACATGGCCCTGGAAGGTTGGCAGGACTGCAAGGTGGTGCTGTTTCCGGCCGTGTTGATGATTTTCTTCTTCGGCTTGTTTGCCGCACCGATCGGGTTGCTGCTCGCCTGGCTCGCTACCGCCAACGTGGCCTGGTTGTTCGTCGCCACCGCCCTGGGCTATTACCTCAACTATGAATTGCTGCACCTGGCCTACCATGTGCCGGAAGATTCGCGCCTGCTCAATGTCCCGTTCCTGCGCCGCCTACGCCGCCTGCACCATCGCCATCACGACACCGCGCTGATGACTCACAAGAACTTCAATATCACCTATCCCATTGGGGATTGGCTGTTTCGAACCCGGGTCTGATGAGACGCCTGTTGTCCCGGCCCCAGAGCCGGGACCTCGCACGCTGTGGTTTGGCACGGCCCAACTGAGTGCCAACGGACGTGTGTGAGGCCCCGGTTAGGTGCTTTGCACCTTCCGGGGCGACAAGGGGAGATGTCACTCCAGCGTCTCGATAAAGGCGTTGGCCTCGGCAATGGCTTCATTCATCGCCCGAATCAGTGCTTCGGTGTCACTTTCAATGCTGTCGAGTTCATTTCTCAATGCAGAGATGGCACGGGCGTTGAGGTTGTGCTTGAGAAACAACACCTGGTCCTGGAAGGACTGCAGTACCGGGTCCATGCTGGCCTCGGCGCGTTCCATGGCCGCGATCATGCGCTCGTAGCGGCCCTGAGTTTCTCGCAGCAGATCACGTGAGCGGCGGCGCAGGTCGGCGCTCTCGTATTCATCCAGTTCATCCGACCACTCGTCGAATAGATCTCCGGCCACGTCGCGGACCGCATCAATCCGTTCCCGGACCTGTTCGGCATCTTCCAGGCTGCGCTCGT
The DNA here is from genome assembly GCF_011008905.1 of Wenzhouxiangella sp. XN201. Lineage (NCBI taxonomy): Bacteria > Pseudomonadati > Pseudomonadota > Gammaproteobacteria > Chromatiales > Wenzhouxiangellaceae > Wenzhouxiangella > Wenzhouxiangella sp. XN201. The sequence goes on from NZ_JAAIVI010000017.1 coordinate 634,525, forward strand.
AGGAACGATTCAGATTGTCGTAGAGGTCCTCCAGCTCTCCGCCGTCAAAGGCGACCGTGGCGCGGAACTGTTCCAGGGCGGAAGAAAATTGTTCCTTCGCCTCGTCCTGAGCGTCGCGGGCCGATTCCACGCGCGAGGACAGGATGTCGCGCTTCTCCACGCCGAAGGCTTCGAGGGTGCGGTATTTGGCGGCCTGGCAGCCGGCCAGGATCGTCACGACGAGAAGCATGAGGGCGGTCTTCAACCAGGGAATGCGGACTGAGTGCATGAGATGTGCCTCCGGGTGATTCCACAGCTCATGATAGCCGACCGAAGCGCGCGAGGCCCCGGAAAGGCGCTAAGCGCCTTACGGGGCGACAAGCTTCCGGTTTCAACTTTCCTGCGAGGCCACCATGCCGGTCCGTTCGCGGCCGGTGATGCGCTGAACGAAATGGACGAAGTCATCGCCGATCAGGTAGAGGATCGGGATCAGGCCCAGCGTGATGACCGTGGCGAAAACGATGCCGAAGGCCAGGGATGCAGCCATCGGAACGACGATCTGCGCCTGCAGGCTCTTTTCGAAGAACACGATCGGCGCCAGGCCCAGGAAAGTGGTCGCAGAGGTCAGGATGATCGGCCGGAAGCGGGCTCGGGCGGCCTTGACGGCAGCATCGATGCGCGATTCGCCGGCCCGCCGGCTGCGATTGACGAAATCGACCAGGATCAGGCTGTCGTTGACGACCACGCCGGCCAGGGCAATGATGCCGAACAGGCTCAACATGCTGATCGGGATGCCCAGCAACCAATGGCCGACCACGGCGCCGACCATGCCGAAGGGAATGACCGACATGATCAGAAGCGGCTGCAGGTACGATCGCAGGGGCACCGCGATCAGCGCATAAATGAGGAACAAGGCGAAGGCCGTGCCAAGCAAAAGGTCGCGCGCAACTTCCTGCTGGCTTCGCGTGGCCCCCGACACCCGGTAACTGACGCTGGGGTAGCTGGCGAGAATCTCCGGCAGGTGGGTCTCACGCAGTTCGGTGGTGATGCGGCCCGGTTCGGCCACGTCCTTGTCGACCCGGGCGGTGACGCTGATGGAGCGCTGGCGATCGAATCGGCGGATCACCGAAGGGCTGTTGCCGACTTCCACGTCGGCGACCGCGCCAAAGGGCACTTCCGAACCATCAGGCGTACGAATGCGCATATCTTCCAGGTACCCTTCGGAGGTGCGTTGCTCGCGCGGGTAGCGCACCATAACGCGCACATCGTCCTGGCCTCGCTGGATGCGCTGTACTTCCTCGCCGAAGAAAGCCTGGCGTACCTGGCGGGCCAGATTCTGCTGGCTCAGGCCGAGCACTTCGGCCCCGGGTTTGATCTCGAGCTGCAATTCCTTGAGACCACCTTCGAAGGAGTTTCGCACGTCGTAGGCACCGTCGTAGCCGGTGACCCGGCTCTCGAGTTCAGCAGCGGCTGCTTCGAGCTGATCGAGGTCGCTGCCGACAAGCTGGAAAGACAGGTCGGGACCGCCGCCGCCCGGGCCGCCGCCGGCGTTACCAATTTGCAGGCCACGAGCGCCGGGAATCTGGCCGACGGCTTCGCGCCATTCGCGCTGCAGTTCGTTGATGGTCACCGGGCTGTCTTCCTTGAGCGCCATCTCTACCAGCATGCCGCCGCTGGTGTCGGATCCCGACCAGGCGAATACGGTCCGCACGAGGGGCTCGTCCAGACCGTGCTCCTCCTGAAGCTTTTTGTCGGTGGCTTCCAACTGCTCGGCCAGGTAGTCCATGTTGGCATGCGTGACGTAGGCCGGCGTGCCCTCGTTCATTTCCAGGTTGACCTGCATGAAGTCGCCGGCAAAGTCCGGGAAGAACACCACGCGCATGGCTCCGCTGACAATCAGGCCCAGCGACAGGATGAGCACCGAAACGAAGCCGGCCAGAGACAGGTAGCGGTTGCGCAACAGGACGCCCAGCGATGGCAGGTAGTAGCGGTCGACGAAGGTGAACAGGCCGTCGGAAAAGCGGCGCTGGAAGCGGATGAATCGATTGGTGGTGTCCGGCTCGAACTTCTTGACGCGCATATGCGCCAGGTGGGCCGGAAGAATGAGCTTGGATTCGATCAGCGACATGAACAGGCACAGCACCACCACCCAGCCAATGGCCGCGAAAAACTGCCCCGAGATGCCGGAGATCATCAGGATCGGCAGGAAGGCGGCAATCGTGGTCAGCACGCCGAAGGTGGCGGGAATGGCGACCTTGTAGACGCCGTCGACCACGTGGTCGATCGAGTGCCCCCGTTCACGAATCTCCGTGTAGGCGGACTCGCCCATGACGATGGCGTCGTCGACGACGATGCCAAGCACCACAAGGAAGCCGAACAGGCTGATCAGGTTGATGGTCACCCCCACGGCCGGCAGCATCCACAGCGCACCGAGGAACGCGATCAGCAGTCCGACCATGACCCAGAAAGCCAGTTTCAGGCGCAGGAACAGGGCGAGGATCAGAAAGACCAGGATGGCGCCGGCGACGAGGTTCTTGCCCATCATCTCCATGCGGCCTTTCAGGTAGTAGGAGATGTCGGCCCACCAGTCGACGCTGATCCCGGCCGGCAGTTCATCCTGCTTTTGGGCGACATAGTCGCGCACGGCCTCGGAAACGGCCAGCGCGTTCTGCTCGCCTACGCTGAGGATACGGATGGCGGTGGCCGATTGGCCGTTGTGGCGGGCATAGCGCTCGCGCTCGACAAAACCGTCGCGGATAGTGGCGATGTCGCGTACCAGCACACGCGAGCCGTCGGGATCGGTGCGCACGACGATGTCCTCGAAGTCGCGGCCCACGTAGGCCTGGCCGATGGTGCGCACCAGCACATCGCCGCCGGCGGTCTCGATGCGCCCGCCCGGCAGGTCGAGCGAGGACTCGCGAATCGCCTGGGCCACTTCGCCGAGCGTGAGGTCATAGGACCGTAGCGTCTCCTCGCGGACCTCGATGCCGATTTCGTAGGCACGGGTGCCGACCAGTTCGGCACGGGTGACGTCGGGCAGGGCGATGATCTCGTCTCGAATGTTCCGCGCGGCTTCCTTGAGCGTGCGCTCGTCGACATCGCCGAAAACCGACACCCAGATGACCTCCTGCGTCCAGGTGTTGCGTTGGTAGACCGGGCGCTCGGTTTCGGCCGGAAATGTCGAGATGGAGTCAACGCGCGTTTTGATCTCATCGAGGACTTCGAGCACGTCGTAGTCGGGGTGGACCTCGATCTGAACGCTGCCCGAGCCTTCACGACCGGTCGATACCATCTCGCGGATGCCTTCGAGGTCCTGGATGGTCTCCTCGATCTTGATCAGCACGCCCTGCTCGACGTCGCGTGGCGTGCCACCGCGATAGGGCACGGTCACCGTGACGTAGTTGGTCTCGATCCTCGGCTGGATTTCCTTGGTAATGGTGAAAGCCGTGACCAGGCCGCCAAACAGCAGACACAGCATCAGTAGATTGGCAGCCACCGAATTGTGGGCAAACCAGGCAATGATGTTGCCGTACCAGTTGCGCTCGGATTGCATCAGGGCTGCTCCGCTTCCGTGGTGGCAGCGATGTCGGATTCGTCCGCCGGCAGGATACGCAACTCCGGCTCAACCGATGGCGATTCGCGCACATTCAGTCGGGTGCCCGGAATCGGAGCGGCGATGGCTGTGGTAATGACGCGCTCCCCCGGCTCGACGGAATCGGCCAGGTAAACCCTCTCGGCCGTTGAACGAACGACATCCACATGACGAACGTCCAGTCGATTGTCTGCGTCGGCAATGAACAGCCGGTCGCCTTCGCGCAGGGTCTCGCGCGGCAGCTCGATCAGGCCGGCCGCTGAGCGGCCCTGGATGTCGGCTCGCACATAGGTGCCCATGGGCAATGCCACCTGGCGTTCCTCGCCCAGCAGGCCGTACGGATCCTGGATTCGGGCCACGGCATAGGTCAGGCGCGTGGATTCCTCGATCACGCCCTCGGTGCGCACGATCTCCCCGGTCCAGCTGCCGCGTTGGCCGCTGACGTCACCGAAGAAGCGGACCGTCGGTCGCGGACCCGCTTCGCGACCTGGTTGTGGCAGGTCGAGGAAGGCCAGGTCGCGGTCAGGCAGCGACAGGCGAACCTCGGCTTCGTCGACCGCGAAGGCGACGCCCAGAGTCGTTCCGACCCCGACGTACTGGCCGATATCGACCGAACGGGAACGGACCATGCCGTCGTAGGGCAGCGAGATGCGCGTGCGCTCGAGGTCCCGCCGGGCGCCGTCCAGGGCGGCTTCGGCTGCCAGAACCGATGCCTTGGCCTGCTCGAGCTGCGGAATGCGCAGTACCAGTTCTGATGGTTCGCGGTCATCGCCGTGCAGGCGCTGCCAGTCGCGGCGAGCCTGGTCCGAGCGGGACTGTTCGTCGGCAAGTCGTGCGCGTGCAGCGGCGAGGTCAGCCTGGGCCTGCTTGACGGCTGTCTGGTAGTCGCTGGGATCGATCTCGACCAGTACCTCGCCGGCGCGGAAAAAACCGCCGGCGACGAAATTCTCAGCGATGCGGTTGACCTTGCCGCTGACTTCGGGCACCAAAGTGGTCTGGGTGCGCGGCTGGACCGTACCCTGCGCCTCGACCGTGAAATGCTCACCGGCCGTTTCGGCGGCGATGGTGTCGACCATCATGGCCGTTTCCACCGGGTCGCGCTCGGGTGGATCGGGGCGGTTGCTGGCCAGAAAGACGACGACGATGATCGAGGCGGCGACCAGCGCCGGCGGCAGAACGTATCGAAGCTTCTTTTTCATGGGGTTCGCGTGTCCCGGGTCGCGGGTTTCGAGTTCAAAATTGCAGTGGTCCCCATGCTGTCATCTCCGGGGTTCGGATACACGTGCCAGAAGGCATGGGCCGAAAGTCATATCGGCTGGAAAAGCCGTGTCCGTGGCGCCATATTGAGGGCTTTCGGGTAGACTGGCGCCAAGTCGAACAATTATCTCCCATGAATCACCAAATTCACATCAAGACAGCCGAGGAAATCGAGGCCATGCGGGTGGCCGGTCAGCAGGCCGCCAGCGTTCTGGCCCTGCTACGCGAGCATGTGCGCCCCGGCGTGACCACCGGCGAGCTGGATCGCATTGCCCACGAGTACATCGTCGACGAGCTCGATGCCGTGCCGGCGCCGCTCGACTACAAGGGATTTCCGAAGTCGATCTGCACCTCGGTCAACCACGTCGTGTGCCACGGTATTCCCGGCGACAAGAAGCTCAAGGGTGGCGATATTGTCAATATCGACGTCACCGTCATCAAGGATGGCTGGCACGGCGATACTTCGAAGATGTTCTACGTTGGTGAGCCTTCGGTGAAGGCCCATCGGATCTGTGAAGTGGCCCACCAGGCCATGCTGCGAGGGATCGAAACCGTCAAGCCCGGCGCCACCCTGGGTGACATCGGCCACGCCATTCAGCAATACGCGGAGGGCGAGCGCTGTTCGGTGGTGCGCGAATACTGCGGACACGGCATCGGCCGCGGATTCCACGAGGCGCCGCAAGTGTTGCACTACGGCCGCCCGGGAGAGGGTCTGAAGCTGGAAAAGGGCATGACGTTTACGATCGAGCCGATGATCAACCTGGGAAAACCCCACACCAAGCTCTTGCCCGATGGCTGGACGGTAATCACCCGTGATCGCAGCCTGACGGCGCAGTGGGAGCACACACTGGCGGTTACCGAAGATGGTTTCGATGTCCTGACGCGGTTGCCCGACGACTCGCTGTGATTGAAAGACTCGGCGCCGTTCCGGCTACCCGGGATTGCCTCGATCTGGCGGCCCTGGCTGCACTGGAATCCGATCCTGAACTCCTGACCCGCGCCCTGGGCGAGGCGCGCAGCTCCGCCGACGCCGAACTGGGCCGCCTGTTTTCCAAAGATACCGACATTCGCGAGCTGGTCCATGCTCGCGCCTGGGTGGTCGAGCAGCTGGTGCTGACTGCCTGGGCCCGGCTGGTTCCGGATGACGAGGGCTTCGAACTCTGTGCCGTCGGAGGCTTTGGTCGCGGGGAGCTGCACCCGCATTCCGATGTCGATCTCTTGATTCTGTATCCGGAAGCGCAGGGATCTCATGATGCTGCGCTGGAGCGCTTCATCCAGGTGCTCTGGGATGTCGACCTGAATCCAGGCCACAGCGTACGCAGCGTCGATGAATGTGTCAGCGAGGCGAAAAAGGACGTCGCTGTGGCGACCAATCTGATGGAATCGCGGCTGATGGCCGGCAGCGGCCAGTCCTACAGGCAGATGCGCGAACGCACCGATCCGCCCGCCCTGTGGCCGGCCGATGCCTTCTTCTCCGCCAAGGTCGAGGAGCAGGACGCCCGGCACGAGCAGTTCGAGGACACGGTCTACAACCTCGAGCCCAATCTCAAGGAAGGGCCGGGTGGTCTGCGGGACATGCAGATGATCGCCTGGGTCACGCGCCGGCATTTCGGCACCTCGACGTTGCACGGCCTGGTCGAACACGGTTTCCTGAGCGAGCGCGAACACGAGGACCTGGTTGCCGGTCGTGATCATTTGTGGCGCCTGCGCTGGGCCCTGCACGACACTGCCGGGCGAGCCGAAGAGCGCCTGCTGTTCGAGTATCAGCGTCGGCTGGCCGAGCGTTTCGGATACGGCGCCTGCAGCGAGAGCAACGAACCGGTCGAGCGTTTCATGCAGACCTATTACCGCAATGTCATGCAGCTCGAGCGGCTCAATGAACGCCTGCTGCAGACGTTCGACGAGGAGCTATTGGCCGGCCGCCGACACCTGCCCTCGGCCGACATCGACGAGCATTTCCGGATCCGGCACGGCTACCTCGAGCTCAAGGATCCGCACGCCCTGGTCAAGGACCCGTCGCTGATCATGCGTATGTTCCTGGTGCTGGCCGATCATCCCGACGCCCGCGGCGTACGCGCGACCACCATCCGGCTGGTGCGCGAGCATCTCTACCTGATCGACGAGGAATTTCGCCGCGACCCCGAGATCCTTGACCAGTTCCTGTCCTTGCTCAGGCGCAGTCGCCTGGTCTACAGCCAGCTCGCCCGCATGAACCGCTATGGCGTACTCGCCGCGCTGCTGCCGGAGTTCGCACAAATAACCGGGCGGATGCAGTTCGACCTCTTCCATGTCTATACGGTCGATCAGCACACCCTGTTCGTGATCCGTAATTTGCGGCGGTTTGCCTACGCCAAGCACCCGGATCGCTTCAACCACGCCATCGAGATCTTCAAGCGCATCGAGCGGCCCGAAGTGCTCTACCTGGCCGCGCTCTTCCACGATATCGCCAAGGGCAGGGGGGGCGATCATTCCGAGCTGGGGGCCGACGACGCCCGGAGATTCGTCGATCGGCTCGACCTCTCCGATGCTGATCGTGAACTGGTTGTGTGGTTGGTGCGGGAGCATTTGCTGATGTCGCGAACCAGCCAGCGCGAGGATATCTCGGACCCGGAAGTGGTCAATCGTTTTGCCGAGAAGGTCGGCAACCAGCGCTATCTCGACCACCTGTTCGTGCTGACCGTGGCCGATATCGCGGCGACCAGTCCCCGGCTGTGGAATTCCTGGAAGGACAGCCTGTTGTGGGAGCTCTATCTGGCAGCGACCGAGACCCTCGGTCGCGGCCCGGATCAGACCATGGATCGTCAGGCCAGCCTGGAAGAAACGCGCGGCGAGGCAGAAGAGGTGCTGCGGGAACAGGGTATTGACGCTGCCCGTATAGCCGAGTGCTGGCAGTACCTGCCCGAGCGGGCCTTCCTGCGCCTGGACGCCGAGCAGCTGGCGTGGACAACGGCCCTGGTGCTTGACGAGCCCGAGCGGCCGTTGGTGGCCTGCCGCGCCCTGGAAGACAAGGGCATCAGCGAGATTTTTGTGCACGCGGCGGACTTTGCGGGACTGTTCGCCGTCGTTGCGCGCGAGCTCGATCGCATGCAGCTCAATGTTCTGGCCGCGCGCGTCGTCACCACCGCGGACGGTCTGAGCTGGGACCTGTTCCAGGTGATGGACGCTCACAGCCAGCCGCTGTATGAATCCGATGCCGAGCGCCTGAAAAGGGCGCTGGTCGAGCAACTCCGGGCGCGCGAGGTTCGACCGCTACCGCCACGGCCGGTGCCGCGCCGTCTGCAGCCCTTTATGGGTCGTGCCGAGATCATGCTGTCGGCCGGCCAGGGCGTGACCGAACTCGAGATCGCCGCCACCGATCGGCCGGGCCTGCTCTCGGCCATCGCCGAGGCCCTGGTCGCCCGCGGCCTGCGCCTGCACGACGCCCGCGTGGCCACTTTCGGCCAGCGCGTCGAAGACTTCTTCACCGTCACCGGGACAGACGGCCGCCCGCTCGATCGGGACGCCTGCGATTTACTGGAGGAGGAGCTTCGCAAGCGGCTGGATGTCGCGGCACGGGACTCGGGCGCTAAACTAAAGCCCTAACACCCAAAATCTGACCCTGGGACCCATGATTAACAACCTCGACAAACTGCAACTCGCTATCGAAGCCGCCTGGGACCGCCGCGGTGAACTGTCACCTGACACGGTCGACGATGAGCTGCGCGGGCAGATCGATACCTGCCTGCAGGGCCTCGAATCTGGGGAGCTGCGTGTTTCGGAGCCGTGCGAAGACGGCCAGTGGCAGGTCAACGGCTGGCTCAAGCAGGCCATCCTGCTGCATTTCCGCATGACGCCCAATCGTGTGATGAAAGGTGGTGTGAGCAGCTATTTCGACAAGGTCGACCTGCGCTTTTCCGATGAAGTCGATACACCGGATCGCTGCGGGGCACGAGTGGTGCCGACGGCGACCGTTCGGCGCGGCGCGCATATTGGCGACGATGTCGTGCTCATGCCCAGCTACGTCAATATCGGGGCTTATGTCGGCGCGGGCAGCATGATCGACACCTGGGCGACAGTCGGCTCCTGCGCCCAGATCGGCTCGGGCGTGCATGTTTCGGGCGGCGCCGGCATCGGCGGCGTACTCGAGCCCCTGCAGGCCAACCCGACCATCATCGAGGATGGCTGCTTTATCGGCGCGCGCTCGGAAGTGGTCGAGGGCGTGATCGTCGAGAAGGGCGCAGTCATCGGCATGGGGGTCTTCCTGGGCCAGTCGACACGCATCTACAACCGCGAGACCGGCGAAATCACCACCGGTCGCGTACCGGCCGGCTCGGTCGTGGTGGCAGGCAGCCTGCCGGCCAAGGACGGCAGCCACAGCCTTTATGCCGCCGTCATCGTCAAGCAGGTCGACGAAAAGACCCGATCACGCACCTCGGTCAACGAGCTGCTACGTGCTGCGCGCTGAAGCCGATCGTTCAGACCCTCTCTTCGCGATCACCGATGAAGACGTAGTAAAGCAGGGGAACTAACAGCACGGTCATCAGCGTCGAAACCGCCAGGCCGAAGATCAGCGAGATCGACAAGCCGTTGAAGATCGGGTCGGGCAGGATGAAGGCTGCGCCCAGCATGGCCGAAATCGCGGTGAGCGCGATCGGCTTGAGCCTTACCACCCCGGCCAGCACGACCGCATCCTCCAGCGGTTCGCCCTCGTCGAGCAGCTGCCGGATGAACACCACCAGCAGGATGGAATTGCGCACGATAATGCCGGCGAGCGCAATCATGCCGATCATGCTGGTGGCCGTGAACTCACGGCCAAGCAGGGCGTGGCCGGGCAGGATGCCGATCAGGGTGAGCGGAATCGGTGCCATGACGATCAGCGGAATCAGGTAGGCACGGAACTGTGCGACCAGCAACAGGAAGATCACGAATACGCCCACGGCATAGGCGAGGCCCATGTCGCGAAAGGTCTCGTAGGTGATCTGCCATTCGCCGTCCCATTTCAGCGTCGGCGTGCCAGGCCAGTCGGGCTGGTTGATCCAGTGTTGTGTCGGTGCGCCCGACTGGTCGTAGAGTTCGGACGCCATGGCGAACATGCCATACAGCGGCGAATCGATATCGCCCGCCATGTCGGCAGTGACGTAGGTCACCGGCAGCAGGTCCTTGTGCTGGATGATGCCCGGCCACTGCGAGGCCTCGATTCGGGCGACGTCGGCCAGGCGGATGATTGCGCCCTCACGATTTGTCACTGGCAGCGACATCAGGGCCGATGGCTGTGCCTGGTCACCTTCCTGGAGCATCACGCGAATGGGCACGGCGTGCTTGGCGCCGGGGTCGCGCAGATAGCTGATGTTGCGATCGCCCAGTGCCACGGCCAGGGCGTCGACCACCTGGGCCTGGGAAACGCCCAGGGTCGCCGCACGGTGCCGATCGACAATGACCTGCCAGCGCTCTGTTGCTGCGGTGACGGTGGTGTCGATATCGACCAGGCCGTCGATGTGTGCCATCTGTTCGGCCAGGGAACCTGCCAGCTCGGCGCGCGCCTCGGGCGTGGGGCCGTAGACTTCGGCGACCACCGGCGAGAGCACCGGTGGACCGGGCGGGACCTCGACGATTTTTACCGCGGCTCCGTAGCGCTCGCCGATCGTCGTGAGAGGGGCACGCAGGTCGAGGGCCAGTTCGTGCGACTGCAGATCGCGATCCTCGACCAGGTTGATCTGCAGGTCGCCGTGATAGGGCTCGCCCCTGAGGTAGTACTGTCGCACCAGGCCGTTGAAGTTGATCGGAGAGGCGGTGCCGGCGTAGGCCTGCCAGTCGGCCACCGAGTCAACCGTGGAGAGGTACTTGCCCATGTCCAACAATACGCGCATGGTTTCCTCCATGGGCGTGTGCTCGGGCAGGTCGACCACCACTTGCAGTTCGGATTTGTTGTCGAACGGCAGCATCTTGAGGATCACGGCCTGGAAGACCGGCAGCAGTGCCACCAGCAGGGTCAGTCCCACGACGCCGCCGGCCAGCAGCCAGCGTCGCCGGCGGTTGTCGCCCAGGAACGGTGTGAATACGGTCAAGAAGAAGCGATGCAGGCGCGGATTGATGCCTTCGGCCGAGTTTTCCTGGTGTGAGCTGTCCGCTGTTTCATCCGGGTTGCCCTCCCGCCGAAGCAGACGCACCGCCAGCCAGGGCGCGAGCACGAACGCGACTACTTGCGAGAGCACCATGCCAGCCGAAGCGTTGATCGGAATCGGGCCCATGTAGGGGCCCATCAGCCCGGTCACGAAAGCCATGGGGATGAGGGCGGCCATGACCGTCAGCGTCGCCATGATGGTGGGTGTGCCGACCTCGTCGACTGCAATGGGCACGATTTCTCGGAGAGGCCGTTTCGAGATGTTGATGCGGCGATGGACATTCTCGACGATGACGATGGCGTCATCGACCAGGATGCCGATCGAGAAGATCAGGGCAAAAAGCGAAACACGATTCAGAGTGAAGCCCCAGGCCCAGGAAAACACCAGGGTCAGTAGCAGGGTGACCAGTACCGAAAGGCCCACGATCACCGCCTGGCGCCAGCCCATGGTGGCCAGCACCAGCAGGATCACGGCGACGGTGGCCGAAATCAGGTCCCGGATCAGTGACCGGGCCTTGTCCGAGGCGGTCTCGCCGTAGTTGCGGGTGACCAGCACTTCGGTGTTGTCGGGAATGACCCGTCCTTTCAGCGTGTCCAATCGATCCCGCACGGCATTGGCGATATCGATGGCGTTCTCGCCCGGCTTCTTGGCCACGGCCAGTGTGACGGCCGGGTAGACCTGTCCTTTGCCGCTTTCACTGCTCGGGCCGAAGCCCAGCATCACGCTCTGATCCGGCACCGTCTGGCCGCGTCGGACGCTGGCGATATCGCCCAGCCGCAGGGCGCTGTCGCCATGCATCCCGACGACCAGGCGCCGAACCTGTTCGGCGGTTTCCAGCAGGCTGCCGGACTGCAATGGAATCGATACCCCGTCGCGCACGATGCGTGACTCGCCGGCGCTGCTGTTGGCCGCCTGGATCGCGTCGCGAATATCGGCCAGCGTCAGACCGTAACCGGCCAGTTGGGCCGGATCGAAGATCACATCCACGCGGTCGGGCACGCCGCCGACGGTGTAGACATCGCGTGTGCCCGGAACCCGCTTGAGGGCAACTTCAAGTGTGTGGGCCAGGCGAGTCAGCTCTTCGCCCGTCTGGCGGCCATCGGGATCGTAGAGGGTGAGGGTGACGATCGGGACGTCATCGATGCCCTTGGGCTTGACCACCGGCTGCCCGGCGCCCAGATCGGCCGGAAACCAGTCACTGTTCGAATAGACCTTGTTATAGAGGCGGACCAGGGCGTCCTGGCGGGGAATGCCGACCTCGAATTCGACGGTGATCACCGCCTGGCCCTGGTGCGAAGTCGAATAGACGTGCTTGACACCGGAAATCTCGTCGAAAATCTGTTCGCCGGGATTGGTGATCAGAAACTCGACTTCCCTGGCGCTGGCGCCGGGGAAGGGCACGAACACGTCGGCCATCGTGACGTCGATCTGTGGCTCTTCCTCCTTGGGTGTGATCATCACGGCCAGGAGGCCGGCAATGATACCCACGGCGGCCAGCAACGGCGTCAGCCGCGAGTCCTGGAAAGCGCGTGCGATGTGTCCCGACGGGCCCAGCTGAGAGCGGGTCAGATTCATTGCGGTGACGGCCGGGCGAAGTGGGTTTCGGGATCGAGCGCGACTTCCTCGCCTTCGCTCAGGCCCGAGAGGACTTCCAGTCGATCACCGTCGCGCACGCCAATACGAACCTGGCGCAGTCTGGGCGCTCCGGCACCATCGCGAACGAATACGGCGCGCAATTCACTGCGTCGGAGCAGGCTCTCGGCCGGAATCCACAGCGCCTCACGCCTTTCCACCGGGAGCAAGACACGCACGAGCTGCCCCGGATAGACGCTCAGGTCGCCGTTATCAACGGCGATGCGAAAGGTCACGCCGTGACCGGCGGCCTGGGCGAAGGGAAAGCGCGTGATCGCGCCGGTGGTCAGCTCGCGTCCGTCGTCGAGCATGACGCGCAGCCCACCGTGGCTGACTTCGTCGACGCGGTCGACGTAGCGTTGCGGCACTGAAGCAACAACGCGCAGGGGGTCGAGGGCAAAGCCGCTCAGCAATGCCTGGCCCGGCCGCACTGATTCTCCGATTTCGACGTGACGGGCCGTGATGACGCCCCCATAAGGCGCAGTGATGCGGGTGTAGTCGAGCTGTTCCCGGGCTTCCTCGATCGCGCTTCGCGATCGCGCCACACGCGCCCGGGCTGCGCTGAGTGCGTTGCGCGCCTGGTCGAGATCGGACTGAGATGCGACCCCGCGCTCGGCCAGAGGCTCAATGCGTTGGTAGCGCTGGCTGGCATCCTCGCGGCCGGATTCCGCTTCCTCCAGGTTGGCCTGGGCCTGCTCGAGCCGGGCACGCTGTTCGGTGTCGTCAAGTCGGGCAATCAGAGCCCCGGCCTCGACCACATCGTCGACATCGAAGGGTAATTCGACGATGGTGCCGGCCGTCTGCGCCGAAACGGTGCTTTCCTGGACGGCCTCAATCATGCCGTCCAGTCTCAGCGTTTCGATCAGCGGCCCGCGCTCGACGCTCGCCCAGCCGCTGGCCCCGGCGGACGGTGCCCCGACCAGCAGCAGCGCCAGGAACGCCGCAGTCTTGATGTGATTTGCAACACCCATGGCATCAACCCCGTTGGAATATACAATATATTAGCATAATCTTATATAAATACCAGCACCGTGACTTGTGCCGATGCCGTGCCTGCCCCATCTAATTTGCTGGCGGTCGGGCAATTCCAATTCACACAAGAGCAGAGGCAACATGCTGAAAGTCTACGGTATTCAGTCCTGTGATTCCTGCCGAAAGGCTCGGCGCTGGCTGCAAGATTCGGATCGTCCTCATGTCTGGCACGATTTGCGCGGGGATGGCCTGGAGGCCGCCGACGTGCAGCGCTGGCTGGACGCCGTTGGTCCGGAGCGGCTGATCAACCGGCGTTCGACGACCTGGCGCGGGCTCGACGAAGCGACGCGGGAAGCGGTCCTGGATCACGAGCAGGCTGCACAGATACTGAACAAGCATCCGACCCTGATCAAGCGACCGGTGTTCGAGCACAATGGTGCCGTTCACGTCGGTTTCACTGATTCCGTACGGTCGAAGCTGTAGAGTTGGACCATGGATAAGCCGGTCGGAGAGCCTGGACTCAGGGCGGTGACACGCCAGCAGCGGGAAGCGCGCGAGCGCGAGCTGTCGCCGCTGGCCACCCGTTCGGTGCATTCGCGCGGGCGTGAACATGAAGAAGCGCCCGATCGCTATCGCACGGCATTCGAAGTCGATCGGGACCGTGTGCTGCATTCAAAGGCCTTCCGGCGACTCAAGCATAAAACCCAGGTCTTCATCAATCCGGAAGGCGATCATTTCGTCACGCGGATGACGCACACCCTGCAGGTGACGCAGGTCGCCCGGGCGCTGGCTTCTGCACTCGGTCTCAACGAAACGCTGACCGAAGCCATTTGCCTGGCGCATGACTGCGGTCATACGCCGTTCGGTCACACCGGCGAGGCAGCCCTGTCGGATTATATGGACGACAGCGAGTGGCTCCACTCAGAGCAAGGTGTTCGTATCTTCCGAGTGCTCGAGCCGCGCAACCTCAGCTGGGAGGTGCTTGACGGCATCCGTGCGCACACCTGGCGCGTCAAGCCGCCCCCGAATACGCCGGAGGGCTGGATCTGCCGTTATGCCGATCGCATCGCCTATCTGAATCACGACCTGCAGGACGCCTTGCGGGCCGGCGTGATCGAGGCCAGTGACGTGCCTGCGGAGGTCATCGAAGTGCTGGGTCCGCTTGCGGGCAGGAGCTGGATCAACGAGATGATCGAGGCGGTCATCGACGAGTCGATTCGTCGCGGCAAGATCGTCATGCGGGCCGATGTGCTCCAGGCCATGAAGCGCTTTCGTGAATTCATGTTCGAACGCGTCTACCTGCGTCCTGAAGCGGCGGCACAGAACGAGCGTGCACGCGGCATCATCCACCACTTGGTGGATTACATGCTCGCCCATCCCGAGCAGATCCCGGAAACTTATTGCATTGCCGATGCCGATCGCCTCACGCAGGTGCTCGACTATGTTGCGGGCATGACCGACCGCTATGCCCTCAACCTGCACGACCAGCTGTTTCGACCCAGGGGGCTCGTCTAGTTGCGATGCCGTCCGGGCGGTCACGAATCTACCTGGCATACGGATCCAACCTGCATCCGTCACGACTCGAGGCTCGAATCGGGTCGGTGGAGTTGCTCGGTACCGTGGAGTTACCTGGCTGGTCGCTTCGGTTCGAGAAGCGGGGCGGCGACGGATCGGCCAAGGCCAATCTTCATGCCGTGCCGGGCAGTGAAGCAAGCGCTCTCGCGGCGGCCTATTCGCTCAGGCCTGATCAAGTAAGCCGGCTCGACGTCTTCGAAGGTTGCGGCCGTGGCTACGAAACATTTCCCGTCACTGTCAGCATGAACGATGAGAATGTTCATGCATTCACTTATCTGTCTCCCTCCCACTGGCTTTCAGGCTCGATATTGCCTTTCGACTGGTACGTTGAATTGATTGTTGCCGGTGCAAGGTTTCATCGCTTTGATGAATCGTATGTACAGTTAGTCGAAGATCAGCCCTCCGAGATGGATCCTGACCAAGAGCGTGCACGAAACATTCTTGAAGGGATGCGCTTGCCCGTGCCCTCCCATTACAGGAGATGAAGTGCGTCACGGACCTGTTTGCGTTCTGGCGAATCGGTCTGTTAAGGTGATATTAATCTAGAGCTTCTGTGGCGCGTTCAAGTCGGAACACGAATCGGGTTCCTTCGTTCTGGCGCGCTTGTTCAATACAAGCGCGCTCTGCGCAAGTCCTCCTGGTTCGTGCCGGCTCTGGTACGGCTGCAGAATGTGATTTGTCACCTGACTGCTGAGGGAGAAAGTCATGCGCAAACCATCCTGGTTGAAACTGTCTGCGTTCATGGTCATGGCCTGCATCATTTCCGTAGCGTCGGCGTCGGAAGGGCAGGACGAAACCGAGATGCTCCGGGAGCAGATCGATCGTATGCAGCAGCAGCTGCTTGAGATGCAGCAGCAACTCGATGAGTTGCGCGCAGAGCGTAACGAAGAAGAAAAAAAGCGTGAACAGATGGAGTCGCGCCTGGCCGAAGTCGAGGAAGGCGATACTGATGAAGAAAGGGTGAAGGAGGTCGCCGCCGAGACCTACGATGAGAAGAAAGGGACGGAAATCGATGTCGGCGGTGCTGTTCGATTTCAGTACGTCCTCGAGGACTACAATGATTCCTCGAAGGAGAACAACGGTATCTTCGAAATGGACACCGTTCGCCTGAACTTCGATGGGACCGTCGGTGACGTGATTCTGTCGGCCGAATGGCGCTGGTATCAATATATGAACGTCATTCATCATGCCTGGGTCGGCTATGATTTCTCCGATGCTCTGCAGGGTCAGGTTGGCGTCAACCAGGTGCCATTCGGCGTCACGCCGTACAACTCGCACAGCTTCTTTTTCAGCTCGAACTACTACCTCGGCCTGGAAGACGATTATGACTTCGGCACCAAGCTGATCTACGACGAAGGCCCGCTGAACATTCAGGGTGCGTTTTACTGGAACGACGAATTGGGCAGTGGTGACAGCTATCTCGGCTTCGATGGTGGTGATTTTCCCGATTTCCTCAATGATCGTTATTCCTATGACATCGTCGGTGTCAGGGACTCGAGCGAAGGAACGTTCGCCACGCCGTCGAGCTTTGCGTTTGATAGCAATGTCTTCAATGGACGTGTGGCCTATACCTTCGGGCACGGCGACGGCAACTCGACCGAAATCGGTCTCTCCGGCCAGTATGGTGATGTGACTGATGATGTCAGCAGCACCATTGGTGATCAGCATGCTGTCGCTGCCCATCTCGTGGGCAACTACGGCCCCTGGAACCTGCAGCTTCAGGCGACTGAGTACGAATATGACATGGACAACGGAATGGAGCGGATGGCGGTCGGTGCGTACGACTTCTTCGACACCATCGCATCCGAAGCGACTTCATATACCGCGAACGTCGCCTACAGCCTGCCGGTCAACTGGGGCCCGGTTTCCAACCTGACCTTCTACAACGACTATTCACTGGTGACCGATAAGTCCGCCTCTCTCGAGGATACTTGGATGAATGTCAGTGGCGTGGCCGTGACTTCCGGCGGCTTGTACACCTATATCGACTTCATCCTGGCTGAAAATCAACCGTTTATCGGCGGTTCGATGGACTCGGCGACTCAGTCCGGAACTAATGCGCGTTTCAATATCAACTTCGGCTATTACTTCTAGATCACGGTGAACCTGTCCGGCCCGATGTCCGCGAGCCGACCATCAGGACGGCGGCGGCATTGGGCCGCTCTTTTCGAGGGTTCCATTGAAGGGAGAAAACGTCATGAGTGAGTTCGACGAGCAAAACGAGAAACCAGAGGAAATAAAACAGATCGAGCGGATCTACGATACCGACTATGAAGTCGGTCAGGACAATGTCGAGGCCATGGGGATGGATATTCACCATCCCGTGTTCGCCATCAGCGCAACCCTGATCGTCTTGTTCGTGGTCCTGTCGCTAATGTTTCCCGAGGTGTCCAATGAGTGGCTCAATGCGGCGCGCGTCTGGATCGGAGAGACGTTCGACTGGATGTTCCTGACGGCCGGCAACATATTCGTGCTGTTTTGTCTGGCAATGATCGTGCTGCCGGTGGGGAAGATTCGCCTGGGCGGGCAGGATGCCAAGCCAGAGTTCGGTGTTCTGTCCTGGTTTGCGATGCTGTTCGCCGCCGGGATGGGTATTGGCCTGATGTTCTGGGGCGTTGCCGAACCCGTCGGCTATTTCACCGAATGGTACGGAACACCGCTCAATGTCGGCGGTGGGGATGCTGAAGCCTCACTGGGCGCCACCATGTATCACTGGGGTCTGCACCCCTGGGCGATCTACGGCGTTGTGGCGTTGTCGCTGGCCTTTTTCGCCTACAACAAGGGCATGCCGCTGACCATTCGTTCGACCTTCTATCCCCTGCTCGGCGACCGCGTCTGGGGCTGGTTCGGGCACTTTATTGATACCCTGGCGGTTCTGGCCACCCTGTTCGGGCTCGCAACCTCCCTGGGGCTGGGCGCGCAGCAGGCAGCTGGCGGCATGGCCTTCCTGTTCGGTATCGACGGTGGCCTGATGACGCAGATCGCCATCATCATCGGCGTGACGGCAGTTGCCGTCGTTTCTGTTATCCGCGGTATCCATGGCGGCGTGCGGGTTCTGAGTAATCTCAACATGTTCGTGGCCGCTGCCTTGCTGCTGTTCGTGATGTTCGCCGGAGGGATCGTTGCCTTTCTGGCCAATGCGGGGACGACCATCTCGGGGTATGTCCAGTACTTCCTGCCGCTGTCCAACCCGGTCGGTCGTGAAGACGACACCTTCTATCATGCCTGGACCATCTTCTTCTGGGCCTGGTGGATTTCCTGGTCGCCCTTTGTCGGCATGTTCATCGCCCGCGTTTCCCGCGGTCGAACCGTGCGTGAATTCATGACGGCGGTGCTGATCGTGCCCGTCGTTGTCACCATCGTGTGGATGACGGCATTCGGCGGTGCCGGTATTGACCAGGTCCAGGCAGAAGTGGGTGAGCTTGCTGGCGGCATTGGCGACTCTTCGCTGGCGCTGTTCCAGATGCTCAACGAACTGCCATTTACAACGATTACATCCTTCCTGGCCATCGTGCTGGTACTGGTGTTCTTCATCACCTCGTCGGACTCGGGTTCGCTGGTGATCGACAGCATCACCGCCGGGGGCAAGCTCGACGCACCGGTGCCCCAGCGGATCTTCTGGGCCGTGACGGAGGGTGCCGTGGCCGGTGTGCTTTTGGCAGTCGGGGGTGATGCTGCCCTCAATGCGTTGCAGGCGGGCTCGGTCAGTACCGGTCTGCCGTTCGTGATCGTGCTGCTGTTCATGTGCGTAAGTCTGGCCAAAGGCCTCACTCACGAACTGGTGCTGATCAAGCACGGACACGCCTGAAGTCCGGGCCTTCGATAACAACAAGAAGTGAATCGGGCCCCGTGCTGAATGGTGCGGGGCCCGATTCTATTGGGGGGATTGCCAAGGGGCGAAAGGGCCGCTAGGATTCAGATTCGAGCGGGCGTCGTATAATGGCATTACCCCAGCTTCCCAAGCTGGAGAC
Source organism: Wenzhouxiangella sp. XN201 (assembly GCF_011008905.1). Taxonomy (NCBI): domain Bacteria; kingdom Pseudomonadati; phylum Pseudomonadota; class Gammaproteobacteria; order Chromatiales; family Wenzhouxiangellaceae; genus Wenzhouxiangella; species Wenzhouxiangella sp. XN201. Next base: position 653,604 of record NZ_JAAIVI010000017.1, read on the forward strand.
GAGGGTTCGATTCCCTTCGCCCGCTCCAACCTTACTCTCCGAAGACCGCGTTCCAATGCGCCAGCCAGTCAGGCGCTTCTCGCGCTGGCGCGCAAGCCGCACCTGTCTGGCAGTCGCCCGTATCGTGTCGCCTGCGTAGATTGCGTATAACGGCCACGCGAGCTTCCCAAGCTCGTGACGAGGGTTAGATTCCCTTCGCCCGCTCCGTCCAGATCAGGGGCCTGGGACCAGGGACCACAGTTCTCACAGCAGCGCATCGGCAAAGGCCCGGACCGAGCGTTCCAGGGCGCCGAGATCGTATCCGCCTTCCAGTGATGCGACCAGGCGGCCATCGGCGTGACGGTCGGCGACGCGGCGCAGTTCCTGGCCAATCCAGTTGTAGTCGCTTTCATCAAGCTCGAGCTGGGCGAGCGGATCGGCGATATGGCCGTCGAAGCCGGCCGAGACCAGGATGAGTTGCGGACGGAAGGCGTCGAGACGGGGCAGCAGGGTCTCCGACCACAGTCGGCGAAAGGCCTTTCCGTCGGCCTGCGGTGGCAGGGTGGCATTGACGATATTGTCCCCCACGGTCGCATCTGGATCGCCGGTACACGGGTACAGGGGAGACTGGTGCGAGGAGATGAACAGGATGCCCTTTTTCCCGGCCACGATTGCCTCGGTTCCGTTGCCGTGATGAACGTCGAAATCGCAGATCGCAATACGCTCCAGGCCGTGAACTTCCTGCGCTGCGAGCGCGGCGATGGCTACCGAGCCATAGAAGCAGAAGCCCATGGCGTGATTCGCCTCGGCATGATGACCCGGCGGACGAACGATGGCCAGCGCCCGCGGACAGGAGCCCGCGATGACGGCTTGCACACCCTGACACACCGCGCCGACGGCCAGCCGAGCGGCCCTGGTCGAACCGGGGCCGAGCCAGGTATCGGGATCGATCTTTTCTGCCGCGCCAGCGCTGTCGCGGCGCTCGAGGTCCTGCAGGTATTCGAGGCCGTGGGCCAGTCGCAGCTGCTCGTCGCTGGCTTCTTCGGCCTGCCGGTGCTCGATACCGTTCAGCCCTTCGAGACCTCGCAGCGCGGCCGCCAGACGGGCCGGCGATTCCGGATGGTCGGCCGGCGGCCGGTGCCCGGCGCAGTCCGGATGTGACAGTACGATGAGCATCAGCGCTTGCGTTCGTGGTTCCAGAGCACCTCACCCGCACCCGATGCGCGGGCGGCCGTTCGTGCTACGACGAACAGCAGGTCGGACAGTCGATTGAGATAGCGGATGGCCGGTTCGTTGACCGGTTCGTGACGTGCCAGGGTGATCATGCGCCGTTCCGCCCGGCGGCAGACCGTCCGGGCCAGGTGGGTCTGGGCGGCGGCCCGGGATCCGCCGGGCAGGATGAATTCCTTGAGCATCGGCAACGCGTCGTTGAGCCGGTCGAGTTCCTGCTCGAGTCGGTCGATGTGGTCGTCGGTGATCATTTCGCTGCCGGGTATGCACAATTCGCCGCCGAGATCGAACAGGTGGTGCTGGATATCGAGTAGCAACCCGCCCAGTTCGTCCAGGCCTTCCATCTCGGCCACTGCCACGCCGATCACCGAGTTGAGTTCGTCGACGGTGCCGAACGCTTCCACGCGCAGGCTGTCCTTGGCCGTGCGGCTGCCGTCGCCAAGCCCGGTGGTGCCGTCGTCGCCGGTGCGGGTATAGATTTTCGAGAGTCGATTGCCCATGGCATGATTATAGTGCGTTGGCTGGTTGGCTGGTTGGCTGGTTGGCTCGTTTTGTGAAAGTTGACGGGTTGTGCGTTAACCTGAATCTTCTTCCCGCTGGATGGAGTGCTGTCATGTCCACCAAAGCCCTTCCCTACTACCTCGCCAATCGCCCCGTGTACGCCAACGAGGATCTTGAGGTTCTGGACAAGCACACCGGCGAGGTCGCCTGGCGGGTGGCGAATGCCGACGATGCGATCGTCGACAAAGCCATCGCCGCGGCCGTAAAGGCCAGCCGGCCCATGGCGGAGCTGCCCGCGTACAAGCGACGCGATGCCTTGCTGCACTGTGTCGAGCGATTCCGCGAGCGCGAAGAGGAACTCATCGAGGTGCTGATCGTCGAGGGCGGCAAGGTCCGCCGCGACGCCAAGGGCGAAGTCACGCGCCTGATCGAGACTTTTCAGGTCGCCGCCGAGGAAGCCACGCGGATCGGAGGCGAGGTGATTCCGATGGACATCAGCCCGCGCGCAGAGCTGTATTCCGGAATGTGGAAGCGTGTGCCGATCGGACCCGTGTCCTTTATCACACCATTCAATTTCCCCTACAACCTGGTCGCCCACAAGATCGCACCTGCGATTGCAGCGGGTTGTCCGTTCATTCTCAAACCGGCCGAGAAGACGCCGGTCGGCGCGTTGCTGATGGGTGAAATCCTGTCCGAGTGCGACCTGCCGGAGGGGGCGTTTTCCATCCTCTGCGTGGATCGCGAAGATGCCGCGCGCTTTACCGAGGACGAGCGCCTCAAGCTGATGAGCTTTACCGGCTCGGACAAGGTCGGCTGGATGCTCAAGAGCAAGGCCGGCAAGAAGCCGGTGGTCATGGAACTCGGTGGCAATGCGGCCTGCCTGGTCGACGAGGATGCCGACATTGATGATGCTGTCGCACGCGTGCTCTTCGGCGGCTTCTACCAGTCCGGCCAGAGCTGTGTGTCGGTCCAGCGGGTGCTGGTACACGAGGCCATCTTTGACGATTTCAGCCGCAAGCTCTGCAAAGAGGTCGGTGATCTTCCCGGCGGTGATCCGCGTGATGAAGACACCTGGATCGGGCCACTGATCACCGAGGGTGATGCGAAGCGGGTGGTTGACTGGATTCAGGAAGCCGTCGACGGCGGCGGCAAGTTGCTCGTCGGTGGTGAACGCGAGGGCAGCACCGTCCGCCCGGCCGTGGTCGAGAATGTGCCGGCCGACAGCAAGCTGCGGGTCGAGGAAGTATTCGGGCCGGTCGTCACGCTGGAGCGCTTCAGCGACTTCGACGCTGCGCTCGATACCATCAACGATTCACGCTATGGCCTGCAGGCCGGCCTGTTCATTCGCGATATTGGCAAGATCAACAAGGCCTGGAACCGGCTGGAAGTGGGCGGGGTGATCATCAACGACGTGCCTTCCTTCCGCGTCGATCACATGCCCTATGGCGGCGTGAAGGACTCCGGGCTCGGCCGTGAAGGCATCCGCTATGCGATCGAGGATATGACCGAGATTCGCTTGCTGGCGATTCGCGACATCTGATGGATCCGGCCTGCCAGGGGCACGATGTGTCGGCGACTGATCACTCCGGCGGCGGCTGTTCGAAGCGATCCCCGAATAGCGGTGCGATGCTGAAGGAGTCGCTGAGTGCGCCGTCGATCGTCGGGTTGGCCGATCGGGCCCGTAGCCGGTAGGTTCCAGGGTCAGGGATCGACAGGTCGGAAAAGATGGCGCGGTGGTTCTGCGTTTCGCGCTCGTTCGTGCCGACAAGGGTGCAGTGCCCGGTGCAGCCATCCAGTTCGAGCGAGATCCGGATTTCGGGGCCCTGCGCGGTCTGCCCGGCGGCATCGATGGACTCGATCTCGATGGCAGGCAGGGGCTGGCCGGGTTCACGATCCGCCGGCTGCGTGGCGAAGGCCAGTGTCACGGCCTCTCCTGGTGCGCCCAGATTCAGTCCGGCCAGAGCAAAGTCCTGGCGGGGCGCGGCCGGCTGCCAGGGGTCGAGTGCGTCGCCAGCGATATTGGCGGCCAGCACTTTGATGACGATTTCGCCACCCTGGTGCTGGTCCGGGGACAGCACCACGCCCTCCAGGTTGTTCCTGCCGTCCGGAGTGCCTTCGGGTCGGGACAAGCCCGTGGTCGGGTCGATATCGTTGCCATAGTATTCCGTGCCATTGGCGGTGACGACGAGATCGAGATCGTTGACCCAGGCCGGGGTGGTCCCACCCGTCCCCGGACCCGGTGCATCGGTCCAGGCCAGGCGGATGCTGACCGGCTGGTCGGCGTGGTGGATGATGTAGCTTCCCTGCCAGGACTGGCCCGTGGCCGTCAGGGTCACGATCTGATCGATGAGCGTGAGATTGGATTCCGGCTGCAGTGCCCGGGAGGCGTTCAACCGACCCCAACCCTGCTTGCGGTCGGGCCGGTGGTCCAGGACGTTGCCGTTGGCGTCGAGTTGTCCCGCGAGATCCCTCGCGGTCGCGCTCAAAACCGCGCGGCTCAGGGCCGGACTGGGTAATGTGCCGAACTGATCCCTGTGCTGCTCGAAGAACAATGCGGTGGCCCCTGCCACCACCGGCGCTGCCATTGATGTGCCGCATAGCAAGCCGTGCGCGGTGTCGCTTCCCGAAGTCGTTGAATCCGTGTAACAACCCGGTGCGACCAACTGCGGCACCTGCCGGCCGTCGCATGCCGGGCCATGGGCACTGTTGGCGGAGATATCGAAAATTTCGCGCTTGGAACTCTGCAATGCAGTCGAGCCGACCGACAGCAGGTTCTTGGCCTCGTCCGGCGCGCCCAGCGAGGATGGCGAACACTCGCCGTCGCCTCGATCGCCATTACCGTTCATGATAGCCCAGACCGCCAGAATGGGCTGGGCGCCGGGGGCATCCGGATCGGCATCGCGGGTGATCATGTCGACGTGGCGGGTGGGAATGTCATAGCCACGCGGCGTCCCGGCCGGGCCCCAGGAGTTGTTGGAGATGACTGCGCCGCTGAGCGCCGATTCATGAAAGATCGTAAGCATGCCGTTGGGAACCATTGAACCCTCACCGTCCGGGCCGCCATCGAGAAAATCCGGATAGCGCTGCTCAATCAGCCTGGCTTCGGGCGCCATGCCGAGGCCGCGCAGAAAGCCTTCTCCATCGACGATCCCGGTTAGGCCGGAACCGGCGATGGCGCCAGCGACGTGCGTGCCGTGGAAGTCGTTGGCCGAGGTGCAGGAAGTCAGTTCTTCGCCGGTGCTCACGCAATCGCGGAAGCGGCTGTCGAAGTCGACGTGGCTGCGGAGAATGCCGCCGTCGACCACGCTGACGATGATGTCCTCGCCGCTCAGCTCGGTACCGTTCAGCCACTCGGAGTAGCCGGGGACGACCTGATCGCCGCTGATCCCCCCGACCACAGACTGATTGCTCATTTCGCCACGGGGGCCGCCGTCGTCGGCGATCTGCTGCAGGGCCAGAATCCCCGGAATGGCCGCCAGTTGGGCAAACATTTCCGGCTCGGCCTCGAGGTGAAGCTGATCGAGCTGCAGGCCGCTGCTGCGGACGGTTCGAACCGTGACGCCCAGGGCTTCCAGCGCGGCGATGGTTTCGAAACGTTGGGCTGCGTAGATCAGCGCCATGGCATTGGTATGGGCGTCGGGCCTGTGGCGATCGCGTCCGGGCACCCGCATGATCGGCGGCAGACGAGCGCCGAATCGCACGAACGACAGATCCCGGGCCCGGGCTGCTTCGGTCGGGCTGCCCCAGACAATGTAGCTCAGCGGTGCGCGATACTGGACCGGATCGAGGCCGATTTCCCGCAGAGCCTCGAGCCATTCCGGCTTCACCGGCCCGCGAAACTGGACCAGGTGAAAGTCCGCAGCTGCGTCCCGCCGGGACGCCATCCACTCGGGTTCGAATGCCGGAAATCCGCCGGCCGGATCGAAATGAATGCCGTCGATCTCATAGTCGAAGGGACGCTCGAAAGCCTGCACCCGACCAGGCAATCGGGCCCTGGCTGCCGCCTGTTCGGGCAGCCAGATGAAGCTGCCGTAATCGATGGCTTCGGCCGGCAGGCTGGTTCTTGCGCCGCTTTCAGGTGCATCAATGCGCAACCAGCGCTCATCGGCCTGGGCCGGCTCGAACAGGCACAGGCATAACAAGGCTGCCGTCCAAATGACGGATTTTCTCAATTCGATCAAGATGATGCCCCAGGGCCGGATTCGGTTTTTCGCCCAGTTTAGGGATTTTGTGCGCCGGCCGCCACTTGATTCTTTGCGGGTTCAACCCAACCCTGTGGATAAGTCGAATATCTGCAAGGGAGTCAGCCTGTTATGAGAATGGACAAATTGACCGCCAGGTTCCAGCAGGCCCTGGGCGAAGCCCAGTCGCTGGCCGTTGGACTCGATCATGCCATGCTCGAACCCGAGCATGTGATGGTGGCACTGCTGGACCAGGAAGGCGGCGGTATCCGCGGGCTGCTGGCACGTTCGGGTACGCAGGTCGACCAGTTGCGCTCGGCCCTGGGCGAGAAGATCGAGGGTTTTCCCAAGGTCTCCGGGCAGGCCGGTCAGATCAATATGTCGAACGATCTCGGGCGGGTGCTGAACCTGACCGACAAGATCGCCAACAAGCGGGGTGATGCCTACATCGCCTCCGAATTGTTCGTGCTGGCGGTACTGGAAGCCAAGGTGGCTCTGAGCGAACTGCTGCACCGGGCAGGCGTGACGCGCAAGGCGGTCGAAGAAGCGATCGAGTCGGTGCGCGGTGGCGAGAAGGTCGAAGACCCCAACGCCGAGGATACGCGCGAGGCGCTCAAGAAGTACACGATCGATCTCACCGAGCGGGCCGAGCAGTCGCGCCTCGACCCGGTTATTGGCCGCGATGAAGAGATTCGTCGTACCGTGCAGGTACTGCAGCGGCGCACCAAGAACAATCCGGTACTGATCGGCGAGCCTGGTGTGGGCAAGACCGCCATTATCGAGGGGCTGGCCCAGCGCATCATCAATGGCGAGGTGCCCGAGGGGCTCAAGAACAAGCGCGTGCTGTCACTCGACATGGGCGCATTGATCGCCGGTGCGAAGTATCGCGGTGAGTACGAAGAGCGGCTCAAGTCCGTACTCAACGAGATCAAGCGTGAAGAAGGCAAGATCATCCTGTTCATCGACGAAGTGCACACCATGGTCGGCGCCGGCAAGACCGAAGGGTCGATGGATGCCGGCAACATGCTCAAGCCGGCCCTGGCCCGCGGCGAGCTGCACTGCGTGGGTGCCACGACACTCAACGAGTACCGCGAAAACATCGAGAAGGACGCTGCGCTCGAGCGTCGCTTCCAGAAGGTGCTGGTGGAGGAACCGAGTGTCGAGGACACCATCGCGATTCTCCGCGGCCTGCAGGAACGCTACGAGGTGCACCACGGCGTCGACATTACCGACCCGGCACTGGTGGCCGCTGCCACGCTATCGCATCGTTACATCACCGACCGCAATCTGCCCGACAAGGCGATCGACCTGATGGACGAGGCGGCCAGCCGCATCCGCATGGAGATCGACTCCAAGCCTGAGGCCATGGATCGCCTCGAACGCCGCCTCATTCAGCTCAAGATTCAGCGCGAGGCGCTCAAGAAGGAAACCGACGAGGCCTCCAAGAAGCGCCTGGCCGACCTCGAAGGCGAGATCGACGAGCTTGAGCGCGAGTTCGCCGACCTCGATGAGGTCTGGAAATCCGAAAAGGCCTCGGTGCAGGACGCCACGCACATCAAGGAAGAACTCGAACGCGCCCGTGCCGAACTCGACAACGCTCGACGGGCGCAGGATCTTTCCCGCATGGCCGAGTTGCAGCACGGCCGGATTCCGGAACTCGAGCGCCAGCTCGAACAGGCCGAGTCGAGCGAGACGACCGACCACTTTCAGCTTCTGCGCAACAAGGTGACCGAGGAAGAGATCGCCGAAGTCGTCAGCCGCTGGACCGGCATTCCGGTCTCGAAGATGCTCGAGTCCGAACGCGAGAAGCTGCTGAAGATGGAAGAGGCGCTGCACGAGCGCGTCATCGGCCAGGACGAAGCAGTCAAGGCTGTCGCCGATGCGATCCGCCGCTCGCGTGCCGGCCTGGCCGACCCCAACCGCCCCAATGGCTCCTTCCTGTTCCTGGGCCCCACGGGCGTGGGCAAGACCGAATTGTGCAAGTCGCTGGCGAATTTCCTGTTCGACACCGAGGACGCCATGGTGCGCATCGATATGTCGGAGTTCATGGAAAGGCACGCCGTGGCCCGATTGATCGGTGCACCACCGGGTTACGTCGGCTACGAGGAAGGCGGCTACCTGACCGAGGCGGTGCGGCGCCGGCCCTACTCGGTGATCCTGCTTGACGAGGTCGAAAAGGCCCACCCGGAAGTGTTCAACATCCTGCTGCAGGTGCTCGACGACGGCCGACTGACCGACGGCCACGGCCGTACCGTCGATTTCCGCAATACCGTCATCGTCATGACCTCGAACCTGGGTTCGGATCGCATCCAGGAGCTGCAGGGTCAGGGTTACGATTCGATGAAAGCGGCGGTGATGGAAGTCGTCGGCCGGCACTTCAGGCCGGAATTCATCAACCGCGTCGACGAGATCGTGGTTTTCCACCCGCTCGACCGGTCGCAGATCCGCGAGATCGCGGCAGTACAGATCAAGTACCTCGAAGGGCGCCTGGCCGATCGCGACATCGGCTTCGAGATCTCCGATGCCGCGCTCGACCTGCTCGGCGAGGCCGGCTTCGATCCGGTCTACGGCGCGAGGCCGCTCAAGCGGGCCATCCAGAATCGGCTGGAGAACGCCCTGGCGCAGAGAATCCTGGCCGGTGAGTTTGCACCGGGCGATACGGTTCGCATCGATGCCGCCGATGGTGAGTTGAGCTTTGTGCGCGAGGCTGGGGCGGAGGCGGCTGCCGCCGGTTGATGGTCGGCGTTCGCTGCCGCTGGGTTGTGCGTTGCTGCCGCTTGAGTTGTCGGCGCTAGATTGATTGATTCCACCGGTGGCTGTGGGAGCCTCGACAAGTCAAAGGCGATTTCGCCCGGCTTGCTTCGCAAGCTCTTTGGGCGAGTTCCTTTTGTCAGTCGCGACAAAAGGAACCAAAAGCGCTCTTAAAGACGCGGTTGTGCCGCAGGATCAGAGGTCTCTGTGGCTTAACGGAGATACCGTTCGTGCCTTCGCTAATGCTCGGTCGTGAAACATGGCGTGTTCGATAAAGCCCTGGCGTAGCCCGCACCCAGACAGCACGACCTCGATCGAGGCCGGCTTCGATAAAGGGTGGCACAGACCTCCGAGGTAAGGCGCCACTCAAAGTCGCAGTGCCAGATGCGGGCCGCGCCAGGCGTTATCGCAAGCCAGCATGTTCGGCAGCCGGGCCCGAGCAAAGCCCCAGTCACAGTCCGTGAAGCCAGTTTGCTCAGGGGTTCCTGAGACGTAACCGTCATCTTTTAAGCGCATTTTTTGGGTACCTTTTTTGCGCGACAAAAAAGTACCTCGCCGCAAGAGCGCGCGAAGCGCGCCGGGCGAAATCGCCTTTGACTTGTCGAGGCCACCGACATGCCGGTAGCAATTAACTTCCTAGCGATAGAGAAGCAAAGAACAACCCTACACCTAGTGTGCCGACTTCAAGGCGTGCAGTTTGGCGTTGTAGAGACGCTCATACCGATTGGCCCGCGTGTATTGCAGGGCCGTTGCAAGCGACTTGCGGGCGCTTTCGTCATCGCCCTTCTGGGCGTGGATGACGGCCATGCCCCAGTGCGCTTCGTGCAGATAGGGCATCTGGTCGAGGATGGACTCATAGATATTCCTGGCACGAGAGAGGAATCCTTCCTCGGTTAGTTGACGAGCCAGCAGTATCCGTGGATAGGGATTGTGGTCGGGAAGGTCTGCCAGCCGCTCCAGCAGTGCCCGGGCTTCGATGTGACGATCCTGGCTTTCGATCATCGCGTAAAGGTTGTGCAACAGGTTGATATCGTCTGGATGGTGCTCCAGGCCATAGCGGAAAAGCGCCTCGGCGGTCGTTTCGTCGCCGGCACGGCGATGAAGGATTGCCAGCAGGTTGAGTACCGACGCATTGTCCGGGCTGATCGATTTCGCCCGTTGGGCCAACCAGAATGCTTCGTTGGTTTTGCCGTCGAGTATCCGCTCCGCGGCGAGATTGCGATAGAACATGGCCAGGAAATCCTGGTTCGAAACGGGTGAGCTGGGCACCCGTTTGCGCTCCGGAAAGTAGTCGATGATGGCCCGGCGGCCTGCTCGCAGTTCGGGATCGTCCCCGGATTCGGAGCTGGATGGGTAGACGCGGGTACGAACATGGTCGCTGACCAGAACCAGGTCGCCCTCGCGTTCGAAAACGGGCGGCGTGCGCATCAACTGGAAGTCGTACTCCAGCCCGAGATGTCGGGTATAGGCACTGGTGATGACAGCCAGGGACATGCAGTTGCCCTGTTGGTCCTGCAATGCCTGTGATGCGGTCAGTGTCCGCCCCTGGTAATCGAAGTCCGACAAGTGTTCGTGGATGAAGCGGGCGAGTTGCCAGTGGCGTTCTGTTTCATCATCGAAGCGGGCCAGGAATGCATTGAGTTTCTGGATCTGGAACTCCGATAGTTCGAAGATTTCCGCTTCATCCGGGATGTGGGCCGGTGGACCAAACAGGTCGAGATTGAGGGGTGGCGCCTGGACAGGCTGAGGTGGCGCCTTGGGGGTTGACGTTGCGCAGCCGCCAAGCATGGTTGCCAGTAAACTGATCACCAACAGGAATCCCGGTCTTTTCGTCATTATCCTGGCTGGGCCTTGGATTGCATTTCCTTGAGTTTAGCCCTGGCGGATGTCTCCAACAACCGTCGTCCGGCTTGCCTGCATGATCGAAGGCGGACGCGGCTCGAATACAATGCCGTTGATGTGCCTGATTGCTTTTGATTTCCGTCCCGGGAACCGTCGTCACCTGTTGCTGGCGGCCAATCGCGACGAGTTCCATGACCGACCCGCCCGGCCGATGGCCTGGTGGGACTGGCCCGACGGTCCGCTGGCTGGGCGCGACGAGCGTGCCGGTGGCACCTGGGTTGCGGTCGCTCGAGACGGCCGCTGGGCGGCAGTCACCAATTTCCGCGATCCGGGTGTCGAAGCCGGCACGCGCTCGCGTGGGGAATTGCCCGTACGCTTCCTCGAAGGTGCAGGAGCGCCGGAAGCCTTCGTCCGTGAAATCGATGCGCGGCGGGCTGAATACGGCCCCTTCAATCTGCTTGCCGGGGATCGGGAAACCCTCTGGTTTTGTTCCTCCCACGCTCGCCCGGCGGCGGTCTCCCCCGGTGTCCATGCGCTGTCCAACGGCTTGCTCGACGAGCCCTGGCCCAAGACGCGGCGCGCGGCGATCGCCCTGCGCGGGCTGGCATCGACGGCCTCGATCGACACCGACCGACTCTTCGAACTCATGAATGACCGTGAAGGTGCTCCCGACGCGGACTTGCCGGACACCGGCGTCGGCGCCGACCTGGAACGATTCCTGTCTCCGCCGTTCATCGTCGGCGAACGCTACGGCACCCGTTGCACCACCATCCTGTCACTGGGAGTTCAAAACCAAGCTGCCGAACGCGTTTTCGATTCGTCCGGGCGGATCGTCGGCGAAATGGATTACCGCTACCCCCTGAGTTCGCCCAGCTCCGCGGCCAGTGATTCGGTGTCCTGATAGCGATCCTCCGGTGCGAAGGCCAGGCAGCGCAGGATGATCGCCTCGAGCTCCTCGGGGATCGCGGACCAGTACTTGGAAGGCGGCACGGGGGGATGGTGGAGCCGGGCGACGGCCACTTCCATCGAGCTCTCGCCGGAGAACGGCATGCCGCCGGTAAACAGTTCCTCGAGCACGACGCCTAGTGAGTAGATGTCGGTGCGCACGTCGGGTTGGCCGCCCTGAATCTGTTCCGGAGCCATGTAGTGAGGGGTTCCACTGAGATTGTCGTTGGTGGAAGCGCCCTGCGACCGGGCGGGGCGCGAAATCCCGAAATCCATGAGTTTCGCGTTGCCGCGGTGTTCGAGCATGACATTGCCGGGTTTGATGTCGCGGTGGAGGACACCCACTTCGTGCACCGCCTGAAGCCCCGCGCACAACTGGCGGGCGATGCGCAAGGCCGCCCCGTAGGGCAGTTTGCCGCGGCGGTCGAGCAGTTCCCTGAGGGTCATGCCACTGACGTACTCCATCGACAGGTACGGCGCATCGCCGGCCTCGCCGAAATCGTAGGTGCGCAACACGTTGGGATGGGTGATGCGGCGCGCCAGCTTGAGTTCGCTCTTGAGTCGTTCCAGGCTTTGCTGATCGACGCTGCCGGGCTTGAGCATCTTGATCGCCACGATTTCGTCGAGCTTCTGATCGTAGGCCTTGAACACGACGCCCATCGCGCCCTGTCCCAGTTCGGAGAGCAATTCGTAGCGCTCACCGAGGTGGCGTTTCAGGTCGCCCGATGGCGAGGCGGAACGAGTGGGTTCCTCCATCGGTTCGGTGGCGTGTCCTTCCGGCTGTTCGACCGGCTCGGTGGGATGCTCACGATGTCCGTCCAGCGGCGCGTGACGCGCCATGTCGGCCATGTAGTCCTCCATGTCCCGCTTCTCACGCAGACTGCTCAGCAGGCTGTCAAAGGATCGCGACAGCCGGCCGATCTCGTCGCTGCCTTCGGTAGCGACCTTGTGTCGATAGTTGCCGTCTACAGCGGCCTCGGCCGCCGTGGTGAGCCGCCTTACGGGCTGAAGGATGCGCTGCGAGATGACGTAGGACAGAATCAGCGCAACGACGATCGCGACCACGCCGGTAACCAGTCCCACGATCGGGATGTTCTGGTAGGCCGCCAGTTCGCGATCGAGTGACGTCAGCGCGACGGTGGTGCCGAAAGCGTCGCCGTGGGCATCGATCAGCGGGGACAACTGCATTAGCCAGCGGTCACCGGCCAGGTCGAGCCGGAAGGTTCGTCCGGACTCTGACGGGGCCAGCAATGCCTCGCCCAGTTCGTCGGTGGCCTCGATCTCGGCAAGCAGGCGGTCGGTGGCCGGGACGTCGAGCGTGGTCGCAACCACGCGCATACGCTCGCCGGCCGTCAGATAAGCCACGTCGGCGCCGCTGACCCGTTTGACGTCGTTGGCCAGGGAATTGTCGAGCGCCAGCCCGGTGATCAGGAACCCGGCTACCGTACGTCCGCGCGCAATCGGCGTGACGGACGCCTGGAACAGCGCGTCGCCGCTGGTCCACAGGCCGCTGACCGGTCCCAGTTCCTCGCGCCCGCGGGCGACCAGGGGGTCGCTCGACAGATCGACCGCCAGCGCCTGCGGCCGATCGGTCCGCGCCACGACGTTGCCGTCCGGGTCGAGCACCAGGGCGATATCGAGACCGAACTCGTTGCGCTTGGTCTGGAGCAGGTCGGCCACCGAGCGGGCAGCGAGGTCGGGATCGTCGGCGTTGACGGCTTCGTCGACATAGCTGCCGAAGTAGGGGTCGGACGAGACCAGTTCGGTCACGAGTTCGAGCTGGCGCGCCCTGAACTGACGGAAATAGCGCTGCACCGACTGGCTGTTGGAAAGCGAGGTGTCGACCGCATCGGCAGCGATATCGCGAACGACATTGAGCGTGACCACCATCGCACCACCGACGGCCAGCGCCAGCACCAGGCCGAAGGCCAGGAACAGCCTCGCGCCCAACGATAATCCGGATCGTTCAGCGGTAGGGGTCACGGTCTCGACGATTGTAGGGTTGGCCGGTCTTGTCGCGGTGCGGGGGCAATCTGGGTCTGGTGACCTCCAGCGTCGCCTCGAGCAAGCCACTTGCGGGCAATTCGATCGGGCGCGACCAGCGATCGCTCTGGCGGTGCCAGATGTGCAGTTCTCCCTTACCCGGCGGCAGGCCTGTCAGCCGGAAGTTTCCATCGGCGTCGGGTTGCGCGCGCCAGGGCGTGTCGACGACGAGTACATGGGCGTGCATGTCGTGGTGGACGTTACAGTAGATATTGACGACACCGGGTTGCTCGAAGGAAACGGAGGGCGATTCGCCCGGTCCGTAGACTCCCAGATCGAAATCGTTCTCCGGGGAGACCGAGAACAGATTGTGCAGGATGGGATCTTCATTCGGAAACCGGACTTCGCTGCCGCGCGAGACCGCCAGCACGGTCGGCGAGAGCGACTTGTCGCGCGTGACAATCTCGAGCGCTTCCGATGACTCGTCCCCACCGGACATATCGTCGGCGGCCTGCGGGATGAAGTAGACGACGGCCTCGGCGGGGTCGGCATCGCCGCCGACCAGCGTGATGCGGCCCGAGAGCGTCACTGTCCGATCGTCCACAGCGTCGGCCCGCGGTGTTTCCGTTGCGGGTTCCGGTTGAGCCCCCGGTGCTGGCTCCGGCTCTGGATCGGCCTTTTCTGCGGCTTGTTCCGCCGGCAGTGATTCCGTTTCTCGGGCGCGCTCGGCCGGCTCGGCTGTCTCGGAGGCTCGCTCGGGTGATTCGCTGGTCTCGCCCGGATCGGGATCCGTTGGCTCAGGCGGTGTTGGATCTTCGGGCACGGATTGGGCGCTCGAGGCCGGCGCGGGTTCATCGGCTGGTGCCTGCTGCGTGGGCGCCGGTGCACAGCCGAACAGGATCAGGGCAATCGGAATCAGCGCCGCGGCCAGGCGTGTCATGAGCGCCACCTCAGCGTAACCAGCCACTCATCGTTGCTGGCCTTTCCGCCAGCCGTAAACAATCTGTTGTCGGCGTATTCGGCCGTCAGGTCCAGGCCGGGCAGGATGGTCAGGCGCACGCCGACATCAACCTTCTCCCAGTCCCAGGCGCCGCTGGGGAAGGGCGTGATATCCGGATTGGCGAAATCATTGTCGAGGCGCGAATAGCGAACAGCCGGCTGGATGTGCGAGAACAGTTGCCGGCCCTCGATCGACCAGACCAGTGGCAGTTCGAACGACCAGGCGGCCTCCAGCTCCAGGCCGCTTCGCGGCAGGGAGGCGATTTCCTGATCGACATACTGGCCGAACAGGGACAGATCGCCGAGGTAGGCGCGCAGGTTGACGCCGTATTCTTCGCGATCGTTGCCCGATAGTGCCGGGTAGGCAAACTGGTTGGCCGGACCGCGCAGCAGGTCCAGGTCACCGCCGTAGAAGGTGCCGTGGAGCGAAACCGTTTCCTCGAGTTTGCCGTGGTAGCCGAAGAGCATGATGTCGAAGGCGCGCTGGCCGGATGCGTCGGCCCAGCGGTAGCCGGCGGCCGCACCCAGTTCGGGGTTGCCGTCGAAGTCCAGGCCCTCGATTTCCGCGTCGTATAGGATCGGGATGCCGGTCTTCAGTTCAGGGTCCGGGTTGGGCTGGCGAAGGGCATCGATGCCGTTGTCGCCAGCCAGGGCATTGGGATCGCGGATGAACAGCGGATTGCCCTGGGTGATCGAGCCTTTGAGGTAGAAATTGCCGCCCAGGTCGAGACCGAACTCGGCACCCAGGTCTTCGAGGCGATTGAAGGCGGTGGAGACCAGGCCGTAGCTTTCGAGATGGCGGTCATTCTGGCGCTCGAACTTCTCGAACTTGCCCAGCTTGACGTAGCCGCCGAATCCTTCGGCGGGCAGGGCCGGCGCGATCTCACGCCCCCAGCGCAGCCACAGTTGGTCGACATCGATCTTCCGGTCGCCCGAGGTCGGATTGCGGTCGTGCCGGTCGATGAAATCGACGCGGGCATGTGCGAGAAAGCGGTTGCCGCGTGCGATGTTGGCGATCAAGCTGATCAGCGATACCTCGAAGTGTCCGCCCGGCTCGACCGTTTCCATGAAGCCCTGCGTTTGCCCGGGCGGCAGCATGTCGGGGGTGAAGGGAAAATTCACTGCGAAGCGATTGCGGTCGCTGTCACGATAATGCAGTCGGGTTTCGATTCCGAAATCCGTGCGCCACGACGGCGCTTCGTCCTGCGAATGAACCGCCGAGGTGACGGCGAGCATGGCTGACAAGAGCAGCACTCGCGCCAGCGACCTGAATGAAGCTGTCATTGGAATCCCTCCACGGATTTCCCTCTCTGAGCCGACTCTCCGCGTCTATGCCGGTAACGGATGGCGGCGTGGCAATCCGTATGCTACCGCATTGGCTTCCGGGAACTGTGCACGGCCGCAGCCGGTACGCCGACAGGAAACTCGTCAGAGTTGCTCGGACGCAAAGTCGGCCAGGCGCGAGCGCTCGCCGCGCCGCAGCGTGATGTGGCCGGCGTGCTGCCAATCCTTGAAGCGATCCACGGCAAAGGTCAGGCCCGAAGTCGTCTCGGTGAGGTAGGGTGTGTCGATCTGCTCGACATTGCCCAGGCAGACGATCTTGGTGCCCGGACCGGCGCGGGTGATCAGGGTTTTCATCTGCTTGGGCGTGAGATTCTGCGCCTCGTCGATGATCAGGTAGCGATTGAGAAAGGTCCGGCCACGCATGAAGTTGAGCGAGCGGATCTTGATGCGCGAGGCGACCAGCTCGTTGGTTACCGCCCGGCCCCAGTCGCCACCGGCCTCGTCGCTGTCGGTCAGCACTTCGAGATTGTCGGTCAACGCGCCCATCCAGGGCGTCATTTTTTCCTCTTCCGTTCCCGGCAGGAAGCCGATTTCCTCGCCCACCGAGACGGTGGCGCGGGTCATGATGATTTCGCGATAGATCTTGTCGTCGAGCGTCTGCGACAGGCCTGCGGCCAGGGCCAGCAGGGTCTTGCCGGTGCCGGCCGTGCCCAGCAGGGTGACGAAATCGATCTCCGGGTCCATCAGCAGGTTCAGCGCGAAGTTCTGCTCGGGATTGCGGGCGTGGATGCCCCACACGCCGTGCTGCGAACGCCGGTAGTCGCGCGCCACCTCGAGCATCACGCTGTCTTTGCCGAGCTCGCGTACGATGGCTTCCAGGCCGTTGTTGTCGTCGAGCCGCAGGCATTGATTGGGATACCACTCGTCGTCGTCGCTGCGGCCGATCCGGTAGTAGGTGCGGCCGTTATCGGTCCAGGAATCGCGTGTGTCGCGTTCTTCCCAGAAGCGGTTGTCGAGTTCAAGAACGCCGGAGTAGAGCAGGCTGAGGTCATCGAGCGCGCGGTCGTTGAAGTAGTCCTCGGCGGTGATGCCGTGAATGGCCGCCTTGATGCGCAGGTTGATGTCCTTCGACACCAGGACGACCTGGCGTTCGTCGTACAGGTGCTTGAGATTGAGTGCCGCCAACAGGATTTCGTTGTCGGCAAGGCCGCGTTCACCAATCAGTTCGGCACCGTTTTCGAACGGCCGGGTCTGGAAAAACAGCCGGCCGCTGCCTACCTGCAGGCGCAGGCCATCGGGTTCGGTCAGCGGCACGCCCTCGTCGAGGTCCTTCACGCCGCCCATCAACTGGCCGATGAAGCGGCTGACCTGGCGCACGTTGCGGGCGACCTCGGACACGCCCTTCTTGCCCCGGTCGAGTTCCTCGAGCACGATCATGGGCAGGAAGATGTCGTGTTCGGCAAAGCGGAACAGGGCGGTCGGGTCGTGCATCAGCACGTTGGTGTCGAGTATGTACAGACGCGGGCGCTCCGCCATGGTCAACGGTCCTCCGGAAAGGGGGGCAGGGGGGAGGTCAATCCAGTTCGCGCACGGCTTCGAGCACTTCCTCGACGTGCCCGGGAACGCGTACCTTGCGCCATTCGCGCACCAACTGACCTTTGCGGTCGAACAGGAAGGTGCTGCGTTCGATACCCATCACCTTCTTGCCGTACATGTTCTTTTCCTTGATGACGTCGAATTGCCGGCACAGGCTCTCGTCCGGATCGGCCACGAGCGGAAACGGAAAGCCGTATTTTTCGGCGAACTTCTCATGGCTCTTGAGCGAATCGCGCGAGACGCCGACGATCTGGCAACCCAGGGCCTGGAAGGCCTCGTAGTGATCGCGAAAGGCCTCGCCTTCCTTGGTGCAGCCGGGTGTGTTGTCGCGTGGATAGAAGTAAATCACCGCAGGTTGACCGACTAGATCGTCGAGCCGCAGCGCCTGATTTCCGGTGGCTTCGAGCGGTGTGGATGTCAGTTGCATGTCGGATTCGGGCATATTAAAGTAAAATATTAGTTAAATCAGGGGTTTGAGTGACATTTTCCGCCCGTTTCGGCGGCTGTTTGCGGTTACAATGGGTGCTGGAATTCAGGATACTTGCGCCGCTCGAAGTGCGCAAGCAAGGCGGCGCGAACCAGACGACCGGTGAAGGGGCTCCGCACTCCGGCTCGGGTCGCGATTGCTTTACGTGGCGGTTCGCTTTGCCTAAACTGCGTGGTCGTCCACCGATTGCTCGTGGCGTCAGATGCAGATCTGGCCGCGAAGCCTTCGCGCCCGGGCCGCTCGAAATTGACTCATTACAGACCGGAATAAACAGGCATGATGCCAACCCGAATGACCTTTTTTGCTTCGCTCGCCGTCGCCGTACTGCTGAGCGGCTGCTTCAACCGCGATCAACGGCCCATCTACGCAGGCAGCGAGGAAGTCAAGCCGATCGAGGCTCCGGCCGGACTCGACCGGCCACTGACCAGTACCGTCTACGATGTGCCGGGATACTCGCTGCCCGAACTGGCGGCCGAGGGCCAGCAGGAGTGGCCGCCAAAGGTGCAGACAAGCGCTGACGCCGAGAAGTCGCGCTCCCATATCCGCTTCGGGCGAAACGGGCTCTACCTGGCCGTCGAGGACGAGCCGGGCAGTGTATGGCGACGACTGGGATTCACCCTCGACCGCGGAGATATGCAACTGCGTCGCGCCAGCGAGGGGGATCGTCGCTACGTTTTCAGCTTCAACCACGATCCCATCGAGCCGGAGAAAACCGGGTTTTCCCGACTGTTTTTCTGGCAGCAGCCCGAAGCGATCGATTACAGCGGTGACTACGTCGCGCGGGTCGAGCCGGCTGATCGGGGCGATGAGACGCGCGTCGAACTGTTCGACGAGGACGGCAGTATCGTCGAAATGGAGCGCGCCGAATTCGTGCTGGCGCGATTGCGCGAACGACTGGGCTGATCCTGCCGCCCGTATTCGGGCGTGCCTACCGCTCGAGGTGATCGAGTTTGCCGGGCACGTCTTCCCATTCCTTGGCATCGTCCGGGGCGGGCTTCATCTCGGTGATGACCGGCCATTCGCGTGACAGCTCCTCGTTGATTTCGAGAAACTTCTGCTGATCCTCGGGCAAGTCATCCTCGGGGTAAATGGCCTGAACCGGGCATTCAGGCTCGCACAGGGTGCAGTCGATACACTCTTCGGGGTCGATGACCAGGAAGTTAGGTCCCTCGTGGAAGCAGTCGACGGGACAGACTTCTACACAGTCGGTGTACTTGCACTTGATGCAGTTCTCGGTAACGACGAAGGTCATGGTTTTCTTTCGCTTGAGTGGCCCGAATGCCGGCCGGCGGCTGCTCGCGTGAGAGGGCGCAGCCGGCAGGTGCTAAACTATGGCGGTTATTTTAGCAGTTGGGCCGGACTGATCGCGCCCGACTGATCGATCTGCATTCATCCCGATACGGAACCTTCGCCATTGTCTGAGAAGGCAAGCATTATTCCCGAGCAGCGTCACGGCATCCGCGCCGACCGCATCAGTTCCAGCGCCCGCAAGGTGGTCGAACGGCTGCAGGAAGCCGGATTCCTGGCCTATATCGTCGGCGGCAGCATCCGCGACCTGGCGCTCGGCCATGACCCCAAGGATTTCGACGTGGCCACCGACGCCACCCCGGAGCAGGTGCGGGACGTCTTTCGCAGTGCCCGCCTGATCGGACGCCGTTTCCGCCTCGCCCATGTCCGCTTCGGCCGCGAAATCATCGAGGTGGCGACCTTTCGCGGTCTCGGCGAGGGTGAGGACGACGAGCATCGCGAAGTCGAGCAGGGTCGCCTCGTGCGCGACAACGTCTTCGGCAGCGAGGCAGAGGATGCCCGGCGCCGTGATTTCACCATCAACGCTCTGATGTATGACCCGGAAACGGCCACCATCCGGGACTATGTCGGCGGTTACGAGGATCTGATTGCGCGCCGGCTGCGCCTGATTGGCGATCCGGTGACTCGCTACCGCGAGGATCCGGTGCGCCTGCTTCGGGCGGTGCGCTTCAAAGTCAAGCTCGACCTCGAGCTGGATCCGGCGACGGGCGACCCCATTCCTGAAATGGCGACATTGCTGCAGGATATCCCGCCGGCCAGGTTGTTCGAGGAGATTCTCAAGCTGTTCATGGGCGGCAAGGCCTGGCCGACTTTTCAGGCCCTGGTCCAGTTCGGGCTTTGGGAACAGCTGTTCCCCAACCTGTTCGATGATCCGGCCCGCCCCCCGGTGCTGGTCGAGCAGGCGATGAAGAACACCGACCAGCGCGTTGCCGAAGGCCAGCCGGTCACCCCGGCATTCCTGTTCGCGGCCTTCCTGTGGAGCCGTGTCGAGGACCGTTCGAAGGAATTGATCGACGAGGGAATGGCGCCGGTGGAGGCGCTGGCGGCGGCCGGCGAGGAGGCAATCGTCACCCAGGCCGAGCGCGTTGCAATTCATCGGCGCTTTTCGAGCATGGCCAAGGACATCTGGTGCCTGCAGCCGCGCTTCGAGAAACGTCGCGGCAAGCGCGCCCTGCGCGTCATGAGCGAGCGGCGATTCCGAGCCGCCTACGATTTTCTGCTGCTGCGCGCCCTGGAAGATCCCGACCTGCAGGAACTGGCGGACTGGTGGACTACCATCCAGGAAGTCGGTGAAGAAGAGCGCTGGCAGATGGTCCAGGCCGGCCAGGGCAAGGGCAAGGGCCGTCGCCGGCCGAGGCGGCGCAAGGCCGTACCTTGATCCGAGCCTGGATCGGGCTGGGTGCCAACCTGGGCGACCGGGTCGCCATGCTCGACCGGGCCCTGGAGCGGATCGACGCCCGGCCTTCGACCCATGTCGTGGCCCGCTCCGGCAATTATCGGACCCCGCCCTGGGGCGATCGCGACCAGCCGGAATTTCTCAATGCCGTTGCCGTGGTCGAGACGACCGAATCCGCGCCGGGATTGCTCGACGCGCTGCAGGCTATCGAATCGGAGCTGGGCCGGGTGCGAGACGAGCGCCACTGGGGCCCGCGGCTGATCGACCTGGACCTGCTGCTCTACGGCGAGAAGCATATCGAGCGCGCCGATCTGACCGTGCCGCATCCGCGCATTCACCAGCGCGCCTTCGTGCTGGTGCCGCTGTGTGAGCTGGATCCGGAACTCGAAATTCCTGGTCGGGGGCGGGTGGATGAATTGCTGGCGGCACTCGACGATAATGAACGCGACGGCATTCGCCCGGGCCCCGCGCCTGGATTTGTCATCGCGCAACAAGCAAGGAATTCCTGAGTCATGAAGACTTCCGGTCCGGTGACCGTACCCGCCCTCGCAGCCATGAAGGCTGCTGGCGAGCCCATCACGATGCTGACCGCCTACGACGCCAGTTTCGCCCGCCGGCTGGACACGGCCGGGGTGGACTGCGTGCTGGTCGGCGATTCCCTCGGCAACGTCATCCAGGGGCGCGACTCGACCCTGCCGGTAACGGTCGAGGACATGGTCTACCACACCGCCGCCGTGCGTCGCGGACTCGAGCGCGCGCTGCTGATTGCCGACTTGCCGTTCATGAGTTACCACGACCGCGCCAGCGCCATGAATGCGGCGGCGGCGGTGATGCGTGCCGGGGCGCAGATGGTCAAGCTCGAGGGCGGTGCAAACCTGTCGGAGACTGTCGAAAACCTGGTCGCCAACGGCGTGCCGGTGTGCGCTCATCTTGGCCTGACGCCGCAGCACGTGCACCGGCTCGGCGGCTATCGCGTCCAGGCCCGTGACGACGGTCCGGCACGCCGACTCGCCTCCGATGCCCGGGCGCTGGAGAAAGCCGGCGCGACCATGCTCGTGCTGGAATGTGTGCCGGCCCCGCTCGCGCGCGAGGTGGCAAAAGCCCTGGTCATTCCGGTCGTTGGCATCGGTGCCGGGGTCGAGGTCGACGGCCAGGTCCTGGTGCTCTACGACATGCTCGGTATCTCGTCGGGTCGGGCGCCGAAATTCGTTCACGATTTCATGGCCGAGGCCGGCAGCATCGAGGCGGCGCTTGCGGCTTACGTTGCAGCCGTGCGAGAGCGGCGGTTCCCGACGACCGACCACAGCTGGCAGTGATGCCGCGCGTCGTCGAGTCGTTGTCGGAATTGCACCAGGCGATCGGTCGAGCCCGCGACCGGGGCCGTCGAATCGGCTTCGTGCCCACCATGGGGAATCTCCACCGCGGCCATCTCAGCCTGGTCGAGGCGGCTGCCCCGCGCTGCGAGACCACAGTGGCATCGATTTTCGTCAATCCGACCCAGTTCGGGCCCGGCGAGGATTTCGACGCTTATCCCCGCAGCCTCGAGGCCGATCTCGAAGCCCTGGCTTCGGTCGGCTGCGACTTCGTCTGGGCGCCTCCGGTCGAGACCATGTACCCGCTTAAGCAACCTTTCATGCTGCGCGTGCCCGAGAGGCTGGCCGACTGCCTGTGCGGCCGCTCGCGGCCGGGCCACTTCGACGGTGTAGCGACCGTGGTGCTGCGACTGTTCAGCCAGGTGGCACCCGACCTTGCTGTGTTCGGCGAAAAGGACTTCCAGCAACTGCTGATCCTCAGGCAAATGGCGCGTGACTTCTCGCTGCCGGTCGAGCTGCTCGGTGCGCCCATCGTGCGCGAAGACGACGGCCTGGCGATGAGCTCGCGCAATGGCTATCTGGATGAATCCGAACGCGCCGCGGCACCGACGCTCTACCGCGTGCTCGAAACGACTGCCAAAGGATTGAACGCCGGCGAGGACTTTACGGCGCTGAAGGCGCAAGGCTTCGATGAACTGGAGTCAGCGGGTTTCCGCCCCGACTATCTGGAATGGCGCTCGGCCGAAGATCTCGGCAAACCCCGGGCGGGTCGACCGAGCCGCGTTTTCGGTGCCGCCTGGCTGGGGCGGGCGAGGCTGATCGATAACGTGCCTCTCTGAGAGGCACGAATGTTCAAAGACCAAGCACCAAGTACCAAACAATTTTCAATGAATTAATGACCCAATGACCAAAAAAAACCGACTTCGTTTGGTGCTTTCGATCATTTGGTCATTGATCATTACTCATCAGCCCTTCCCGACCGACTTCTTGCTGCGAATCCAGTCCATCACCTGTTCCCATTGCTCCCAGTCCTGCCAGGCCAGGTAGGGCGGCAGGTCCGAGACGCTCAAGCCGCGCTCGAAAGCGCGCACGTAATTCATGGTGTCGCGCAGTTGCCCGACGACCGGGACGCGGAAGTCATCGAGAAAGCCCGTGAGTTCGCGGTAGACGATGGTGTGGGGCTTGACGCGGTTGGCGATCAGGCCGACGCGGACCTCGCCTTTTTCGACCGGTTTGAGCTCGAGCAGGTGATTGAGGAAGCGCCAGGCCGCGCGCATGTCGATGTGCGAGGGCAGTACCGGCACCAGGATCGTCTGGGAGCGCCGCACCACATTGCCCAGCTCGTGGCCATGGATCGCCGCCGGGGTGTCGAGCACCAGGGTGTCGGCTTCGGGCGGTGCCCTGAGCTGCCCCTTGTGAGGCGTGACACCGATGATTTCCGGGTACTCCTCGGGGCGGTTCGCCAGCCAGTCGGCGGCCGATTGTTGGGGATCCATGTCGCCCAGCGCCACGGCGTGGCCATCCCAGGCCAGTGCCGCGGCCAGGCTGGTCGCGATGGTGGTCTTGCCGCATCCGCCCTTGGCGTTGACGATGGCAATGGTTCGCATGGTCTGCAGCCCTCCGTATTGGTCGCCCCCTTCGATTTTGCTCCCTGTCAGCCTGGCCGCGGATCGGGCAAGCCCGAATGCAGCAGCCAGCGTTCCCGATCCTCATCGTAGCGCCACACCTCGCGGTGCTCGATGACGCGCTCGTAGGCACTGTGCTTATGATACAGGCGAATTTCCACGGTCCGCTCCAGCCCCTGGCCGTCGGGATCGGTGAGTACGCTGCGAACGCGATACTGCGTGACCTGAAATTGCTCCAGGCGCCGGAGATCGAGGTCCGGTATCGGATTTTCCGCCAGCCAGTCGGGATGAATCATGTCGGGCAGGGCGTGGAATTCACTCCAGCGCACCAGCGATTCCCAGCGATTCAGAGCCTCCTGGCGCTGGCGTTCGGCCTGATTCGTGCTGGCGCAGGCCGCCAGCAACAGCACGGCCAGTAAAGTGCTTGCCAGTTGTCGCATCGTTCGTGTCACCGCTCTACCCTCTCAGGGCAGCATACTTTGCCACGAGCGTCGCCGCCACCCCTTCTGCGGCCAGGATACGGGGTTCCAGCAGCAGGCTGGCGCGACCCTTCTCTTCGACGCGTTCGATGAAACGCCGGCCATCGGAGGCCCGGGGCCAGGCACATAGCGCCCGGAAATCGCCGCGCACGGGCGTGAGAAAGCGCGTTTCGCAGCGGCCAATGACCAGTTCCGCACTCATTCCGGCGCGCCGGAGCAGCAGCCGCGGCAGGGCCCATCCCGCCAGGATCATGGCGCTGGCCAGGGCGCCGCCGAAAGCCGTGCCCTTGTCGTTGACACTGGGTGCCAGCGGCAGGGTCAACTCCACGCCTTCGTCGTCGAGGCGCGTGACGGTCAAATCCATTGCACCGCCCAGGGGAATGTCGGTCGTGAGGGTGCGTTCCAGCCAGGCGGCTTCGCTGATCGTGTTATCCATGGGTTCATTCTATCCGCCACGCATTCTGATCGCGGGTGTCTCTCGGTCTTTGATGCCTCATACCGTAAAATATCAGCATGCCCGCCGCCTCTGAATCATCCGCGCTTCCCTTTGTCGCCCGCAATCTGATGCCGCGCGAAGTGCGCACCAACGCGGCCATGGCGGTTGCCCTGGGGGCGATCGAGGGCGGGCTGGTCGGGATCGTGGTCAAGACGCAGTTCGACGGCGTCGCGAGCGCGGCCTGGGTCAATTTCGCCGTGGCCCTGGTGGCCGGCGCGCCGGCGTTTGCCAACATCGTGAGCCTGTGGGTTTCCGGTCTGGCCGAGGGTCGTGACAAGCCGCCCTGGGTGGCGGCGCTGATGGCCGCCACCTCGCTGTTTCTGATCACCATGGCGCTGGTGCCGACCAGCCCGGTCGGCCTGGTCGCCATCACCCTGGCCATGATTCTCGCGCGGCTGGCCTGGGCGGGCGTCATCACGCTCAGGGCGGCGATCTGGCGGGCCAATTTTCCGCGCCATGTGCGCGCCCGGATCACTGGCTGGATCACCATCATCTATTCGCTCACCATCGCCGCCACGGCGGCCTTGATCGGGGCCCTGATGAACTGGTGGCCGGAAATCTGGCGGGTCGCCTTTCCCATCGCAGGACTGGCCGGTCTGCTCGCGGCCTGGCGCTATCAGGCCACGCGTGTGCGCCAGGGCCGGAGGCTGCAGACCGACGAACTCGCCCAGCGCCACGAGCGCCACGGCGGACAACTGCGCGCGGCCTGGCAGATCCTGCGCGAGGATCGCTGGTATCGCCGCTACATGCTGACCATGTTCGCTTTCGGCAGCGGCAACCTGATGGTCATCGCCCTGCTGGTGGTGCTGCTCAACGAACAGTTCGGCTTTGCCCGGTTCGAGCAGGTGCTGATTACCACGGCACTGCCCTTGGTGACGCTTGCGATCTTCACGCCGATCTGGGCGCGTCGGCTCGATGCCGTCCACATTCTCGACTACCGCGCCCGGCAGGCCTGGATGTTCGTGATCACCATGCTGCTGTTCACGCTGGCTTCGATCACCGGCATTGAGCTGTTGTTCTGGGCCGGTGCGTTGTCGATGGGCGTCTCATTTGCCGGCGGCAAGCTCGGCTGGAATCTGGGCCACAATGATTTCGCCAGCGACGACAAGTCGACTCTCTACATGGGCATCCACGTCACCCTGACCGGTATTCGCGGTCTGCTGGCGCCGCTGCTGGGGGTTGGCGTGTATCAGCTTCTCGAGGCGGCCGGCGAAGGCTGGGGGCGTTTCGTGCTGGCGTTTCCCTTCACCCTGACCCTGGGAGGTGCGATTACCTTCGTGCTGCTGGCCCGGCTGCGTCGGAAGGGGCTTCCGGAATCATGATGCTCGAAATTCTGGTGCTG
This sequence comes from Wenzhouxiangella sp. XN201, assembly GCF_011008905.1. Classification (NCBI taxonomy): domain Bacteria; kingdom Pseudomonadati; phylum Pseudomonadota; class Gammaproteobacteria; order Chromatiales; family Wenzhouxiangellaceae; genus Wenzhouxiangella; species Wenzhouxiangella sp. XN201. The sequence continues at coordinate 679,341 of NZ_JAAIVI010000017.1, forward strand.
GCTGCGCTGGCGGGTGAATCCGATGAGATTGACCGGCTGGTGGTGCGTGGACGCAATATCGCGCCGGAGGCGCCGCAGTCCACCGCGACAGTGTCGGAGGAAGAGATCGAAAACATCCGGCCCACTCATCCGGCCGAGCTTTTCTCGCGTCTGCCGGGCAGCTGGGTCACGCGCGGTAGCGGTCAGGAGCACCTTACCGCCATTCGCTCGCCGATTCTCTCCGGCGCCGGCGGTTGTGGCGCGCTGCTGATCCTCGAGACCGGCATTCCGATTCGGCCGCCGGGTTTCTGCAACGTCAACAACCTGTTCGAGGTCAACCTGGATCAAGCCGGCAGCGTCAGCGTGTTGCGGGGTCCGGGCGGGCTCGGTCATGCATCCGGCGGTCTGCACGGCGTCATCGACATCACGCCGAGAATGCTGTCGCCGCGTGCGGACGACAGACTGCGTCTTGAAGCGGGCAGCCACGACTACTATCGCGCTTCCGGCCGATTGACCAGCGAAGTCGCCGATGGTCGGATCGGCGCCGATTTCAGCGCCACCGATGCCGGCAGTTTCCGGGTCGACGAGCAGTATGAACATCAACTGGGGACCCTTCAGTATGTCGTGCCGATCGAGCGCGGGCAGTGGCGAACGCTGCTCAGCGGCGCCCGGCTGGACCAGGATACCGCCGGATATATTCTCGGCTATCGTGCCTATGCCGATCCGGATCTGCGACGTCAGAATCTCAACCCCGAGGCTTTCCGGCGCGCCAGTGCGCTGCGCTTGATTTCGCAAGCCGAGTGGATCGGCGCCGACGGAGTCGAGCACCGCTTTTCGGGTTTTGCCCGGCGCTCGCGCATGACCTTCCTGCAGCATTTCCTGCCGGGCAAGCCGCTGGAGCGAAACGGCCAGGTCTCGGCCGGTGTGCAGTACGATCGTGACGATCCGGCGCGCGGCCTCGCCTGGGGCGTGGATGCCGAGCTGTTCCGCGGCGACCTCAGCCAGGTCCAGGACGGTCCGGCCAGCGACGTGCCGCCGCCGGTGGCCGGCATCCGGCCGGCGGGGAAGCACTACGACTACGTCGTCGACGGCCGACGCCTGGGCGGCTACCTGGCCCGCACCTTTGACCTGGCCGACGACTGGCAGTTTCGCGCCGGCGTTCACGCCGACTGGATCCGCTATGACTACGACAACCGCATGCGGACCGGCAACCTGGCCGAGGACGGTACGGCCTGTGACTTCGGCGGCTGTCTCTACAACCGCCCGGCCGATCGCAGCGATGAATTCCTGGAGCTTGCCCCCGAATTGACGTTGAGCCGCCGGTTCGACAACGGTCAGGCCTGGCTGCGCCTTGCCCGCGGCTTTCGCGCACCTCAGGCGACCGAGCTCTACCGCCTGCAGCGCGGCCAGGATGTCGCCAATCTCGATCCGGAACGTCTCGATGCCATCGAAGTCGGTGTGCGCAGCCAGGCGCCTTTCGACTGGGAGCTGGTCGCCTACTACCAGCGCAAGCGCAACTACATTTTCCGTGACGGCGAGGGTTTCAACGTCAGCGACGGCAAGTCAGGTCATCGCGGTATCGAGTTTTCGTTGAGGTTTCCAGTGACCGATCACCTCGACTTCGGTGCACGTGGCAGCTATGCCATTCATCGCTACCGTTTCAGTCGCGATCTGGGTGGGGAGACCATCGTGCAGGGCAATGACATGCCCGCCGCCCCGCGCCGCATGGCCAGTGCGGATCTCAACTGGAATGCGGGTCATCGACTCGATTTCCAGTTCGCGGCGGAGTTCACGGGGCGCTACTGGCTGGATGCCGCCAATCGACGCGGACATTCGTCGATGACCCTGCTTCATTTTTCAAGCCGCTATGATCTGCCGGGCGGTTGGCGGCTCGGTCTCCGGGTGCGGAACCTTCTGGATCGCCGCTATGCCGAGCGTGCGGATTTCGCTTTCGGCAATTATCGTTACTTCCCCGGGGCAGGCAGGACGGCGTATGCCACGCTTGCCATCGCCTGGTAGATTTGATTGCATGGCTGGCATTTCTGGCCGTCATGGCTAAACTGTCTGTATGACTTGTTCTGATCGGCCCACCGAATGACGAGCGACACCGACCGGCACCCCACCGACGGTGAGACCGTTCTGCTCGGCAGCCGGCGCGGCGTCGATGAGCGTCACGAGGCCTGTCTGGTCATCATTCGTGGGGCGCGGCTGGGTTCCCGCATCGTTCCCGGTGATAATCCGCTGGTCATCGGACGGGCCGTGGATGCCGATTTCCAGATCTCCGATCGCAGTATCTCGCGTCGCCATTGCCGGATATTCCACGAAGACGGTCGCTACTGGATCGCGGATCTCGATTCGACCAATCACACCTGGCTCAACGACGAAGTGATCGAACGCGCTCCGCTGCGCGACGGTGACCTGGTGCGGATCAGTCAAACCGTACTCAAGTTCGTCGACGAGGGGAACATCGAGGCCGGCTACCACTCGGAGCTGCACGAGAGCACCATCCGCGATGCCCTGACCGGGCTGTACAACCGGCGCCACGCCATGGCGGTACTGGAAAAGGAAGCGGCCCGGGCACAGCGCGATTCCGGTTACAAGCTGGCGCTGGTCATTCTCGACCTGGATTTCTTCAAGGAAATCAACGACGAACACGGTCACCTGGCCGGCGACGGCATTCTCAAGCAACTGACCGACCTGGCGGCCGAGCGGGTACGCGGCAGCGACACGCTGGCGCGCATCGGCGGCGAGGAATTCGCATTGATTCTTCCCGACACCACCGCCGAAGAAGCCTGGCAATTGGCCGAGTCCATTCGCCAGACCATTGCCGGGACGAGCTTTCGCATCGGTGAGGAAGAAAAGCCCATCACACTTTCGGCCGGGGTCGCGACCTGGCAACCGGAAATGGAAAGCATCAGCGAGCTTTTGCGCGCCGCCGACCGACAGCTTTATAAGGCCAAGTCATCCGGCCGCAACCTCGTTTGTTAGTTGTCAGCGTCCAGCGGATTCGGGAAGCTGCTCTCGATCACGATCTCGCCCGCTGCCACCAGGCTCTCCAGATCCGACTTGAGACGGCGTAGAAATTCCTGTGCATCATCGACTCGGGCTTTCTCCGTACCGTGGATCGCCACCCAGCCATTGCGCCCGAGCCGTTTGGCCATGTAGATTGCGCAATCGGCCACATCAACGATCTGTTCCCAGTTCATCGCGTCCGGTTCGCTCTGCACGAACGGGAAGTGGCATATACCGATCGAACAGGTACAGCGCAATCCACCCTTGACGCCGTCGACCTCGAATACCGCATCGCGGGCCTCGGTCATCATGCGCTCGGCAATGACATCGAGACGCTTGGCCTCGGTCTGACGAGCCACGACCAGAAACTCCTCCCCGCCCCAGCGCACGACATAGTCCGAGGTGCGCAACTGGCGGCGCAGGATATCCGAGTAGCCGCGCAATACCAGGTCACCCACCAAGTGACCGTGTTCGTCATTGATTTGCTTGAAGTTATCCAGGTCGATCATCATGAAAACGATATCGCGGTTGGGATGTTCCTTGTCGCCGACGTAGGCACGCCGAGATTGTGCGATATCGGCAATGATCTGATTCATCAGAAATCGACGGTTGTGCAGCCCGGTCAGCGGATCCGTGATCGATGCCGCTTCAAGTTTTTTATTGGCCTTTTCAAGGTCCCGGGTGCGTTCGATCACCTGGGCCTCGAGTTCTCGCCGCCGGAGCTCACTCGCGCGCAGCTTCAGCCGGACCAGCGCCCAGACCAAAAGACCGCCCAAGACAATCGTCAGTGCCCAGAACCAGGCCGTGGCCCAGAAATGCGGGCGTACGCTGAAAGCGAATTGCGCCGGCTGCACCGTCCACGGTCCCTCGCCATACTGCGCCTGCACTTCAAACACATATTCGCCACCACTGAGATTGCCGAAGGTTACCGGGCGGTATTCCATGGGTTCCGACCAGCTCTCATCACCGCCTGCCAGCCGGTAGCGATAGCGCAACGCATCCTCAGAGCGAAAGCTCATGGCGGCATAGTGGATGTCCATGTTGCCGGCCCCTGGCGGCAGGGTTTCCCCCTCGGTGACCAAGCGCCCCTCGTGAGTGACGCGTTCCACGACCACATGTGGTGGTTGCATTTCGGAGTGGATGTATTCCGGGTCGTAGCGCATCAGACCATCGGCCGAAGCAAACCAGAGATTGCCGTCATGGCTTTCCCAGGCGCCGGTAGCACCTCCCTCGACATGCAGCAGGCCGTCGTCGCGGCCGAAATTCCGGAACTCCATGCCGTCGTAACGGGACAATCCACGGTTGGTATAGGCCCAGACATGTCCCCGGCTATCCTCGAGTACCTGCCAGACAAAATTGTCCGACAAACCGTCGGCCTCGGTAAGTTGCTCGGCTGAGCCGTCGGCATGCACCCGGAACAGCCCGTCTCCGTTGCTGCCGATCCACATGCTGTTGTCGCCGGCCGGGGAGAGATCCCAGATGGTTTCATCGGTGACGCCGTCGGCCGCACCGAATTGAGTGAATTTGCCGTTGGCAAGGACAAACAGTCCATTGTCACGTGTCCCGAACCAAACTCGCCCGGCTTCATCCTCGCGAATCCGGAAAGCGTAAGCACCGGCCAATGTCGGATCGTCGACCGGCCGGATCTCGCCGTCTTCCATGAACACCGTGCCCAGATTGGTGCCAATCCAGACCCCGCCGGAATGATCCACCATTACCGATTGGGTATTGTTGGTCGGTAGACCGTCCGCATCGGTGATGATCTCGACGATCCCTTCATCCTCGCGCCAGCGGGCCACACCGTTGTCGGTTGCGATCAAGGCTTGTCCGGGGCCGGGAAAGGCCACGGCGTAAACGCGATCGTCCAGCAGGCCGTCGGCTACCGTCAGGGTCCGGGCCGAATCAAAATTCCAGTCACCATCTTCGCGAGCGACAATCTGCACGCCCGAGCGCGTTCCAAGCCACAGTCGGCCCTGATTGTCCTCGGTAATCGAGCGAACGAAATTGTCGATCAGGCCGTGGCTGGTGAGATAGCCGGTAAACGCACTGGGAATCCACTTGCTCAGTCCGTCGTCGTGACCAATCCAGACCAGCCCTTCCCGATCCATGAAGATCGTGTGAGCGATTTCATTGGTCAGGCCATTGCTGCGATCGAGAAAAGCCTGCTCTCCGTTGGCCCTCTGCCAGTACACGCCCTGGTTTGATGCCACCCACAACTCACCCGTATCGTTACTGACAATGCCGCTGATATCGGCATTGGCAAGATCGGATGGAATATCGTCAAGGCGCTGGACGCCGCCGTCGAGATGGCGATACAGGCCGGAGCTGGTCCCTATCCAGAGGTGATCGCCGTCGGCGTGCAATGCAGTCACGGAAGTCGCGGAATTGTTCGGTAGTGACACAGCCTGAAATTTATCGCTTGCTGGGCCCTGACGCAGCAAGCCATCCGCCGTCCCGACCCACAAACTGCCCGTGTGGTCCTGGGCCAGACTCTGGATGTTGGCGCTGGCAGAGTCCTCGATCCGACTGATCTGATCGCCCTGCACCCGGTAGAGGCCGCGATCAGTGCCGGCCCAAAGCGCATTATCGTTCGTCATCAAGGTATTGACATGCGCCTGCTCCAGGCCTTCGCCTTGTGGACAATGAAAATGTTCCTCATCTGCATTGAAGCGGCATAGACCCGACCCGGTTCCCGCCCACAAGTGGCCTTCGGGGCCGACGGCCAGCGCCGACACCAGATTGGCGCCGAGGCCATCGAGCTTGGAAAAATTCTGGAACTGCCGGCCGTTGTAGCGCCCCAAGCCGCTGTAGGTGCCAACCCAGAGGTAACCCTCGGCATCCTGGGCAATGGCGAAGACCTGAACCTGCGGTAACCCGTCGTCAGCGCCGAAGTGATGGAAGTTGTACGTCTGAGCACTCGAGACGCTGCTGAGGGCACCGCCGATGATCAGCATTGCCCCGAGCCATAAACGCCGGAATGCGGTCTGGCGGGCAACGGATTGCGGTTGTGTTTCTCCCGGATCGAGAGTCAGAAGGAATGCAGATTGATGGCTGGTATAAATGGAGACAATCATCGTTTCAGCATAGCTTGGGCTGGTGCTGATTGCAGGCGCGGACCGTATATTGCGTAAAGGGGCGACGGATTATATCCGTAACCCCATGAGTTCTCTCGGAATCGTCTGCTCCGCGAGCTGGCTAGGCTGCGATGCCGTAGGAGGCCAGCAAGGGTTCGAGTGCTGGTTCGCGGCCACGGAAGGCCAGCCAGGAATCCTGCATGGGGCGGCTCGAGCCCACTTCGAGGATTTCGCGCGCCAGTCGGTGTCCGGTATCCGAATCGAACAGACCCTTGTCGCGGAACAGGTCGAAGGCGTCCCGCGCCAGCAGCTCGGCCCACAGGTAGCTGTAGTAACCGGCCGCGTAGCCGCCGTCGAACAAGTGGCTGAAACTCATCAGGAAGCGGTTGTAGGCGGGCATGGGCAGCACCGCGATGCGATCGTTCACTTCGTGCATGACGTCGATCGGATCGGCACCCGGCCGGGTGTGGAGCGCAAGGTCGCACAGCGCGAACTCGATCTGGCGCACCAGCGCCATCGCACCCAGAAACTGTTGGTTGGCCTTGAGTCCGGCTAGCATCTCTTCCGGCAGAGGTTCGCCGGTATCCACATGGCGCGCGTAGCGCTCGAGTGACTCGGCCTCCCAGGCCCAGCCCTCCATCAGTTGACTCGGCAATTCCACAGCGTCCCATTCCACGCCGTTGATTCCGGCCACGCCGGGCAGGTCGATGCGGGTAAGCAGGTGGTGCAGGCAGTGCCCGAATTCATGGAAGAGGGTGACGACATCGTCGTGCGTGAGCAAACTCGGCTGGTCCTGCCCGGGTGGGGCGAAATTGCAGGTCAGGTAGGCGATCGGCAATTGTTCAATGCCGCCGACACGCATGCGTGCTCGGCAGACATCCATCCATGCGCCGCCGGACTTGCGCGGCCGGCTGTAGAGGTCGAGGTAGAGGCCGGCCGTTTTCTCCCCGCTCTCATCGAGTACGTGGAAGAAATGCACGTCTTCGTGCCAGGTATCGATCCGCTCGTCGGCTTCGAAGCGCAGCCCGAACAGTTCGCCGGCGGTGGTGAACAGGCCGTCGAAGACGCGCTGGAGTTCGAACCAGGGCTTGAGCATGGATTCGTTGATGCCGAGCTTCTGTTCACGCAGCTTCTCGCTGTAGTAGGCGATATCCCAGGGCTCCAGCGGCGTTTCTGCACCCAGGTCGCCGGCAAACCCGTTCAGTTCCTCGAGCTGTGCTTTGGCCTGCGGCCGCGCGCGTTCGGCCAGATGGTTCAGAAAACCCTCGACTTCTTCGGCTGTGTCGGCCATGCGCGTTGAAAGCCGCATTGCCGCATGATGTTCGAAATCCAGCAGCCTGGCTTGCTCGTCGCGCAGGGCGAGCATCTCGCGCATGACCGGGCCATTGTCGAACTGCCCTCCCTGAGGGCCGGTCTCCGAGGCACGGGTGGCGAAGGCGCGGTGGAAGCGCTGGCGCAAGTCGCGGTCGTCGGCATAGGTAATGACGGCGCGATAGGCCGGAAAGCTGAGATTGGCCATCCAGCCGTCCTGACCGGCATCGCGGGCCATGCCGGCGAGCAATTCCAGCTCGGATTCGGGCAGGCCGGCGAGCTGTTCGGCTTCGTCGAAGGTCTCGCTGTAGGCTTCGGTGGCATCGAGCACGTGATTGCCGAAGCGGTTGCCCAACTCGGAAAGGCGCAGGCTGGTCTCGCCGAAGCGCTTGCGCTCGGATTCGGGCAGGTCGACGCCGGCGAGATGGAAATTGCGCAGTTCATGTTCGACGGTGGCTCTCAGGGCGGCATCTTGCGTGACAAAATCCTCGCGCTCGGCCAGCGCCTTGTAAGCGGCCCAAAGCTTTCGGTTCTGCCCGCGTTCAGTATGAAAGCGGGTCATTGGCGCCAGGCAGGCCTGGTAAGCATCGCGCCACTCGGGCGTGTTGATGACAGCATGCAGGTGCGAGATGGCCGACCAGGTATTGGCCAGAGCGTTGTCGGCCAGGGTTTCGGCCACGACGACGTTGCCGTAGTCGACTTCCTTGTCGAGGGACTCGATACGTTCGATCACTTCGAGATAGTCGGCCAGCCGTTTCTCCAGGGCGGGCAAAGCGTGTTCCGGCCGGATCTTCGAAAAGGCCGGCAGGCCGCCATCGAGCAGGGGGTTTTCGAGATCAGTCTTCATGAGCTTGCCGCAATTCAGTGTTTCGGGTTGGGTGGAATTGGATCTGCACGTCGCCGCGTGCTATGCAGGCGGGCAGGTCATTGCGCAGGGCGTTCAGTAGCCGCCGGGCGTCTTGCTCGCGTTCCGGCCTGAGAATGGCCCAGCCGTCCCGGCCATGTCGCTTGACCTGGTAAAGCGCCCGGTCAGCCAGTTCGACGACGGTCTCCCAGTCGGATTTTACGACCGCATCGTTTGATACCAGTGGTAGTTCGGCATAGCCAACCGAGACGGTGATGGTTTGTCGGCGCTCTCCGTCGATGGAGTAGGGACGATCTCTCAGCCCGGCCTGCAAACGATGCAGGGTCGTGTCCGCATCGGTCCGGTCGAGGCCTGGTAATACGATGAGAAACTCCTCGCCGCCCCAGCGGATGGCGTAGTCAGTGTCGCGAACCAGTTGGCGCAGACGCTCTCCCATCTGTTCGAGAATCTGGTCGCCGGCTCGGTGTCCGATCTGGTCGTTGATGTTCTTGAAGTGATCGACGTCGATCAGGGCAAAGCCGATCACCGGGTCGCTGCTTGAACGAGACTGCTCACGCAGGCGTTCGAGGCGGCTGGCTTCGAGCGGCATACGCTGCTCGAGATAGCGGCGGTTGTGCAGGCCGGTCAGGCTGTCACGCTCGCTCAAGCGCTTGAGTGCCCGGTTGGCTTGCTGTAGCTGCACATTACTCTCGCGCAGCGCTTCGGTCTGCCGCTCGACTTCCTGCTCGAGCGCCTGTTGCCGCCGCTGCCACTGGTGCTTGCGCCAATAGTAGGCGAGCCAGAGCAGGCCTGCGGCTGCCAGTGCTATCAGCAGGTAAAACCCGGACGTTTCCGAGAAGCGGGCAGGAATCGCCAGATCGACGCCTGCGGCTTGCGATGCCCGGATGCCCACGCCGTTGGCTGCCCGGATCTCGAAGCGGTAGCGGCCGGGCGGCAGGTTGGTGTACTCGACCCGCTGCTGCTCGATCGAGGGCAGTTGACGCCAGTCGTGAAAGTTCTGCAGGCGATAGTCGAGTTGCACGCCCTGGGGATCCCTGAGGCTGATGGCGGCGAACTCGAAGGCAAGATCCCGAGCGCCCAGGTCGAGCTGTAGCGGGCCATTCTGCGGTAGCTCCCGCCATTGCTCGCCCACACGCACACGCTCGACATGAAGCGCCGGAGGTGGCATGGATGTATCGATTGAATCGGGCCGAAGGCGAATCACGCCGTCACGAGTCGGCAGCCACAATCCGTCCGCACGCAAAAGGCCCTTGGCGTGTCCCGCGCCATTGCAGCAAAAGCCCTGCTGACTGCCCCGGTGCTGGCCACTTTCGCTGATCAGCATTTGCGCATCGACAGTCTCCGGCCGTTGCTCCGGGGAGAATCCGATGTCCTCGACCGGTACGCGGTAGACACCCTGGAAGCTGGCCACCCACAGAAAGCCGTGTTCATCGTCAGTAATGAAATAACTCGAATCACTCGGCAAGCCCTGTGACCGTGTCAGACGGGCGAACTGCACGCCATCGCCCACGAACAGGCCCCGATCCATCGAGCCGATGACGATTCGATTCGCGTCGACGATGTGCAGGGCCATGACCGTCAGGTTGGCCGGCAGGCCATGCTTCTCCCCCAACACTGTCCAGGCACCGGGCCGGCCGCGAAAGACGCCGCTCTCGGTGGCCACCAACAGGGATTCGTCCGGCAGGGTCTGCAGTTGCCGAACGCTGCGTGTGCCGATTGTTCGATCCAGATGCTCAAGTCGGCCGTCGTCGTGCTGCAGGTACAGGCCATTACTGGTCAGATAGAAGTAGCGGCCATGGCGGCGGGCCGGGACGATACCGTTGATCTGGTAAGGGTCGAGCGCTTTCAGGGTCTCGGGACGGCTCAGCGTTCCGGTTGCGGGATCGAGCCCAATCAGGCCGCGGCGCGTGCCGATCCAGAGCCGGTCGGATTCCGCGAGCAACGTGTAGGCATGGGGGTGTGGCAGTTCGTGGCCCGACAGGACCGGCTTAAAGCGCCCATCGCGCAATTGTGCCAGGCCATCGGTAGTGCCGACCCACAACGCGCCTTCATCGGCCGGCGCCAGACTCCAGGTCAACGCCTCGTTCAATCCTTCCGCTACGCTGTAGCGATCGGCCCGTCCCGGCCAGTAGCGTGCAAGCCCGTTGACTGCGCTGCCCATCCAGAGATTGCCTTCGACATCCTCGAACAGCGCCTGAATCTGCGGGTGATAGCCAGGGTAGCGATCATCAATGCGCTCGACCAATTGCCCGTCTCGCAGCCGGAACAGGGATTGTTCGGTGGCGATCCAGGTATCGCCGAGGCCGTCGGCCAACTGTGCGGTGATCGGTGTATTGTTCAGCCCCGGATGCAGAGCCACCGCCTCGGGACCCGGTCCCGCATGCTGGAACAGGCCGTTTGTGCTCGCCAGCCAGAGTCCGTCGGGCCGGGCCACGAATCCGGTGATCAGTGTGGCCGACAGGGACTCCGGCAGGGACCATTCGCTGATGTTTCCGTCTTCGCCCATCGACCAGTAGCGGCCGAGCCCACCAATCCAGATTCGCTTCTCGATCTGCGCGAGGCCGCCGATGCGATCGGAACGTTCGCGGGTCGCCTGTACGGAATCGCCGTCGATCCGGAAAAGGCCCTCGTCCGTGCCGGCCAGGATGACGCCGCTGCGCATCTCCAGCAGGGCATTGACCACGGTCTCGCCATCATTCGACGCGGCCAGGGGAAGCTCGACCTGGCGGAACATGTCGTTCTCGCGGACCGACAGGCCCTTGCGGGTGCCGACCCACAGGCGGCCGGCTTCATCGCTGAGCAGGCTGCTGATGTCGTTGCCGACCAGGCCCGGATGATCCTCGACGACATACTCGCGAAATTGCTGGCCGTCGAAGCGCGACAATCCGTGTTGCGTGCCCAGCCACAGGTAACGACCATGGTCCTGCGCAATGGCCATGACCGAGCGTTGCGGCAGCCCGCTTTCCAGCGACCAGGTGGCCTGATCGAAGTCCGCGAAGTCACTCCCTGTCGCGGTGACTGCCAGCAAGGCCAGGACAGACCCGGCCAGTGCATTGCCGGCAATGCACATCCACGGTGATCGGGATTTCATGCGCTTGGGGTCTGTGCGGAAATGCTGATCCCCCCTGGAATCGGTGCGTATAAACCGTTCATTGTACCGCTCGGATGCGCTGCGGTTCGTCAGCCAGTTCCTCGAGCAGGTTCTCGATGCGCTCAAAGGCTTCGGTCAGCTGTTCGGCCTCGGGCAACAGCGTGATTCGGAAGTGATTGCGTTGGGGAATGTTGAAGCTCGATCCGGGAACGACCAGAATGTGCTTGTGCTCGAGCAGTTCGGCGGCGAAGCGATGGTCGTCGAAGTCGCCGAAGACTTCGGTGCGCACCGACGGGAAGGCATACATGGCCCCCATCGGCTTGACCAGTTCGAGAAACCGGCTCTTGCTGCAGGCTTCGATCACCGCCTGGCGCGACTCGAACAGTCGGCCGTCGCGGCCGACCAGGTCGGCGATGGACTGATAGCCGCCGAGTGCGGTCTGTACCGCCCATTGGCCGGGTACGTTGGCCGACAGCCTCAGCGCAGCCAGTTTTTCCACCGCCAGCATGTAGTTCTCGGCGCGCTCCAGCGCGCCGGTGAATACCGCCCAGCCCACGCGCCAGCCGCAGGCCCGGTAAACCTTCGACAATCCGCCGAAGGACACGCACAGGGTCTCGGGCGCGAGCGGCGCCATCGGCACGAAGCGCGCGTCCTCGTAGCAGATGCTGTCGTAAATCTCGTCGGAGAAGATGATCAGGTCGTGGCGGGTGGCCAGGTCGGCGAGAGCCTGGAGTGACTCTTCCGGGTAGACGGCGCCGGTGGGATTGTTGGGATTGATCACCACGATGGCGCGCGTCTTGGGCGTGATTTGCCGTTCGATCTGCGCGATGTTCGGGATGAAGCCGTCGGCAGCCTGACACGGATAGTGCACGGCCCGGCCGCCATTGAGCATGACCGCGGCCGTCCACAGCGGGTAGTCCGGTGCGGGGACGAGCACCTCATCGCCGGGTTCGAGCAGTGAACGCAGGGTCAGGTCGACGAGTTCGGATACCCCGTTGCCGATGATGACCTGATCGTAGCGGGTGTCGGTCAGCCCGCGTGACTGGAACTGCATGGCCACCGCCTCGCGCGCCGGAAAGATGCCGGCCTGCGGTCCGTACCCTTCCGAGAAGGGCAGATTGCGGATGATCGCCCGGCGCATGGTTTCGGGTGTACGAAAACCGAAGGCGCCGGGGTTGCCGATGTTCAGATGCAGAATGTCGTTGCCGGCCTGCTCGAGCTCTCGCGCACGTCGGGCGAGGGCGCCGCGAATCTCGTAGCGCACCGCCTCGAGCCGGCCAGCGGTCTGGAAGGGCGGTTTCATACGGGCAATGATACCGTTTCGGTCATGCTGCAGAAATGAAGTTTCGTAGAGGCAGATCAGTTAATCTTCGGACCTGACCTTCGCCAATACCCCGAGGAACACCCACCGATGTCACGAGTTCTGCTGTTTGCCGTCCTGCTTGCGCCGCTGGCGCTCGCTCAGCCCGATACGCCCTATTTCGAGCCCACGCCTTCGCCGCTGGCCGGGCTGGACTATGCGCATTCGCTGTTTCCCGCTGCGGCTGATCACGATCCCGACCTGCCTCGTCCCCGCGCCGTGCTGGGCTTTGAGGTCGGGCAGCAGGTGGCGACTTCCGAACAGATTGTCGAATATGCCCGCCGGCTGGCCGGGGCATCGGATCGCGTCGAGCTGGTCGAATACGGCCGGACTTACGAGGGACGTCCGCTGGTCTATCTGGCGATCTCCTCGCCTGGCAATCTGGCCCGCAGCGACGAGATCAAGGCCGGCATGGCCCGCCTTGCCGACCCGCGCGAGCTGGCTTCTGGCGAGCGCGAAGACCTGATCGAGGAGTTGCCCGGCGTCGCCTGGATGGGCTATTCCATTCACGGCAACGAAAGTTCGGGGGCCGATGCCGCGCTGGCGGTGATGTATCACCTGGCTGCCGACCGTTCCGACGCGACGGCCGGTCTGCTCGAGGACTTGGTCGTCATCGTCGACCCGAACATGAATCCGGACGGGCGCATGCGCTTCGTCAACGGCGTCCATCAGGCCCGGGGTGAACATCCGAACGTGGACGATCAGTCGCTGGTCCATAGCGGCTATTGGCCCTACGGGCGCGGCAACCACTACCTGTTCGACCTCAACCGCGACTGGATCTATGCCCGCCATCCCGAAACCCGTGGCCGTATTCCTCACGTTATTGACTGGAAGCCGCTTTTGTTCGTCGACGCGCACGAGATGGGCTCGCAGGACACCTTCCTCTTATCGCCACCGCGCAAGCCGCACAATCCGCATTTGCCGCCTTACGGCCGCGACACCGCCCAGCAGTTTGCCGATGATCAGGCCCGCGCCTTCGACGAGTTCGGCTACCCCTACTATTCCGGCGAATGGAACGAGAACTGGTATCCGGGCTATTCCGACGCCTGGGCAGCGCTGCGCGGCGCCCAGGGAATTCTGTATGAACAGGCGCGCATCGCCGAAGACGGCGTGCAGCGGCCGACCCATCTGATCAGCTATCGCCAGGCCGTTCACCACCAGTTTCTGTCGACCTTCGCCAACCTGGAAACGCTGCGCGAGAACCGCCCTGCGATGCTGACGCAGTACGCCGACGATCGCGCCAATGTCGTTTCCTCGCGCGGTCCCTACGGCGAGCGGACTTTCGTCATCCTGCCGTCGGACAACGCGGGCCGGATGAACGATCTCCTCGATCTGTTGCGCATCCAGGAATTCGAGGTACACCGGCTGACCGAGTCGATGGAGGTCTCGCGGGCAACCGACCTGCTCGGCCGCGAGCGCCGCCGCTTTGATCTGCCGGCCGGCAGCCTGGTGATTCCCAATCGCCAGCCCGCGGCCCGGCTGGTCGCGGCGATGTTCGAATTCGACCCGCAGATCAGCGAAGAAGCGCTGGTCGCCGAGCGCGAGCGTATTCTCAAAGAGGGCGGCAGCACCCTCTACGACACCACTTCGTGGAATATCCCCATGATGTTCGGACTCGACGCGGTCACGGTGCCCGAGCACATCAGCGGCAATCTCGAACCGGTCGACTTTGCGTCGGCCGATTCGGCAAGGGCCGCCGAGTGGCCTGAAGACCGGATCGCGCTGGTTGCCAGCGGTGCCGACGACCGGGCGGTTGCCCTGGCCGGTCGTCTGCTCGAGCGCGGCGTGAACGTGCGCGCCAGCACGCGCGCCTCCGAACTCGACGGCATCGCCTTGCCGGTCGGCTCGATCGCCGTCACGCTGGATGACAATCGCGGCAATGAGGACTGGACCGAAGCGGTTCGAACCGTGGCCGACGAGCTCGGCCTGGCGGTGCAGTCTGTCGGTCACGGCCGGGCGCCGGGCGAGCTGGCCGATCTCGGCGGCGAATACTGGCAGGTGCTTACCGCACCGAAAGTCGCCCTGGTCGGCCGCGGCAGCACGAACATGTCCGATTTCGGCGCGGTCTGGTACGTGCTCGATCACCGGCTCGGTGTCCGTCACTCTCATATCGACGAGTCGCGCGCCAGCTGGGGCGATCTGCGCCGCTACAACGTGCTCTACCTGCCCGATCGCTGGGGCGGCGGCGATCTGCCGGAGGGTCTGAGGGCTTCGCTCGGGGAGTGGGTCAAGAACGGCGGCACGCTGGTCGCCACCGATACCGCGGCCCGGGCGCTGACCGGCGGCGACGAGCCGCTGGTTAAGCTGCGTACGCTTTCGCAGGTCATCGGGGAGGAGCTTTCCGCCTACCAGGATGCCCTCTACCGCGAATGGCAGGCAGCCAATCAGCCCCTGCCGGATGCCGTGTGGGGGCACGCCGCGCCCGATCAGGCCGACTATCCCTGGAACGGGCTGGACGAGTCGCTGCCGGATGCCGACGAGCGCAAGCGCCGCGATCAATGGCAGCGTCAGTTCATGCCCTCCGGCGCCATGGTGGCGACCCGCGTCGATACCGAGCACTGGCTGGCTGCGGGAACCGGCGAGTTCCTGACCGTACTGATGTCGCGCTCGCCCATCCTGATGAGCGAGGATCCGGACCAGACCCCCCTGCGCATCGGCGTGCATCAGTCCAGTGACGAGCGCGAACACCGCCTGATCAATTGGTCGCCGGTGCCGGCCGGGCAGGAGTTGATCGTACGCGCCGGCGGCCTTTTGTGGCCGGAGGCGCGCGAGCGCATCGCCAACGGCGCCTGGGTCGCACGCGAAACGGTGGGCCGCGGGCAGGTCATCCTGTTTGCCCATCCGCCGGCTTTCCGCGGTGCTCAGCTCGGCGCCATCCGCCTGCTGGAGAATGCGCTGATTCTGGGTCCGGGTCTGGGCACGAGCCAGCCCGTCGAACTGCCCTGAGCCGAGGCTTGCAGGCGCCCGCGTTGACCGACGCGGGCGGCCTGCCTATGCTGGTTGTCCTGTCAACCGGAGTGCGGTTATGAACCGATATTTTCGCGCCGGCCTGGCGCTGCTGGCCGGCATCGCCTGGCTGCTGCCCGCCCTGGCCGAGGAACCGGCCCTGCTGCCGGTTGAATTCGACGATGACGATGGCCGCATCCTGCTGCACGTTCGTGCACTCGACGAGCCGCTGATCTATCTCAACACCCTGGCGACCGGGCTGGGTACGCCCTCGCCACTGCTCGACCGCGGTGCGACCGGCGATAGCACTCTGGTGGTGTTCGAACGCCGTGGCAAGCAGGTGATGCTGGTGCGCGAGAACCCCGCGTATCGGGCGATTACCGACAATCCCGCCCTGGTCCGGTCGGTGCACGAGTCCTTCCCGCGTTCGGTGCTGGCCGCCATGCCGGTGGTCGAGACGCGTGACGAAGGTCTGCTCGTCGATGCCACGGATTTTCTGCTCTCCGACGTGCACGGCGTGGCGGCGCAATTGACGGCGGCGGAACTGGGCAAGGTCTCATTGGACCGGAAGCGCAGCTATGCGATGCCCGAGCGCAGCGGCGCGTTCGTGAACAACACGGAGGTTCGGGTGGCCCTGACCTTCGGCGTCGAGGAACCGGACCCGCGCCTGCATCGCCAGGCCGCCGATGCACGCTCGATCAGCTTCGAGCAGCAGCACAGTTTCCTGGCGCTGCCCGATGACGACTATTCCCCGCGTGACTATCATCCGCGCTCCGGGGTATTTCCGCAGGTGTTCTTCGATTTCGCCCAGCCGCTTGAGAGCGGCTACGAAAAACGCTGGATCTGGCGCTGGCGCCTCGAGCCGTCCGACCCGGAAGCCTATCTGGCCGGTGAGCTGGTCGAACCGGTCGAGCCGATCGTGTTCCATCTCGATCCCGCCATTCCCGAACCGTACCGCTCGGCCTTTCGCGAGGGCGGCAACTGGTGGGCCCAAGCCTTCGAGGCGGCCGGCTTTGCCAACGCCTTTGAAGTGCGCGACCTGCCCGAGGGTGCCGACCCCATGGACAGCCGCTACAACATGCTGGTGTGGGTCCACCGCAACGAGCGCGGTCCTTCGATCGGGCCCAACTACCGTGATCCGCGCAGCGGCGAGATCGTCACCGCCAAGACGCGCATGGATTCCTACCGCTCGCTGGTCAACCACGACCTCTGGATGGGATTCCGGCCGGCGCTGGGCGAGGGCTCCGATGCGATGTCGTCGGAAGAGATGGCCATGATGCGCCGCCGCCAGCATGCCGCCCACGAGATCGGGCATTCGCTCGGCATGGCGCACAACTTCATGGCGGCGACCCGCGACCGGGCCTCGGTCATGGACTACCCGGTGCCGCTGGTGCGCCTGGACGACGACGGTCGGCTTGATCTCTCGCAGGTCTATGCCGAGGGCATCGGCGAGTTCGACAAGTTGGCCATCCGTTACGCCTATACCTGGTATCCGGATGCAGAGTCCGAGCGCGAAGGTCTGGCCGCGATCCTCGAGGAGATGGCCGAGCGCGATCTCGAGTTCATCACCGGCGGCCATGCCAGTGAGGCCGGCAGCTACCCCGATGCCACGGTCTGGGTCGAGGGCGAGGACATGTTCTCAGCGCTCGAGCGCACTCGCGCGGTCCGCCGCGTGCTGATCGAACACTTCGACGAGCGCGCCCTGGGTCCCGACGAGCCTTACGTGGTGCTCAATCGGCGTTTTGCGCATGTTTACACGCACCATCGAACGGCCTTGATCGGCGTGATCAAGCACATCGGCGGGATGCGGTTTTCCTATGCACTCAAGCGCGACGGGTTGGAGCCGACGCAGCCGGTTCCCGCATCGGATCAGCAGCGGGCGCTCGATGCGGTCGTCAGCGCTCTCGATCCGGCCGAGTTGCACATTCCTGAGCGAATTGTCGATCTGATGGCGCCGGCACCGATGGGCTGGGATGCCGGCTGGCAGTGGTACGTCGACCCCGGCGCAATGGATTCGCCGGGTGGTCCGCGTTTCGATCCCGTACACGTTGCCCATCGCCTGGCCTTCGAGATCGCCAGCCGCTTGCTCGAGCCCTCGCGCATGGCGCGCGCCGCCAGCCTCAATGCCCGCGATGCCGAAGTGCCTGCGCCCCAAGCGATCATGACTCGCCTGGTCGAGGCGAGCTGGCAGCGTGAAGTGAAGGACGAAGGCCAGGAACTCGCCATCGCGCGCGTCGTCGAACGCAGTGTGCTCGATGCGCTGCTCGACCTGGCCGGCAATGGACAGGCCACGGCGCAGGTGCGTGCGGCAGCCCGGCTGCAGTTGGAGCGACTGGCCGATGACGTGGCGCCGCAGCGTCGTCAGCGCCTGAGCGCGGTCGAGGAGGCGCACCGACGCATGGCGCACGCCGACATCCAGCGTTTCCTGGATGGTCGCGACGAACCCGAGAACCGGCCGCGCCCGGAATTCATCTCACTGCCCTGGCCCTGAAACACGATCACGGAGCGACATGTTGCAAGTCAAAGGAGTCTATACCGCGCTGGTCACGCCTTTCGACCAGGCCGGCGAGGTCAACTACGAAGCGCTCGGCGAGATTCTGGAAAAGCAGATCGCCGCCGGTGTGTCTGGCGTGGTGCCAATGGGCACGACCGGTGAATCACCGACGATGTTCAACGCCGAGCATGACGGCGTCATCCGCTACACGGTCGAAAAGGTGGCCGGTCGGGTGCAGGTGTGGGCCGGCACGGGTTCAAACAATACTCAGCAGGCCATCCGCACCACGCGCGAGGCGCAGGAGGCCGGTGCCGACGGCGTGCTGGTCGTTACGCCCTACTACAACAAGCCGTCCCAGGCCGGCCTGCAGCGTTATTTCCGGGAGATTGCCGAATCCACCGAGTTGCCCATCATCGTCTACAACATCAAGGGGCGAACCGCGGTCAATGTCGAGACCGAAACCCTGGCCGAAATCGCGAAGATTCCCAATGTCATCGCGGTCAAGGAAGCCTCGGGAGACATCGGCCAGATGGCTGATGTGATCGATCGCATCTGTCAGCGTCATGATGAGCCGTTCTGGGTGGTCTCCGGCGACGACGCGCTGACCTTGCCCTTGATGAGTATCGGCGGCCACGGCGTGATCTCGGTGGTTTCCAACCTGGTGCCTGAACGCATGGTCGCGCTGGTTGACGCTGCGGCAAAAGGCGACTTTGAAACCGCCCGTGCCATCCATTTCGAGCTGCTTCCGCTGTTCAAGGCAGCCTTTATCGAGACCAACCCGGTGCCGATCAAGGCGGCAATGAATCTCTGCGGAATCGATGTGGGCAGCGTGCGCAGCCCGCTGGCGCCGCTGACCGATGCCAGTCGGGAGCGGCTGGTCGCGACACTGGAGGCGATGGGGATGATCGACTGAAGGGGAGTATCGTTGAGGTAACGCAGACCACGAAAAAGGCCGCCCGCAGGCGGCCTTTTCGAATCTTGGTCATTCGATCAATGGTGATCGTTGCCGTGCCCCGGTACCCAGGTCACGTACGTGATATGCATGGTGCCGTCGGGGTCGATGCGCACGAAAGTTTCGAGGTTGCCGCGGCGCCCGATTGAGGCACCCCAGCCGATATCGCCGTTGTTGCCGGTATCCGACTTGTTGCAGCCCTTGCCCGGGGGTGCGTTGCAGCCGTTGCCACCGCCGTCACCGCCATCATCGCCGCCGCCATCGGTCGTGGCGTAGGAGTTGTAGGAATCCGTGTGGCTGTACATCGTATCGAGCTGTTCGAAGTCATGAGCATTCGCATACTCATAAGGCGGATCCTGGTAGTCCATGCAGGAGAAGAGCGATTCGTTGTCGAAGTCCTCGTCCTGGTGGCCCAGGCCGATGTTGTGGCCCAGTTCCTGGCAGGTCACGCTCAGCTTCCAGTCCGGCGAATCGTAGTAGGCTTGGTCAAAGTAGGTGTCGTTGAGCTTGGTGTAGCCCGTGGAAATATGCCCGTTGTTATCCAGCGAGATACCAGCGATGCCCAGCCAGCCGGTGTTGCCGTAGTCCAGGTTGCAGATGCGTACCGTGCCGTCCCCGCCATTGCATTTGCGACGAGTTTGCCTGTTGGTGTCGCCGGTGACGTCCTCGACGAAATTGAGGTTGCTGGACGATGACCAGTCCGCGACCGCATCGGCGACGTAGCCGTCCCAATCCGACGTCGTCGAGTTGATCAGTACCAGGTCGAATGAACTGGTGGTGCGAGCCCAGTGATAGTCACTCCAGGAATGTTCCGCGACAGCGGCCGTTGACAAGCATGCGGCGGCAATCACCGCAAAGAGTTTTGTTTTCATGTTGATCTCCCTCTAACTAGAGATGAATGTGACTGAATCCGCGGGACGTCCGAGTTCGACTGGACGCGCCGACGAAACGGCGGGAGAGGGAGTGGCCGCCCAAACAGGAGGATGGCCACAGCCAGTCCCCCCACGGGCGCCTTGCGAGTATAGGTCTGCTTGTTTCCCACATTCAAGCGTGCGGGGAATGCATCTATTCGACGTCTTCGCCCTTGTCGACTTGCCGGGTTGCCGAGATCCGGAAGCGAACCAGCACTTCGTCGGAGACGCGCAGGGCGCCACCGGCGGCCGAATAGGGGGTCAGGCCGAAGTCGCTCTGGCGGATGACGAAGCGGCCGGTGGCGGTCAGTCGGTCTCCGGTCATTGCCAGGGCAACCGGGACGGTCAGTTTTCGCGTCTCGCCGGCCAGGGTAACCAGCGCCTCGATGTCCGGCTGCCAGCGTGGGCCGGTAATACCGATCGATTCGATCCGGATTTCGGGATGATCCTCGGCATCGAGAAGTTCGGACGAGAGCATATTGCGGCGGGTACCGGCGATGTCGGATTCCTCGACGTCCGGTTCGAACCCCTCGGCCTGTAGCCACTCGGCCTCATCGACCTGCAGGTCCCTGACATCGATGGTCAGTCTGAGTGCTGAGTCGCGAAATGGATTGGCCAGCAGCACTTCACCGTTGATCGCGCTGCCGCCGATGACGTGCGGATGGCCAAGGCGGGCCATCGGCCCTTCGGCCCGAACGATCAGGCGCAGTCGAGAAGACTCCTCGTCGACGACAAAGTGTTGCCCGTCCGGCCATTCCGGTGCGGATTCCTGTGTTGGGCGTGCCGGGCTGATGCCATCCGGCGCCGGCGGCATGGACTGGCAACCGGCCAGCGCCAGCAGCAGGAGCGCTGATGACAGGATCTTCCTGCCGGCGCTATAGTCTCGTAACGGAAGTTCAGACGAGTTGTGCATGGGTCTACCGCTTCGCAATACTGAACGGTCCTACGGACTGGTCAGCCAGGTATTTCACTGGCTGGTCGTGGTGCTGGTTATCATCCAGTATATCTGGGCCTGGCGCATCGATGAAATCGACGGCTTGCGCGCCCGGCTGGAGCTGGTGACCCAGCACAAGACCTTCGGTATGACCATCCTGTCCCTGGCGGTGCTTCGGCTGCTATGGCGGCTATTCAATCGGCCGCCACCGCTGCCCGCCCGGCTGCCACGCTGGGAACAAATGGCGGCCCATGGCAGTCACTGGTTACTGTATGGCCTGATATTAGCCATTCCGCTTTCGGGCTGGGCTTATTCCTCGGCGGCCGGATTCGGCGACTACTGGTGGGGTCCGGTCGATTTTCCCAGCATCGTGGCAAAAAGCGAGGCATTGGAAGATTTGTTCGGGGAAGTCCACGAGTGGCTGACGACCGCGCTGGCGGTGGTTGCCATTGGCCATGCGCTCGCCGCGCTGCGTCACCACATCTGGCTCAAGAACGACGTACTCAAAAGGATGTTGCCGCTATGGCGAAGGGATTGAAACTTGCATTTCTGGCGCTGCTGATCCTGCCGGGCCTGGGCCTGGCCGATTGCTTCCGGGCGAACCAGGACGACGGTGAGTTGAAGTTCATCGGTGAGGCGGAAGGCAGCACTTTCACCGGCAGCTTTGGTGAGTTCGAGGTCTCGCTGTGTATGGTCGAGCGCGATCTGGCGACCGCCGGTATCGAAGTCATCGTTCAGACGGCCTCGGCCGATACCGGAAATGACGACCGCGATGGCGAAATGTTGGGCGAGAATTTCTTCGATGTCGAGGCGTATCCCGAAGCAACCTGGAAAAGCGGCGAGATACGTGCCGAGGATGCCGGCTACATCGCCGAAGGTAAGCTGACACTGCGTGGTGTCACAGCCGATCAAACGGTTCGACTGAACCTGTCGGACGGCAAGCCGCCGGTGCTGACTGGCAGCGCCGAGATCATGCGCCTGGACTGGAACGTCGGCACCGGCGACGAGGATCTCGAGGACACCGATTTCATTCGCAATCGGGTCGATCTCGAGTTCGAACTCCAGCTCAAGCCTTACTCAAGCAGGTAGAAAGCAGGGCATGTTGAGTCCTGGAAACCGCAGATTTCGCAGATGAACGCGGATTTTCAGTATTCCAATCACTAATCTGCGTTCATCTGCGTAATCTGCGGTTTCAAAAAACACGCCGTGCACTAATGCCCCATTAGTCGTCCGCGACGCCCAATCGCTTGTGCATGATCGGTGAGGTCGTCGTGTACTGCACGAACTGGCGCTGCTCAGGATAGACGTACTTCTGCACGCCGAAAGCCGCCAGGGCAGCTTCGTGAAAGCCCGACAGGATGAACTTCTTCTTGCCCGGGTAGGTGTTGACGTCGCCAATGGCGAATACGCCCTCGACCGAGGTCTGGAACTTCTCGGTGTCGACCGGAATCTGCTTTTTTTCCAGGTCAAGGCCCCATTCGGCGATCGGCCCCAGGTCGGGTGCCAGGCCCCAGAACACCAGAACCTCGTCGCCATCGACACTGAATTTATTGCGCTCGAGGTCCATCATGTCGAAGCGGATGCCGCCATCGTCCGTGCTCTCCGCTCGGGTGATGATGCCCTGGCGCTCGCGCACCTTGCCCTCGGCGGCGAGCGCGCGTACTTTCTCGGCCGAGGCGGCCGCGCCGCGGTACTCGTTGCGGCGGTGAATCAATTCCACGGATTCGGCGATTTCGGCCAGGTCCATGGTCCAGTCCAGTGCCGAGTCGCCGCCGCCGAGAATCAGCAGGCGTTTGCCGCGAAATCGCTCGCGTTCGGTCACCCGGTAGTGAATTCGCCCGGCATCGAGCTCGTCGGTGCCCTTGGCCTTGAGCTTGCGCGGCTGGAAAGCGCCCAGCCCGGCGGCGATGATGACAGCGCCGGCATCGAATTCGGTGCCGGCGGACGTGACGACCGTAAACCGTCCGTCATCACGCCTTTCAAACTTCTCCACGCGCTGCCCGAGATGGATGCCGGCATGGAAAGGCTCGATCTGCTCTATCAGTTTATCAACCAGCTCCTGGGCACCGATCACCGGCCAGGCGGGGATGTCGTAAATGGGCTTTTCGGGGTAAAGCTCGGCGCACTGGCCGCCGACCTGCGGTAAGGAGTCGATCAGCTCGGCCTTCAGGCCCAGCAGGCCGAGTTCAAAGACCTGGAACAGGCCGACGGGGCCGGCGCCGACGATGACCGCATCGGTCTGGATGGACATGGGTGTCTCCGGAGACTTTGGGGTGGATTCATGCACGTGCTGCCTTATGATAACCGGGAGTCCGTGTTGGCTGGTTCGCTGGTTGGCTTGTCAGCTAGTTGAAACCACAACCAGCCAACCCGCAAACAATCGAACCAGCCAACCTTATGCCAGAGCAACGCGACATCCAACTCCACCCCGAGTGGCTCGAAGTCCTGGGCGGTGAATTCGACCGCGACTACATGCAACGCCTGCGTGCTTTCCTGTTGGCGCGCAAGCAGGCCGGGGCGACCGTGTACCCGCCCGGGCCGCAGATCTTCAACGCACTGGATTCCACGCCGCTGTCGAGCGTGAAGGCTGTCATCCTCGGCCAGGACCCCTACCACGGCCCGGGCCAGGCACACGGGCTGTGCTTTTCGGTTCAGAAAGGGGTCAGGCCACCGCCGTCGCTGGTCAATATCTTCAAGGAAATCGAGTCCGACCTGGGTTTGCCGGTACCGCCGCATGGCTGCCTGCAGGCCTGGGCCGACCGGGGGGTACTGCTGCTCAATGCCGTACTCACGGTCGAGCGCGGCAACGCCGGGGCGCATCAGGGCAAGGGCTGGGAACAGTTCACCGATGCCGTCGTTCAGGCCGTCAACGCGCGCTGCGAGAACGTCGTCTTCCTGCTCTGGGGCAGCCACGCCCAGAAAAAGGGCGCCGGCATCGACCGCAATCGCCATCTCGTGCTCAAGGCCCCGCACCCTTCGCCCTTGTCGGCCCACCGCGGCTTCTTTGGTTGCCGGCATTTCTCGAAGGCCAACGAGTGGCTTCGGAGTCGGGGAGTGGAGCCGATCGACTGGCAGCTTTAGGCGTGTTTGCGGGTGGTATGCCTCACGCCAAGGCGCCAAGGTGCGAAGGTCGCCAAGAAAAACAGGTGGTTCAATCGGCTGGTGGCGGAAGTACGAACTGAAGGGTCGTGGCTAGTTAGATTCTTTTTCAAACTTGGCGTGAGGCAGAAGGAATCTGATTCCACGTTCACTAACTAAGCTTTCTCCTCGAAGCGGAACGCAGCCCCAGATAGATGCCGACCAGGGCCAGGGCGATGCCGGTCAGCTGCCAGGCGTCCAGCCTGAGGCCGAAGATGAGGTAGTCCCACAGCACCGAGGAGGCCGGCTGGATGAGCAGCAGCAGCCCGACGATGCCGGCCGGGAGGAAGGGCATGCCGCGCGTGATCGACAGCCAGCCCAGCACCTGGCAGACCACGCCCAGGCCGACCAGCGAGGCCAGTGCCTGCCAGGTCGGAATGTCGAATGAATTGCCCTCGAACAGATTGGCCAGCCCCAGGATCAGGCCACAGAACAGGGTCGACTGCAGCAGGCGCGCCTCGGGCCGGATATGGCCGTGGCGAATCTGGAAGCCCCTGAGACTGAGCAGGTAGAGCGCATAGGCCAGGGCGGTGAGCAGGCCGAGGATCACGCCCATGCGATAGTCCGGCGGCAGGTTGGCCCAGTCGCGGCCGAAAAGCAGCCACAGGCCGCCCATGGCCAGCCCCAGGCCCGAGGCGAAGCGCCAGCCGACGCGCTCGCGCAGCCAGAGCACGCCGATGGCGGTCAGCAGAAACACCTGGAAATTGGCCAGCAGGGTCGAAAGTCCCGGGCCGATGTATTCGATGGCGCGGTGCCAGAACCAGATATCAGCAGCGAAGAAGGCGCCGATCAGCAAGGAGCCCGACCAGTTGTCGCGCCATCCGACGCGCATTTCCGGGCGCAGGGCCAGCAGGACGGCGAAGGCGAGCACACCGAAGACCATTCGGTAGAAACCCGACGTGGTCGGCGGCATGCCGCTCAAGCGCGCGAAGATGGCCGCGAAGCTGAGCATGATGGCACCCGCCAGTACCAGCAGGGCGGCCTTGAGCGGCGAGGGCGCGTTCATCGGGCGCTGCGGGCGAGTTTCGGGCTGTCGCGGTCGAGGCCGCAGGCGTGTTCGACGAATGCTTCCCGCAGCGGCCAGAGTCGGCCGGCCACCGAAAAGCCCACGCCGGCCAGGGCACGCCCCGGACCGGCGCGGGTGAACTCGTTGATGGCGTGAATGCCGCCGGCCACCAGGCTGCCGCCGCTCATGCGCCAGCGATCATAGTGCCGGAGAATGCGTGCCGGATCGTCATCGCCGGTCCAGTCGGCCAGCACCTCGGCCAGGGCGGCGGCGTCCATCAGGCCGAGATTGAGGCCCTGGCCGGCCAGGGGATGGACATTGCGGGCGGCATCGCCTAACAGGACGAGGCGACCCGAGACCAGCCTCTTCGCCTGCCGTCGGATCAGGGGAAAGCCATAGCGACGTGTTGCTGAAGTGGCCTCACCGAAGGGGCTGTCCAGACAGCAGTTGAGTTCGGCCAGGAATGCGGCCTCGTCGAGGGCTGTCAGCTCGGCCACGCGCCGTTCGGGTTGCGACCACACGATCGAGGAGCGGCCGTCGGCCAGGGGCAGCAGGGCGAGCGGGCCGTGCTCGGTGAAACGCTGCCAGGCGATGCCGTCGTTGGGCCGCTCGGTGGCGACGTGGCAGACCAGCGCCTGCTGGTTGTAGTGCCACATTTCCGTTTCGATGCCGGCCATCTGCCGAAGCCGGCTGCGGGCGCCGTCGGCGGCGACCAGCAATCGGGCACGCAGGGTCTTGCCGTCGTCGCGTTCAATGCGGACGTGATCTTCGCGCTGGCTGAAGTCTTTCACGCCGGCGGGCGCGATCAGCTCGACGCCGTCGACTCCGGCCAGTGCCTGCCAGGCGCAGGCCTGCAGCCAGGGCACTTCGACGATCCAGCCCAGTTGCGCCAGGCCGTGCTCGGAGGCCCGAAAGACGATTTCGCCGCCATCGGCGTGAACCTGCATACGATCGTAGGGACCCAGGCGTTCGGCCGGGAGGCGTTCCCAGGCGCCGGCGGCATCCAGCGCCGCGGCTGAACCGGGTGCGATGGCGACCACGCGCGGGTCGAAGTCCGAGCTGGGGTCGAGATCCTTCGGCCGCTGGCGATCGATCAATGCGACGCGATGCCCCGACTGTGCCAGCAGGGCGGCTGCCGTGGCACCGGCAACCCCGCCGCCGGCGATGACGATGTCGTGGTCGATTCTCATCGAACGCGCTCCACCGCCAGCGAACTGACCGGCTCGCGAAAGCCCATGGCCGCACGAACCAGGCGTCGCGACAGCGCGGGTATAGCGGCGTGGGCGAACAGGCCCAGACCGGTGCCCAGGCGGATGATCGAGGCGGGGTTGGAAAAAGCCCGCGCCAGGGTGTCGGTGTAACGCACGGTTGCCGCTTGATCGGATTGACGGTCGGCGTACCAGGCCGACAGCACGTTGTGGTGACCGGGGTCGTCGGCCTGCCCGGCATGATCGATCAGGGCGGCGACATCGCGCAGGCCCAGGTTGAAGCCCTGGGCCGAGACCGGGTGAATCGTATTGGCGGCATTGCCGACCAGGGCCACGCGCCGGCCCAGCGGACGGGGCGTGCGGGTGAGCGCCAGCGGGTAACTCACGCGCTTGCCGGGCGAAGCGAAACCGCCGGGTGTGTGGCCGCTACGCAACTCGAGCTTCTCGAGCAGTGCCCCGTTGTCCAGCGCCAGTGCGGAATCAATCTGCTCGCTGGTATCGATCCAGACCACGCCCAGACGGTCCTGTGGCTGGGGCAGTAAGGCTAGCGGGCCGGTCGTCGTGAAACGCTCCCAGGCGGTATCGGCCGCCCGGTCGGGGCAGCTGACGTTGAAAATCATGGCCGACTGGCCGTAGTCGTGGTGTTGACTCTCGATGCCGGCCAGGCGGCGGACCGTGGAGTTGGTGCCGTCCGAGCCGACCAGCAACCGCCCCCGGAGCCGTTTGCCGCTGTCGAGTTGGATATCGATCTGTTCGTCACCGGCGGTAATGCGCGCCAATCGCTCGGGGCAGAACGACTCGATGCCGTCGAGGGTCTCGAGCCGTCGTAGCATGGCGGCGCCCAGCTCGCGCGCGACCACCACGGCGCCGAAGCGGTCGCAGCCGTGCTCCTCGGCCCTGAGCGACAGGTGCCCGGGCGCGCCGGCGCGGCTGATTTCGATGCGCTTGAGCGGGCAGGCCGTGAGGCTTTCGTCGAGGATGCCGAGGTTGGACAGAATATTGAGTGAGGCGGCGTTGATCACCAGGGTGCGGTCGTCAAAGCTCGGTCGTGCGTCGGTTTTCGGCGCGAAAGCCTCGATCAGTGCGATGCGCCGGCCGGCCTGGGCCAGCCCGATCGCCAGGGCCGATCCGGCCAGCCCCCCGCCAACGATAACGACGTCGAAGTCGGTCATGACCGCATGAGCGCCTCGATTTCGTCCGGGTCGGTGGGCACGCCCGAGGTCAGGTTTTCCGGCTCGTCGTCGGTCACTCGAATATCGTCTTCGATGCGGATGCCGATATTGCGGAAATACTCGGGAATGTCTTCGCCGGCGTCGACATAGAGCCCCGGCTCGACGGTCGTGACCATGTTCTTCTCGAGCACACGCGACTGCTCGTCGATGCGGTAGTCGCCCACATCGTGCACGTCCAGGCCCAGCCAGTGGCCGGTCTTGTGCATGTAGAAGCGGCGAAAGTGTTCCTGTGACAGGTTTTCGTCCAGGCTTCCCTGAAGCAATCCCAGGTCGATCAGGCCTTGGGTCAATGCCTCCACGGCAGCCTCGTGAAAGGCCTCGAAGGGCTTGCCCGGTCGGACCTGGTCGATGGCTGCGTGCTGGGCGGCGAGTACGACCTCGTAGAGATCACGCTGTGGGCCCGAAAATCGTCCGTTAACGGGGAAAGTGCGCGAAATATCGGCGGCGTAGCCCTGGAATTCGCAGCCGGCGTCGATCAAAAGCAGGCCGTCGTCGGGCAGCGGCTGGTCGTTGGCGATGTAGTGCAGTACGCAGGCGTTCGCACCGCCGGCGACGATCGGCAGGTAGGCAGGCGGGCAGCCATTGCGAGTGTATTCATGGAAAAGCTCGGCCGTGATCACGGCCTCGTTGGTACCGGGTCCGGCGGCCTGCATGGCCCGCCTCATGGCTGCGGCCGAGACTTTCGCGGCCCGGCGCATGGCGCGAATCTCGTCGCGCGACTTGACCAGGCGCTGCTCGTGCAACAGCGGTTCGAGCGAGACGATTTCGCCCGGACCGTGGCTGTCGCGGCTTTCAGCGCGCAGGCGATTGCGCCAGTCGATGATGCGCCGATCGAGTTGCGCGTCCTTGCCCACCAGATGGTAAATGTGCCGGCAGCGCTCCATCAGGCCTGGCAGGATCTCGTCGAGATCGCCGATCGGGAACGCATCGTCCATGCCGAGCTGGTTGATCGCGCCTTCCAGACCCAGGCGCGGACCATCCCAGCGCTCGCGATCGGGGTCGCGTTCGCGCAGGAACAGGATCTGCTCGCCACTATCTCGGCCACGCCGCAGCGCCAGCACGGCCTCGGGCTCGGACAAGCCGGTCAGATAGAGGAAGTCGCTGTCCTGGCGGTAGGGATAGTGGCTGTCGCCGTTGCGCAGTTTCTCCGGCGCGGCGGCCAGAACGATCAGGCTTTCATCGCCGGCTTCGGTCATCAGGCGCTGCCGTCGCCGGGCGAATTCATCCGGGCTGATCATCGGCGCTGTCGTGCTCAGGGTCGGGTGGTGCCGGCCAGGGATTCCTCGCGCAGCATCAGGACGGCCACGCGCACGAATTCGACCAGTTCGATGTAGGCCCCTTCCTCGGCCTCCTGGTCCGATTCAGAATCGGTGGCAGCCCGGGCGATTTGTTCGAGCATGCGCAGGGCATCAGAGGCCTCCTCGGAGCGGATGGTCGGCGAAGCGGCACCGAATCCGGTCAGAAATCCCGAGCACCAGTGGGCCAGGCAGCGTGTGCGCTCTTCCAGTGGCCGGTCCTCGGTCGGCAGCAGCAGGCGGAAATCCATGTCGGCCGAGGACAGTTCGTTGCGCAACACGCCCAGGGCCGGACCGAGCTGATCCAGAATCCGTTCAGACGTCCAGTCACCGACCTGCAGGGCGGCGAGGTGGGTCGCCAGTTCCCGGTCCTCCTGTCCGGGTCGGGCGCAGAGCAGGCCGGTAACCACCGCGTGCGTTTCGGCGACTGTCTCCGGGGTGTTGTCGGCGGCCAGAGCCAGCAGCCAGGCCAGCTTGGATTCCTGTTCGGTCGTCATGCAGTTTCCTGCGCTTTTCCAAGCTGCTCAGTTTATCACCGGGACGCCCCTCAACGAGGGTAGTTGTTAAGTGGCTTGTCAGGTTCTATGATTAAGCCCTTGTAAATACTCAAATCGGGGACATCATGGACTCGCTGGAGCAGACAACCCGCAGCCTTGACCGGCTCGAGCAGCGCGTCAAGGAGCTGTTCGACCGCGTCGAACGGCTCGAGGACGAGAACAATTCCCTGCGCGCGCGGCAGGAATCATTGGTCGCCGAGCGGGCGACGCTGGTGCAGCGCAACGAGGAGGCCCGGACACGGGTCGAGGCCATGATCGAGCGCCTCAAGGCGCTGGAGAACGCAGGATAGCCCCATGAGTGAGTCACCCGAACCGGTAACCGTGCGCATCGTTGACCGCGAGTATCGCGTGATGTGCACACCCGACCAGCGTCGCACTCTGATGGAGTCGGCGCTGTTTCTCGATCAGCAGATGCGCGAGATTCGCGATTCCGGCAAGGTCTCTTCGATGGACAAGATTGCCGTCATGGCGGCGCTCAACCTGGCCGAGGAAGTCCTCAGGCTGCGTCAGAATGTGCTCGACCGGCGTGACAAGGTGGACGCGCGAGTGCGCGATCTGGCTGATCGGCTTGATCGGGCTCTGGAGCAGGACTAGACTGGGAGTCAGGCGCTCTCTGCGGTGTTCGCCAGCAGGAACGTAATATGCCTTGTCCCTAATGAATGACCTCGGGATGGCGACTTTCCGGCTGGTGTGCAGTCCGCCAAAGGCGAATTGCCTGAAGGCTGGAAGAGCCAACCCACCTGAACCTTCGGTTCAAGGTCACCGACCTGCAGCGGCACAGGCGGAGAGCGCCGCTCCTGATCCCACCCCGGAGTCGATCGTTTCCGATTGATGTCTTCCGAAAACGGCCCACCCCGCAGCAAGGCCGAGTTGCGTCAGCACCTGATCGAGCGGCGCCGTACGCTGCCGCCCACGGTTCGAAGGTCCAGCGATGTCGCCATTGCGCAGGGCGTCGCCCAGTTGTGCGGACAGACGCGCTGTCAGCGCTTGGCAGCCTTCGTGGCTCACGGTGGTGAACCGGATCTGATGCCGGCCCTGGCGAACTTTCACGAAATCGGACACGAGGTCTTTCTGCCGGTGGTTCGCGATCGGCACATGCATTTCCGCCGTTGGCAGCCAGATGACGACATGGTGCCCAATCAATTCGGCATTCCAGAGCCTGTCGATGGCGAAAGTGTTGAACCCATGGCGCTCGAACTGGTGCTACTGCCGCTGGTCGGATTCGCGCCCGATGGGGCCCGCCTGGGTATGGGCGCCGGCTTCTACGACCGCGCCTTCGCATTTCGTCGCGAACGCATCGGTCGGCTGCCGCGGCTGGTCGGTGTGGCCTATTCGGTCCAGGAGGTCAATGCCCTGCCAATCGATGACTGGGACATCCCCCTCGACGGCGTCGTGACCGAGCGAGGCCTGCAATGGTTCAAGTAAACTTCACAGCCAACGCCTGACACTTCACATTTCACACTTCAAACTCAACCCATGAACTATTGGCTGATGAAATCCGAACCCGACGCCTTCGGCATCGACGACCTCGAGCGCGTCGGCATCGAACCCTGGGACGGCGTGCGCAATTACCAGGCACGCAATTTCATGCGTGACGACATGAAGGTTCGTGACAAGATCTTTTTCTACCACTCCAACTGCAAGGAGCCGGGAATCGTCGGCATCGCCGAGGTGGCGAGCAAACCCTATCCGGACCCGACGCAGTTCGATCCGGACTCCAAATACTACGACCCGAAGAGCGATCCTGACGACCCGCGCTGGATGCTGGTCGATGTGAAATTCAAGCGGCGAACCCGGCGCACCATCCCGTTGCGGGAAATTAAGCAGCACGCCGATGCGCTGGACGGGCTACAGTTGATCAAGCGTGGCAATCGCCTGTCGGTGATGCCGATTGACAAGCAGCATTGGGACTACCTTCTGGGAATGGAAAAGCTATGAGCCAACAACGACTGAAGATCGAAGTGGCGCGCGCAGCCCTGAAATACGTCGAGAACGGCATGACCCTCGGTGTGGGTACCGGCAGCACCGTCAATGCCTTCATCGACGAGCTGGCGTCCTCCGGCAAGCGCCCGGAGGCGGCCGTGTCCTCTTCGAAGGCGACCACTGAACGGCTGGAGGCGATCGGAGTACGAGTGATCGATCTGAATCACACCGACGATCTCGAGCTTTACATCGACGGCGCCGACGAGGTCGATGGCCACAAGCGCCTGATCAAGGGCGGAGGCGGAGCTTTGACTCGCGAGAAGATCATTGCCGCGGCCAGCCGCAAGTTCGTCTGCATTGTCGACGAGTCCAAGTGCGTGGACGTGCTTGGCGAGTTTCCGCTACCGGTAGAGGTCATTCCCATGGCCCGCGCGATGGTCGCGCGCAAGCTCGTCGGCCTGGGTGGCCGGCCGGAACTGCGCGAGGATTTCACGACCGACAACGGCAACCTGATCCTTGACGTGCGTAACCTGGACCTGGTCGATCCGGTCAAGGTCGAAACGGAGATCAACCAGATTCCGGGCGTGGTGACCTGCGGGCTTTTTGCCCGGCGCGGTGCTGACGTGGTGCTGGTGGCTACAGAGGGCGGCATCGACGAGCGTTGAGGCTTAGGAGCCTCTGAACAACTCTGCGGCTCAGGACATCACCAGGCGGTCACGCCCCTCGTTCTTGGCCTGGTAGAGCGCACGGTCGGCGCGGGCCAGCCACTGTGACCAGTTCTCTCCGGTAACAAGGGTGGCGGCGCCGGCCGAAAACCGCAGTGGGCCTTCCGGGCTGTCGACGCGACCGCTCAGACGCTCGTGCAGTTCGCGCAGGTTGGTCTGGGCCGTTTGCGGGTCCATGTCACGCAACAACACAACGAATTCTTCACCACCCAGGCGGTAGAGGCCATCCTCGGTTCGGAGTGTCTTGCGAACCATGGTCACGAACTGCTCGAGTACCTGATCGCCTGCCTCGTGCCCGTGGTTGTCGTTGATGTGCTTGAAGTGATCGAGATCGAGCACCATCAGGGTGCTGTCGCGGCGTGCCCGCCGATTTTCGGCAATGGCTCTTTCCAGGTCACGCTGAAGCAGCCGGCGATTGCCGGCACCGGTGAGCGGGTCGAGGGTGGCCAGTTGCGAGAGCATGCGCCGCTGGGCCTTGAGCTCATTGGTGAACACCAGGCTGAATCCCGAAATCAGCACGGCCACGGTAATCCAGCTGATGTGCTGCAGCAGATCGTCGAACAACCAGACATTGGCGGCCAGAATGACGGTCACCAGCAGATTCAGCACAATGGCCACGCTGCGTGGCAGTACCAGGAAGTTGATCCACAACACCAGGTAGGTCCAGAGCAGCCCATTGGGGCTGACCAGCAGCGCGCTCATCAGGCACGAGGCCGTGATGATCGACCCGAAGGCGATCAGCGCTTGTGGCTTGAAGCGCGGTATGCGACCGAGCAGGATCGTGCTGACAAGCAGTACGACGATAATCGCGTTGATCAGGGCGCCGAAGGGATCGCCGGTGAGAAACCGATAGACCACGAAGCCGAAGACGACCGCAACGGTCGTCCAGCCACAGTAGTTCATGACGGTGGTTTCTAGTCGAGCGGGCCCGAGTTCGTCGGGCCAATCGATGGACAAGCGGTGTCGGGGCCGCCTGTCGCCGTCTGAGTCCGGTCTATCCGGCACAAATACCCCCAAGAAATCGGCAAATGCTGCCAAATTGCATTATGTGATCTTTTGAATATGCCACAGGGCCGGAGCGAACGGCAAGCGGGCCGTTTAGAATGCAGCGTTGCATTCGATCAGCCGCGAGACTTCGCTTTCCCCCATGCCCGCAGCCTCTCCATATCTGCTTTGCGTCGCCCCGATGATGGACTGGACCGACCGCCACTGCCGGTATTTCCATCGTCTGCTTGCGCCAGAAGTGCGGCTCTACACCGAGATGGTGACCACCGGTGCGGTCATTCACGGGGATCGTGAGCGACTGCTGGGCTTTGATCCGGCCGAGCGCCCGGTTGCCCTGCAGCTTGGCGGCAGTGAACCGGATGAGCTGGCGCGGGCGGCGCGAATCGGCGCGGAATGCGGTTATGACGAGATCAATCTCAACGTGGGTTGCCCCTCCGACCGGGTGCAGAAGGGCCGATTTGGCGCCTGCCTGATGAAGGAGCCGGCGCTGGTTCGCGACTGCCTGGCCGCGATGCGCGCGGCCGTCGACGTGCCGGTGACGGTCAAGACACGGATCGGGGTCGATGAATTGGAGGGCGAAGACTTTCTGCTGGAATTCGTCGATACGGTGTCGGAAAGTGGTATCGACACGATCATCGTCCACGCGCGCAAGGCCTGGCTCCAGGGTCTGAGTCCGAAGGAAAATCGTGAAATTCCGCCCTTGGCCTATGAGCAGGTCCATGCGCTCAAGCGGCGCTTTCCGGAACTGAACGTCGTCCTCAATGGCGGCATCGTCACAATCGAGCAGGCACTAGAGCAACTCGAGCAGGTCGACGGCATCATGCTCGGCCGGGCCGCCTACCAGAATCCCTGGATCCTCGCCGAGCTGAGCGGCGCTCTGGGCTTGCCGAGTGCGGGTTCTCGCCACGCAGTGGTCGAAGCCATGCAAGCCTATGCCCGGCTGCATATCGAAGGCGGGGGTCGGCTCCATCACGTCGGGCGGCATATGCTCGGCCTGTTCCATGGCCAGCCGGGGGCGCGCTCGTGGCGTCGGATGCTCAGCCAGAACATGCACCGGGCAGATGCCGGGCCGGAATTGTTTTTCGATGCCCTGCCGGAGTGACCGGAACTGCGCTTGACCTAAAGCTCCGGCATACGCATATTGACCACCCTTTTACCGCAGTTCGGAGAATCTTGACCTTGATCGTTCGCAGCCCCCAGGAATTCCGTACCCAGATCGATGCCGGCTGGCTCAACAGCGACGGCCCGGCCGTGCCGCGTGCCGTGTTTCTCGTCGAGCCCAGCGGTTTTCGCATCTCGACCGAAACGGCGCGCGACAACGAGTACATGGAAGTCGATAGCGACGTCGATCCCGGGCGGGCGCTCGATCAGCACCGCCAGCTCAGCGAGCGCATTGGCGAATGCGGTATTCCCGTGGTGCGCTTTCCCGGCAAGCCAGAGACCCCCGACGACGTGTTTCCCAATAACGTCTTCGCGACCGCGCCGGGGCGGTTCATTCTCGGCGCCATGCGCTATCCCGGCCGTCAGCGCGAGGCCGAGCGCAAGGACATTCGCGCCTTCTTCACCGACCTGATGCGCTACGAGACGATCGATCTGTCCGGCCGCGGCCTGGTGGCTGAACTCACCGGTGCCTTGGTGCTCGATCGCGCACGCCGCATCGGTTTCTGCGGCATCACCCAGCGCGTTGACGAGTCCGGTTGCCGCGCCATGCACGAGGCCTTCGATCTGGCGCTGACCTTTCAGTTCGATCTCGACCCACACGAGTATCACACCAATGTGGTCATGGCCGTGCTGGCATCAAGGGCCCTGGTGATCTGTCCGGATGCCTTTGCCGACCCGGACGTGCCGCGGGCGATCGCCCATACCTATCCGAGCCACGTGCTCGAGATCACCTCCGAGGAAAAAGAAGCCTTCGCCGGTAACGTCATCGCACTTTCATTCCAGGATCTTTTCATGAGCCAGACGGCGATCGATGCCCTGGCACCTGAAAAGCTGAAGCAACTCGAGGACTGGGGCTTCGTCATCCACGGTATCGAGCTCGACGAGATCGAGAAAGCCGGCGGCAGCCTGAGATGCTGTGTGGCCGAGATCTTCTGAAGGAGTCCGGGATCAGGATTCAGGGGTCAGGGCGCAGGGTTCAGCACCGATTAATCCCCCCGCGCTAGAATCCCTGTGTCACCGACCGATAGACCGCCATGCACCGACTGCTCAAGAAGCTTCTGATTTCGCTCACCCTGGCCGCTGCGCTGGTGGCTTCGGCCTGGGCAATTACGCTCGAGGAGGCGGCGCGCAAGGTGGCCGAGAAATACGATGCCCGGGTGGTTTCGGCGCAAACGGTCGAGCAGCGCGGACGCCGCATTCACGTGATTCGCATCCTGACCCGCGATGGCGTCGTGCGCACCGTGCGCGTGCCTGCCGACGAGGACTGAGCCATGCGCATCCTGGTGGTCGAAGACGAAACCGAGCTGCGCGAACTGCTCGGCCGGGCGCTCAAGCGCCAGGGCCATGCCGTGGACCTGGCCGCCGATGGAATCGATGGCCTGCACCTGGCCACCGAGTATCCGATCGACCTGGCCATCATCGATCTGGGCCTGCCCGGTCAGAGCGGTCTGGAGATCGTCCGGCAGCTGCGCAAGCGAGAGCTTGACTATCCCGTGCTCATCCTGACCGCGCGATCCGACTGGCAGGACAAGGTCGAGGCGCTCGAACTGGGTGCCGACGACTACGTCACCAAGCCGTTTCGCATCGAGGAACTGATGGCGCGTATCAACGCCTTGCTGCGGCGCTCGGCCGGGCATGCCGCGCCCGAGGTGCGCATCGGCCCGCTGGAGGTCAACCTGTCGAGCCAGATCGTGCGCATGGCCGGCGAGACGCTGGAGCTGACTACCTTCGAGTACAAGGTGCTCGAGTACTTCATGCTCCATCCCGGGCAGGTGGTTTCCAAGATGGAACTCAACGAGCATCTCTACGACGAGGACGCCGACCCCGAAAGCAACGTGATCGAGGTGCTGATCGGCCGGCTGCGCCGCAAGCTCGACCCCGAAGGGGACTGGCAGCCGATCGAGACCCTGCGCGGCCGCGGATACCGCTTTCGCCAGGACGAAGACTGACCCGCGGCGTGATCTTCCGCTCCCGGTCATCGCCCTCGCTCCTGGTACGCCTGCTGCTGGGGGCAAGCCTGGCGCTGCTGATCGCCCTGGCCGTGGTCGGCATTGCCATCGACCGGGTGTTCACCAACGCCGCCGAGGCGAGTATGAAAGAGCGGCTCGAAGCCGTCGTCTACCTGATCCTCTCGACCGTGGAGGTCGACGCCGACGGGCAGCCGCGCGTGCCTGAATCCCTGGCGGAACCGCGGCTGAATCAGCCCGGGTCAACCCTGCACGGTGGCGCCATGACGCCAGCCGGCGAGTGGCGCTCACCCTCGCTGGTGGGCGTGAGGCCGGAACCGAATGCCCGCCTGATCGAGCGTGGCCGCGAACTGTTTCGCGGCATCGAGGCCGAAGGAAACTGGAACGTATTCGCCATCGGCCTGGGCTGGGAGCTGCCCGGCGGCGAGATCGTCGACCTGACCATCTGGGCGGCCGAAGACCCCAACCGGCTGCGCATGGAACTGGCCGGCTTTCGGACTGACCTGTGGCGCTGGCTGGGCCTGGCCGCGGTGCTGATCATCATCGGTCAGGTCGTCATCCTTTTTATCCTGCTGCGCCCGCTCCGGCGCGTGGCCATCGAGGTGGCCGAAATCGAGGCCGGTCGGCGGGAGCGGCTCGCAGGCCATTATCCGCGCGAGCTCCAGCCATTGACCGGAAACCTCAACGCCCTGCTGTCGTCCGAGCGCGACAATGCGCGCCGCTACTCGCGCGCCCTGGCCGACCTGGCGCATGCGCTCAAAACGCCGCTGGCCGTCATTCGGACACGCATCGAGTCGGCGCCCGAGGCGCCGGCCAGGCAACTGGGCGAGACCGTCGACGACATGGAACAGATCATCCGCCGACAGCTTGAACGCGCGCAGCGTTCGACCCGGCTGGCCTTGCCCGGCCTGGTTGCCGTGCGGCCGATTCTCGAGCGCACTGCCGAGTCGCTCGAGCGCCTCTATGCCGGTGATGAACTGGTCACGGAAGTGGTCGGTGATGCCGGCATCGCGGCGCGTATCGACGAACGCGACCTGTGGGAAATCTGCGGCAACCTGATGGAAAATGCCGCCAAGTACGGCAAAAGCCGACTGCGGGCAAGCGTCGCCGTTGGCGAGCCCGGGCCGCGCCGCCCCGGCGTCGTGCTCTGCATCGAAGACGACGGGCCGGGTATCGACCCGGACGAGTTCACGCGGCTGATCGAGCGCGGCCGTCGGGGCGATCAGCGCCGCGAGGGGCAGGGGCTGGGCCTGGCCATTGTGCAGGACCTGGTCGAGGCCAATGGCGGCCGTCTGGAAGTCTGCCGGAGCGAGCTCGGCGGGGCGGCCGTTCGGGTTATCCTGCCGCCACGATGAATGACACGACTCCGATGCAGCGACTGATCGCAATCATGGCCCGGCTGCGGGACCCCGAGCGCGGTTGTCCCTGGGACGTCGAGCAAACATTTCGGACCATCGCGCCCTACACCGTCGAAGAAGCCCACGAAGTGGCCGACGCCATCGAACGAGAAGACTTCAGCGATTTGCGCGACGAACTCGGCGACCTGCTCTTCCAGGTGGTCTTTCACGCCCGCATGGCCGAAGAGCAATCGATGTTTGGTTTCGATGAGGTGGCCCAGGCGATCGGCGACAAGCTTATTCGCCGCCACCCCCACGTTTTCGGCGATGCCGAGTTCGCCAGCGCCGAGGAGCAGACCGCCAACTGGGAAGAGATCAAGGCGGCCGAGCGGGCCGAGAAGGGCCAGGCCGACGAGAGCGCGCTCGACGGCGTCTCGCGTGGACTTCCGGCCCTGCGCCGCGCCGTAAAGCTGCAGAAGCGCGCTGCTCGCGTTGGCTTCGACTGGCCGGCAGCCGATCCGGTTTTCGACAAGCTTGCAGAGGAGGCCGACGAACTTCGTTCGGCCATTGCCAATGAAGACCGAGATAACATCGAAGAGGAAGTCGGCGATCTGTTCTTCGCCCTGACCAATCTCGCGCGCAAGCTCAACGTCGATCCGGGCAGCGCGCTCAGGCGTGGCAATCTCAAGTTCGAACGCCGCTTCCGGGCAATGGAGTCCCTGGCCCGTGAGCGCGGGCTTGATCTGAACGAAATGCCGCAGGAAGAGCAGGAAGTCCTGTACCGGGAAGTCAAGCAGCGCCTGTCGTAGGTGGGCGAATGGCCATGTCGGCAACGGTTTCTAAAACCGATCACTGGACACAACACGCTCGGCAATGGCAATTCGTCGGATCGCCGCTGCGCCCCGGAGCGGAGGACATCACGACTGCCGCCCGCTTCATCGAACGGCAGCATGCACGCGGCGGCCGCAGTGGGCTGCAATCGGTCTTGCTGGGCGTGACCCCGGAACTGGTCAGCATGGCCTGGCCATTGCATACCCGGCTGCTTGCAGTCGATCGCAGTCCGGGAATGATCCGGTCGGTGCTGCCCGGCCGCTCTGGCACTGATGTGGATGCCGTTTGCGGAAATTGGCTTGATCTGCCCCTGCCCGCCGCGAGTGTCGATTGCGTGGTGGGCGATGGCTGCTTTACCGTTCTCGAAAGTCTTGCGGCCCATCGTGCGCTGAGCAGGGAAGTTCGCCGCGTGCTCGATCGGGACGGTTTTTTCGTGATACGGCTGTTCGTACAGTTGCCGGAGCCTGAAAGTGTTGATCAGGTGTTTGATGAGTTGTCCGCCGGCGCCATCGGCAACTTTCATGTGTTCAAGTGGCGATTGGCGATGGCCCTGCAGAGAAGTCAGCAGTCCGGTGTCGGCGTACATGAGATCTGGCGGCGGTGGCAGCAGGCCGGGATTTCGGCGCAATCGCTATCGCAACGCACCGGCTGGGGGGTCGACGAGATCCGGACGATCGAGGCGTACCGCGATGCGCCGGCCCGTTACACGTTTCCGACGCTGGCGCAGGCTCGCGAGGTGTTGCACGCTGATTTTCGGGAACTGGCCTGCCATGTTCCGGACTATGAACTGGGGCAGCGGTGTCCAACGCTGCTCCTCGCACCCCTGGACTGATAGATCGGATCGTTGCTCCTGACATGCACGAGCAAGTGACCTTCTACTACGGTGGGCCCAATCGGCGCTCGGACCGGCCCGTCATCGAACGGGTACTTGTCGTGAATGGGGAGGAACTGGCTTGCTTTGCCGCATCGGATCGGGCGCAGTGGCAGGCACGACTGGGAGACTTGCACGAGGCCCTTGTAGCGGATGCCGCAGACCGGGTCAGGGCCATCGATTCGCTTTCCACTCCCGATCAACTGGCCCATCTCTACGCGCAGACCTGTATCAGCCTGCAGCGCGCTGCGGGACATCTCGTGCGGGTGACCGGACGCGTTGCAACGGCCGAGCCCAATCAGTGCCGGCCGTTTTTCGAGTACGAGGAAGAACAGACTGGAGCGCAGGGCGGCGAGATTGCGCTGCAAGCGCTCAATCTCGTCTTCAGTCAGCAGTGCCCGTCATGCCGGGACGATGGGACGGCTGAAACGGTGCCGGACGAGCTCAAGGCGCGCATCGACAATTTTCTGTCCGATTGCAGCAGGCGAGCCATGCCGGCCGACAGCCGGGCCATCCTCGAAGCGGCCGCGGAGCGGGGCATTCCCTGCCTGCGCATGGACCGACCGCCCTACGAACCCATCGAGGGCAGTTTCAGGCTGCGATACAACGGCCTGTTCCGCCTGGGCCATGGTCACCGCCAGCACACGGTGGACGGCACCTTTTGCGTCAGCCGGTCCGAATCGGTGTTCTCGCTGGTGCGAGATCGTTCCGCGTTGTTCGAGTGGCTGGCCGCGCAATCCGTTCCGCTGCCCGGAAACTCGCCGGGACAGTGGTGCCAGTCGGCCGTCCGGGCGGCCAAGGCCGCCGAAAGAATCGGTTATCCAGTGCGCTTGCGTGCCGGGCGTCGCGGCACAGTGCGACAGGCTCCTCGGCAACTAGCGGACCGCGATTCGGTGCTCCGGGCAGCCCAGTTCATGATTCAGTACACGCCCGGCCTGCTGGTTCAGGCCAGCGTACCCGGCACGGCTTTCCTGCTGGTTGTTGCCGGTTGCAGGTTGATCGCGGTATTCGAACGCAACGACGAAGGCGAAGAAACCTGGCGAACCGTCGATGACTTTCATGCGTCGCTGGAGACGCTTGCCATCGAGCTTGCCGAATCCCTGTCGGTGGGCCTGATGAGTGTCACCCTGGTTACGCCCGATATCAGGGTGCCGCTCGAACACAGCGGTGGCGCGGTCGTGGACGTGGAACTCGCGCCCCGGCTCGACCGGCTGTTCGAGCACGATGATCCGCGCCTGCACCGGGCTGCCGGCGCTTTCGTCGACTGGATCTTTCCCGATCCGGAGCAGTCGCGTATTCCCCTCATCGCGGTGACCGGTACCAACGGCAAGACCACGACATGCCGCTTTCTCGACCGCATTCTTGCCGCTGCGGGAATGACCTGCGGGCTGGCCTGTTCCGACGGTTCGTTCGTGGCGAGCCGCCAGATTTCGAATTACGAGGATGGCTTCCTGCCGGGTCATATCACTGTCCTCGACAATCCGGAGGTCGAGGCGGCCGTCCTGGAATCGACCCGCGGAGCGGCCGGTTCCACGGGCCTGGGTTTCGAACGCTGCGACGTCGCGATCTGTCTCAATGTGACCGCCGATCACCTCAACGACTTTGTCGGCGTGCGTACGGTCGAACAGCTGGCCGAGCTCAAACGCACGATCCTCGAGCGTGCCCGCCGCGCTGTCGTCCTGTGTGCCGACGACCCGCATTGCCGAAACATGATCCGCCATTTCGAGGACCGGACCATTGGCCTGGTATCGCTGACCCGGACAGCGGCGGAACTGACCGGGCTCGGCGGCGCCGCCTCGGCCGCTGGCGTGCTGGAAGAAGTAGACCATCGGCCCTGGCTCGTCATCCATCACCGCGGACAACGGATTCAGGTTGCGGCGGTTTCAGACATCCCCCTGGCCTTCGAGGGCGCGGCGGAACACAACGTTCTCAACGCTCTGCACGCGGCAGTGGCTGCGTACCTGACGGATATGCCGGTCAAGGCCATTGCCTGCGGTCTGTGCGCTCTCGAACCGGTCTATGAATCCGTACCGGGACGGCTGAC
Source organism: Wenzhouxiangella sp. XN201 (assembly GCF_011008905.1). Taxonomy (NCBI): domain Bacteria; kingdom Pseudomonadati; phylum Pseudomonadota; class Gammaproteobacteria; order Chromatiales; family Wenzhouxiangellaceae; genus Wenzhouxiangella; species Wenzhouxiangella sp. XN201. The sequence goes on from NZ_JAAIVI010000017.1 coordinate 720,570, forward strand.
CTTCTACCGCGAACTGCCGTTCGACGTGTGTATGGACTACGCGCACAACCCCGCCGGCGTGCAAACGCTGTGTGATTTTGTCGACAGGCTGCCGGTTGCTGGCCGCCGCATCCTGTGCTTTTCCTGCAGCAATGCCAACAGCAACGACTTCATTCGCGAAACCGGTGCGGCTGCGGCCGGGCGGTTCGATCACTACATCTGCAAGAATTTCAGCAAGTTGTTCGGCCGAGAACCGCACGAAGGGCCGCGATTGCTGAGCGAGGGCCTGGCGGCGGCCGGCGTTCCCCCTGATGCCATGACCTGTATCGAATCCGAGCCCGAGGCAATCGATGCCGCCCTGGCGATGGGCCGGCCAGGCGATCTCGTGGTCATCGTCGGCGGCAAGCGACGCGATGCGCTATGGGAGCAGATCCTCCGATGGAAAACCGAGACTTAAAGCAGGCGGCACGTTGAGTCTCGCCGGATTTCGAATTATCATAGCCGGCTTGCTTTGATCCGGGCCGTTAGCTCAATGGTAGAGCAGTAGGCTTTTAACCTATTGGTTGAAGGTTCGAGTCCTTCACGGCCCACCATTCCCTCCCGGCGTGCCCATGATGCAGTCACGCATCCCGCAGAGCTCGCAGAGCGGACCGCACCGGCGGCTCGACGAAACCGTCCTGCGCCACTTGCGTCATCATTGGCGTTCGCCCGTTCACGACTACAGCCGCGGCGCCTTCGCCGAACTGGCCGAGTGGATCGATTCCGAACGTCCGCTGGTACTGGATTCCGGTTGTGGCACCGGTGCCTCGACCAAAGCGCTCGCGGCCAGGCACCCCGACTGTCGAGTGATCGGCGTCGACAAGAGTGCCGCCAGGCTGGGCCGAGCGCCCGAACTGCCTGACAACGCCCGCCTGATCCGCGCCGACTTGCCCGATCTATGGCGGCTGATGGGCGAAAGGGGCCGGCGAGTGGCGCATCACTACCTGCTCTACCCCAATCCCTGGCCCAAGGCGGTGCATCTGATGCGCCGCTGGCACGGCCATCCCGTATTCCCCGACCTGCTGGCACTGGCCGGTCGGCTGGTGTTGCGCAGCAACCATGCCCTGTACATCGAGGAATTTGCTCGCGCACTGTCCCTGGCCGGAGTCATCGACGTGAAAGTGGTATCTTTTGAGACCGACGATCCGGTCAGCCCGTTCGAGCGCAAGTACCTGGCCAGCGGGCACCGGCTGTTTCAACTTACGGCAGAACTGGAGTGAAGATCATGAATGCACTGCGTACAGGCAGTTTGGCGATTTCGGCCTTGTTGCTGGCCGCCCCGGCCCTGGCCGACGACAAGCTCAGGAACGTGATCGAAAGCGACGAGCGGCCGGCGGCGGAAGCCGAACGGGACCAGTACCGCAATCCGTACGAGACGCTGACCTTCTTCGGCATCGAGCCGGACATGACGGTGATCGAGATTTCCCCGGCGGGTGGCTGGTATACCGAGATTCTCGGGCCCTATCTGGCCGAGGAGGGCAAGCTCGTTGCCGCTCACTGGAACATGGAGGCGGACGAACTGCCAAGCTACTACGAACCGGGCATGGCCAAGTACAAGGAGCGCATTTCCGCCGAACGCTTCGGCGAGGTGGAGATTATCGCTTTCGACCCGCCCGAAATGGTGAACCTGGGCGAGCCCGGATCGGCCGACATGGTGCTGACCTTCCGCAACGTGCACAGCTACGCCGGCGATGACAGCTTCCGCGACGTGGCCAAGGCCGCTTTCGAAGTGCTCAAGCCCGGCGGCGTGTTCGGCGTGGTCGGCCATCGCGCGCCAGAGGATGCGGAACACGATCCGCGTACCGGCTACATCAAGCAAAGCTGGGTCGTGGGCATCGTCGAGTCCTCCGGTTTCGTGCTGGAAGAAGCCGGTGAGGTCAACGCCAACCCGGACGACACCGCCGACCACCCCAATGGCGTCTGGACTCTTCCGCCTAGCCTCAACGTGCCCGAAGGCGAAGACGAGGAAAAGTACCGTCAGATCGGTGAAAGCGACCGTTTCACGCTGAAATTCGTCAAACGTTAATTCGCTCGCTGCAAGAGCGAATTAACGTCCCGGCCGCAGCGTAGCGGAGAGCCGGGGCCTGCACCTTCCAGGTGGCTATGAGTCAGGTTTTGCCACTGCTCACCGTGCGAGATCCCGGCTCAAGGCCGGGATGACAGGAGGCCGGTGCGAGATCCCGGCTCAATGCTGCGATGACAGAGGGCAGGTGCGGGATCCCGGCTCAAGGCCGGGTTGACTGAAGCGTGCGTGCTAGCCTTGGGCTCAGCCCGGACTGGAAACGGAGTCAAGCGCCATGAACATTCGTCCCGTTCTGACCCTGGATGAAGCGGCCGAAGTGCTGCGCGTTTCAACGGCCGATATCGAGGCCGAAATCGCCGCCGGCCGGTTGGCCGAAGTGGGTATCGGGCGTTGCCGGCGCATTCTCAGGCGTGATCTTGATGGCTTCGTCCGCACGCAGGGCAGTCGCGGGCTGCCTTGGCAGTTCCCCTGGCGGGCGGCCGTTGCGGTAACCGCCCTTTGCGCCGGTCTGGCCTGGGCGGTGGCCGATTTTCCCTTCCCGCACTGGGCGCATATCGAGATCGGACCGCAGGAAGCATTGTTCGTCGACGATCAGGCGGCCGGGAGCGCCGACCCGGAACAGTTCATGCCAATCAATGCACCGCTGGACTACCGCCGTTACAACAACGCACCCAATCCCGGCGACACCGGCTACACGCACACGCTGATGAGCCTGCAGCAACACAACGACGTGCCGCCGGATACCACCTCATATCCGCTGGCCTTCTTCGTCAACCTCGATACCAATCATGATCGCGGTGATGCGGTCGGCAGCATCGTCAATCTGCGCAAGCGTGGCGCGGGCTGGGCGGCCGCCTACCACGCCGACGTGTTTGCCTACGGCTCGGGTGCCGCCATCGGCAGCAATATCGAAACCTACGACATGGGAGACGAGCGTTCCTATCTGATCGGCCTGAACGTTCAGAACAAGGCCTACACGGGCAGCGCCGGGCTGCAGGTCCAGACCGGCCCCCTTTCCGATGACCACCGATGGTGGGCACCCGGCATGGACGGCAGCTGGATGGCCGGTCTGCGCCTGGCCGGGCAGCCGGGCGCCGGCTACTACGACACCGGCATCGAATTCGACCGACACACCCACGGCCGGCGCGGGCTCTGGATGAGGGGCCAGTTCGATGTCGGCCTCGATCTCGGCACCAACTCCATTCGCATGGCCGGCGGCGTGCCGCTGGAACTGGACGGCAGAGCGGGTATCGCCCTGCGCCACAACCCCGACCTGGATCGAATCGAATTCCTGCAGGACGGGGAAGTGATTGCCTGGCTGGATACGGCAGCTCGCGGGGTCAACCTGACGCATTAATCCGGTTCTGCTGCCACGAACTGTGGCAGCCGTAGGCGTCATCGGCGACAATTCGTCGCCATGAGTGAAATCAAACCCGTAACCGGCGACTTCGAACAGCAACCCCTGCGCACCTACGCCGAGCGCGCCTACCTCGACTACGCAATGTATGTCGTGCTTGACCGCGCCCTGCCCAACTTGTGCGACGGCCTCAAGCCCGTGCAGCGGCGCATCGTCTACGCCATGAGCGAGCTGGGGCTTTCGGCAGCTTCCAAGCACAAGAAGTCGGCCCGAACGGTCGGCGATGTGATCGGTAAATTCCATCCTCACGGCGACTCGGCCTGCTATGAGGCCATGGTGCTGATGGCTCAGCCCTTTTCCTATCGCTATCCGCTGGTCGACGGGCAGGGCAACTTCGGCTCGCCCGACGATCCCAAGTCCTTTGCGGCCATGCGCTATACCGAGTCGCGTCTGGCGCCCTACGCGAAGAACCTGCTGGCCGAACTGGGGCAGGGCACGGTCGAGTGGGTGCCCAACTTCGACGGCACGTTGAAAGAACCCAAGTTGCTGCCCGCCCGTCTGCCCAACGTGCTCTTGAACGGCGGCCAGGGGATCGCCGTGGGCATGGCCACCGATATTCCCCCGCACAACCTGCGTGAGGTGGTCTCGGCCTGCATTCGCCTGCTCGAGGCGCCGAAGAAGACCACCGTGGCCGAGTTGTGTGAGCACATCCCGGCACCTGACTTTCCCGGTGGGCCGGAAATCATCAGCTCGAGAGAGGAGTTGCTCAACCTCTACGAAACCGGCTCCGGCGGCATCCGCCAGCGCGCCAGGTGGGAGCGGGAAGGTGAGGAAATCATCATCACGGCCCTGCCGCACCAGGCCTCGCCGGCCAAGGTGCTCGAGCAGATCGCCGGGCAGATGCAGGCCAAGAAGCTGCCCTGGGTTACCGACCTGCGCGACGAGTCCGACCACGAGCATCCCACCCGCCTGGTCATCGTGCCGCGCAGCAACCGGGTCGACCTCGATCAGCTCATGGATCACCTGTTCGCGACCACCGACCTGGAAAAGAGCGCACGCATGAACCTCAACGTCATCGGCCTCAACGGCCGGCCCGGCGTGCGCAATCTCAAGGACCTGTTGATCGAGTGGCTCGAATTCCGGCGTCAGACCGTCACCCGGCGCCTGGAGCACCGTCTCGACCAGGTGGTCGATCGCCTGCATATTCTCGACGGCCTGTTGATCGCCTACCTCAACATCGACGAGGTCATTCACATCATTCGCAGCGAGGACGAGCCCAAACCCGTCCTGATGGAACGCTTCGGCCTGACCGGCACCCAGGCGGAAGCCATCCTCGAACTCAAGCTACGCAACCTGGCCAAGCTCGAGGAAATGAAGATCCAGGGCGAAAAGGACAAACTCGAGGACGAGCGCAAGCAGATCGAGGAGATCCTCGATTCGCCCAAGAAACTCACTCGCCTGATTCGCGACGAACTGCTCGAAGACGCCGAGGCCTACGGCGACGAACGCCGTTCCCAGATCGTCGAACGTGCCGCCGCCCAGGCCCTGAAGGAAACCGACCTGGTTCCATCCGAGCCGGTCACCGTGGTGCTGAGCGACAACGGCTGGGTGCGCGCCGCCAAGGGCCACGATATCAAGCCCGAGGAACTCAACTATCGCGCCGGCGACGAGTTCCTGGCCGCCGTCCGTGGCCGTAGCACGCAGACGGCCTGCTTCCTCGATTCCACCGGCCGCAGCTATTCATTGATCGCCCACGAGCTGCCCTCGGCTCGCAGCCTGGGTGAACCACTGACCGGCCGTTTCAGTCCGAAGTCCGATGCTGTCTTCCGCAGCCTGGCCATCGGCGCACCCGAAGAACGCGTGCTGCTGGCCAGTGACGCCGGCTATGGTTTCGTCACCCAGCTGGAAAACCTGCACACCCGCCAGAAGGCCGGCAAGCAGATGCTCACCGTGCCGGCCGGTTCGGACGTGCTGCCCATCGCGCCGGTGACCGAAGACGAGGAAGCCGTGATCGTCTGCGCTACCAGCGAGGGCTACCTGCTGGCCTTCTACCTGTCCGAAGTGCCTGAACTGTCCAAGGGCAAGGGCAACAAGTTGATCAATATCCCGCCCAAGGCGAAAAAGGCCGGCGAGAAGATGGCCGGCGCCATCGTCATCGCCGCCGGCGAAGACTGCCTGGTGTGGGCCGGTCAGCGCTACCTGCGGCTTGGCTGGAACGACACCGAAAACTACTGGGGCGAGCGCGCCCAGCGCGGCAAGAAGCTACCGCGGGGTTTCCAGAAGGTGACGAGGCTGACGCTGGCGGATTAAGACAACCTACTGAGAGATCACACCTAGATCACTGATCCCCGGCTTCGATCTCCAACAACAATGCATCTGCTTCCACAATGTCATCGGCGCTAACGGCGATCTGGGAGACGGCCCCATCCATCGGCGCCTTGATCGCCAGTTCCATCTTCATCGCTTCCATGATCAGCAGGGTTTCACCTTCGCTGACGGCCTGGCCGGGTTCGACGCGGATCTCGAGGATCTTGCCGGGCATGGGGGCGAGCAGGCGGCCGTCGCTGGCGCTGCTGTCGACCGCGGCTTCGAAGCGGGCGTGGCGAATGACGGGCCAGCGGCGCCTGTCGAGGCAGACCTCCAGGCGGTGTTCGCCGGCGGCGTGGATCTGCGCTCGGCGCGCCTGGCCGTCCAGGGTCAGGCTGAACTCGGTGCCGGATAACTGTTGGATGCGGACCGGGTGGGTCTCACCGTCGATCTGCAAGCGATAGTCGCCAGCAAATCCGGTCGCCTCGACGGTGAGGCGCTGGTCTGCGCTCTCGATATCGAGTGAACGCGTGGCCGGCTCCCCCAGGCGCCAGCTATCGCATGTGTCCCAGGGCGTATTCCCGGTCGCATGTGACTCCTGCATCAGCAGCCAGCGGCCGGCGGCCGCCGCCAGGGTGTCCAGCGGTGGTTCGCCGGCGTCCAGGATGGTTGCAAGCTCGCGATCGAGCAGGCCGGTATCGATGGCCGCATCCGTGAACACCTGCGAGCCGGCCAGGGCCTGGAGAAACCCCAGGTTGGTGGTCGGGCCGGCGATGAAGCTGGCGGCGAGGGCCTGGTTGAGGCGCGCCAGGCAGGCCTCGCGGGTGCTGTCGTGGACGATCAGTTTGGCGATCATCGGGTCGTAGTGCATGCTGACCTCGTCGCCAGTGTCCACGCCTGAGTCGACGCGCACCCGACTGCTCTCGGGTAGCACCAGCGCATCGATTCGTCCGGTCGAGGGCACGAAACCCTGATCGGGATCCTCGGCGTAGATGCGCGCTTCCATGGCGTGGCCGGTCGCGCGGATGTCGTCCTGTTTGAGGGGGAGTTCCTCGCCCGCGGCGACGCGGAGCTGCCATTCGACCAGGTCGAGGCCAGTGATGCATTCGGTCACCGGGTGCTCGACCTGCAGGCGCGTGTTCATTTCCAGGAAGAAGAACTCGTCGCCGTCGACCAGGAACTCGACCGTGCCGGCACCGACGTAGTCGACAGCCTCGGCCGCGCGCACGGCGGCGGCCAGCAGGCTCTGGCGAACCTCGTCGTCGAGCCTGGCGGCCGGGGCTTCCTCGATGATCTTCTGGTGGCGGCGCTGGCTGGAGCAGTCGCGCTCGAACAGGTGCACGGTGTTGCCGTGGGTATCGGCGAATACCTGCGCTTCGATATGGCGGGGGGTGGGCAGGTAGCGCTCGATGATCATGCGCTCGTCGCCAAAGGCACCGGAGGCCTCGCGCCGGGCGGCCTTCAGTGCTTCGTCAAAGTCGTCTTTGGAATGCACCACACGCATGCCCTTGCCGCCGCCGCCGGCCGCCGCTTTCAGCATCAGCGGAAAGCCGACGCGTTCGGCTTCTTCCAGAAGCGTGTCGTCGTCCTGGTCGTCGCCGTGGTAGCCGGGAATCAGCGGCACCTCGGCGGCTTCCATCTTCGCTTTGGCTGCAGCCTTGGAGCCCATCAGGTCCATGGTTTCCGGGGACGGCCCGATCAGGATGAGATCGGCATCGCGAAGCTTGCGGGCAAAGCGGGCATTTTCGGCCAGGAAGCCGTAGCCGGGATGAATGGCTTCAGCGCCTGTGTCCTTCGCTGCCTGGATGATGCGATCGATGTCCAGGTAGGACTCGCGTGCCGCCGCGGCCCCGATATGCACGGCCCGGTCGGCCAGGCGCACGTGCCGTGCATTGGCGTCGGCATCGGAATAGACGGCCACGGTCTCCACACCCAGGCGGCGACAGGTGGCAATGATGCGGCAGGCGATCTCGCCTCTGTTGGCAATCAGGACGGTCTTGAACATGGTCACCCAATAATAAAATTGTCCACAGATGAACACAGATGAACACAGATAAAAGAAAAGTCCTGGTAAGGGCGCTGGAGCGTCGACGCGATAGCTACCCCACCTGTCACTTCCAGCTTGCCTCTTGTTGATTTCAATCTGTGTTTATCTGTGTTCATCTGTGGACAAATAGGTTTTTCAGGAATCGCCCGCAATCCACGAAGGCTTGCGCTTTTCGAGGAAGGCATTGAGACCTTCCTGACCTTCGCGCGAGACGCGCAGGGCCGCGATCAGTTCGGAGGTGCGGCGGTCGGTTTCGGCCTCGTCGTGCTGACCGCTGGCAATCCTGTGGATCAGTTCCTTGCAGTGTGCCTGGGCGTGTGGGCCGCCGGCGAGCAGCAGATCGACCAGGTCGGCCACGTGGCCGTCGAGCTGGCCGTTGGGTACGGTGTCGCTGACAAGTCCGATGCGTACAGCGCGTTCGGCATCGATGCGTTCACCGGTCAGCATGTAGTGGCGGGCGTTGTTGACGCCGATGCGCGGAATCACAAACGGCGCGATGGTCGCCGGCGCCAGGCCCAGACGCACTTCGGTCAGGCCGAACTTGGCGGTTTCCAGCGCCACGGCCAGGTCGCAGCAGGCGATCAGCCCGACGCCGCCGCCGAAGGCGTGACCATTGACCCGAGCAATGGTCGGGCAGGGCAGCTGGTCGAGTTTGCGCAGCATGGCCGCCAGGCGCCGGGCGTCGTTGCGGTTTTCGTTCTCGGAAGCCTCGGCCATGGCGCGCATCCAGTTCAGATCGGCCCCGGCAGAGAAGGAATGACCTTCACCGGTGAGGATCATCGCCCGCGCGCCGTCGCTGGCGACCTTGTCGAAGGTCTCCGAAAGATCGGCCACCAGCTCGGCGTTGAAGGCATTGTGCACGTCGGGCCGATTGAGCGTCACCGTGGCCACGCCGCGGTCGTCGATGTCGAGTTTCAATAGTTCAGTCATGGCGGGTACTTGATTCAAAAAATGAATTGTCCACAGATGAACACAGATGAACACGGATAAAGAAAGAAATTGGAAACGGGCGCGTAAACGAATAGTCGATAGCGACCCGAAGCGAGGCTCCTGGCGCGTCTCTCGTTCTTTAATCTGTGTTTATCTGTGTTCATCTGTGGATAGTTGATTTCTTACATCCGGAAGACGCCGAAGCGTTCTCGTTCGATCGGCGCGTTGGCCGAAGCGGCGATGGCCAGGCCAAGGACGCGGCGAGTGTCGACCGGGTCGATGATGCCGTCGTCCCAGAGTCTGGCCGTGGCGTAATACGGGTGACCCTGCTGTTCATACTGGTCACGAATCGGTGCCTTGAACTTTTCTTCCTCGGCTTCCGGCCACTCCTCGTCGCGCGCTTCCAGCGCATCGCGCTTGACGGTGGCGAGTACGCTGGCGGCCTGGTCGCCGCCCATTACTGAGATGCGGGCGTTCGGCCACATCCACAAAAATCGCGGCTGGTAAGCGCGGCCGCACATGGCGTAATTGCCGGCGCCGAAGGAGCCGCCAATGACGACCGTGAACTTGGGCACGTGCGAGCAGGCCACTGCGGTGACCATCTTGGCCCCGTCGCGGGCGATGCCCGACTGCTCGTACTTCTTGCCGACCATGAAGCCGGTGATGTTTTGCAAAAAAACCAGCGGGATGTTGCGCTGATTGCACAGCTCGATAAAGTGCGCACCCTTCAGCGCCGACTCGGAGAACAGGATGCCGTTGTTGGCGACAATGCCGACCTTGTAGCCGTGAATGGCGGCGAAGCCGCAAATCAGTGTCGTGCCGTAGCGGGCCTTGAATTCCGTGAACTCCGAGCCGTCGACGATGCGCGCGATGATCTCGCGTACCTCGAAGGGGTAGCGGGTGTCGTCGGGCAGGATGCCGTAGATGTCATCGGCGGGATACGCTGGCTCGCTTGGGTCCTCGCTGGGCCCGAAGGCCGGTTCGGGGCGATTGAGGTTGCCGACCAGCTCGCGCGCGGTGGCCACCGCATGGGTGTCGTTTTCGGCGAAATGGTCGGCCACGCCGGACAGGCGCGTGTGTACGTCTGCACCCCCCAGTGTTTCGGCGTCGACCTCCTCACCGGTGGCGGCCTTGACCAGCGGCGGGCCGCCGAGAAAGATCGTGCCCTGCTCCTTGACGATGATCGCCTCGTCGCACATCGCCGGCACGTAGGCGCCGCCGGCAGTGCAAGAGCCCATCACCACGGCGATCTGCGGGATATTCCTGGCCGACAGCCGGGCCTGATTGTAAAAAATGCGACCGAAGTGGTCGCGATCCGGGAAAACCTCGTCCTGCAGCGGCAGAAAGGCGCCGCCGGAGTCGACCAGGTAGATGCAGGGCAGGTGGTTTTCCAGGGCGATCTCCTGGGCGCGCAGGTGCTTCTTGACCGTGATCGGGTAGTAGGTGCCGCCCTTCACCGTGGCGTCGTTGGCCACGACCATGCACTCGACGCCGTTGACGCGCCCCACGCCGGCAATCACGCCCGCGCCGGGCGCGGCATCTTCGTACATGCCGTTGGCCGCCAGCGGCGCGACCTCCAGGAACGGACTGCCGGGGTCGAGCAGGGTGCGCACGCGCTCGCGTGGCAGCAGCTTGCCGCGGCCCTCGTGCTTTTCGCGCGACTTCTCTGGCCCGCCCAGTGCGGTCTGCTCGAGCTTTTCCCGCAATTCAGCGGCGAGATTTCGATGGTGCTCGTCGCGCGCGACGAAATCCGCATCCTTGCGGTTGACGTGGCTGTCCAGGCGGGGCATGGGCGCTCCGGTTGGTCAAAGGCAGTAATTGTAGCGTGTTGGTTGGCTGGTTGGCTGGTTGGCTGGTTGGCTGGTTGGCTGGTTGGCTGGTTGGCTGGTTGGCTGGTTGGCTGGTTCGGCTGGTTCGGCTGTGGGCGGGAATCCTGAAGCCTGAAAACTGGTTGCTCCGGCCTCTCGGGGGCGGTTATAATGCCGGGCTTAATGAAATCTGGCGACTGGGGCTTTTGCACAAAGCCCGGCCTGGGGTCCGCCCAGGGGGTTTTCTGGAAAAGCCCGGTCGCCCTACCGAACTGTTTCAGGAGTAGTTTGAAAATGACTCTGACCGCTGAAGAAAAGAGCCAGGTTGTCAAGGAACACCAGCTCGCCGAGGGTGATACGGGTTCCCCGGAAGTTCAGGTTGCGCTATTGACTGCGCGCATCCAGGATCTGACCGGGCACTTCGAGAATCACAAGAAGGACCATCACTCCCGTCGGGGGCTGCTCAAGCTCGTCAATCAGCGCCGTTCGCTGCTGGACTACGTCAAGAAGAAGGACATCCAGCGCTATCGAAACCTGATCGAGCGCCTTGGCCTGCGCCGTTAAAGCGCGGTTTCTGCCCGATTGAAAACGACACCCCGGCGGCCCATGAGCTGATCCGGGGTGTTTTCTATTGCAAGTGCAAAGTGGAGTGAGTGAAGTGGATAAGTTCAGCAAGACGTTCAAATTCGGCGAGCACGACGTGACGCTCGAAACCGGGCACGTCGCACGCCAGGCCGATGGTGCCGTGCTGGTGACCATGGCCGATACCGTGGTCCTTGTGACTGCCGTGGTGCGCAAGGAAGCCAAGCCGGGTCAGCACTTTTTCCCGCTGACCGTCAATTACCAGGAAAAGTATTATTCCGCCGGCCGCATTCCGGGCGGCTTCTTCAAGCGCGAAGGGCGTCCGACCGAGAAGGACACCCTGACCTCGCGCCTGATCGACCGACCCATTCGTCCGCTGTTCCCCAAGGGCTTTCTCAACGAAGCCCAGGTCATCGCGACCGTGATGTCGTCCAATCCCGAAGTGGATGCCGACATCCCCGCCATGATCGGCGCTTCGGCGGCGCTGTCGCTGTCCGGCGCGCCGTTCCAGGGCCCGATCGGTGGTGCCCGGGTCGGTTTCATCAACAACGAGTACGTGGTCAACCCGACCACCACCCAGCTCGAAGAGTCGAGCCTGAACCTGGTGGTTGCCGGTACCGCCGATGCCGTGCTGATGGTTGAATCCGAGGCCGACCAGCTCTCCGAAGAGCAGATGCTCGGTGCAGTGACCTTCGGTCACGAGCAGATGCAGGTGGCCATCAAGGCGATCGAGGAGCTTACGGCCGAGGCTGGCAAGCCCAAGTGGGACTGGCAGGCGCCTGAAGCGCCGGAAGGGCTCGAAGACAAGGTCAAGAGCGCCATCGGCGACGGTCTGGAGAAAGCCTATGACCTGACCGACAAGCCGCAGCGCCGCGACGCCATCTCCGAAGTCAAGAACCGCGTTATCGAGCAGCTCTGCAGTGACGATGACGAGAATGCGCTGAGCAGCGACGACGTCTCCGACGCCTTCGCCGGTATCGAGAAGAAGCTGGTGCGGGAGCGCATCCTGGCCGGCCAGAACCGGATCGACGGTCGTGACCTGACCACCGTGCGTCCGCTCGACATGCAAGTCAGCGTCTTCCCGCGTACCCACGGTTCGGCCATCTTCACCCGCGGCGAGACCCAGGCCATGTGCGTCGTCACGCTGGGGACCGGCCGCGACGCGCAGATCATCGATGCCATCGAGGGCGAGTACAAGGAGCAGTTCATGCTCCACTACAACTTCCCCCCGTTCTGCGTCGGCGAGACCAGCTTCATGCTCGGCCCGAAGCGTCGCGAGATTGGCCACGGCAAGCTGGCCAAACGTGCTCTAGCCGCCGTCGTTCCGAAGGGTGAGGAATTCCCCTACGTCCTGCGCATCGTCTCGGAAGTGACCGAATCCAACGGTTCGAGCTCCATGGCGACTGTTTGTGGTTCGTCACTGGCGATGATGGATGCCGGGGTGCCGATCAAGGCACCGGTCGCCGGTATCGCTATGGGCCTGATCAAGGACGGCGATCGTTTTGCCGTGCTCACCGACATTCTCGGCGACGAAGATCACCTCGGCGACATGGATTTCAAGGTGGCCGGATCCGCCGACGGCATTACTGCCCTGCAGATGGACATCAAGATCACCGGCATCACCAGGGAGATCATGGAAGTCGCCCTCAAGCAGGCCAATGCCGGCCGCGGTCATATCCTCGAGCAGATGAACCAGGTCATCGGCAAGCCGCGCGAGGAAATGAGCGAGTACGCACCGCGCCTGTTCACCATGAAGGTGCATCCGGACAAGATCCGCGACGTGATCGGCAAGGGCGGCTCGACCATCCGCCAGATCACCGAGGAGACCGGTACCACCATCGACATCCAGGACGACGGCACGGTCACCATTGCCTCCGTCAACCAGGCAGCCGCCGACGAGGCGCGCCGCATGATCGAACAGATCACCGCTGATGTCGAAGTGGGGACGGTCTACGAAGGCACGGTCACCAAGATCATGAACTTCGGTGCGTTCGTGACCATCCTGCCCGGCAAGGACGGCCTGGTGCACATCTCGCAGATCTCCGACGAGCGTGTCGAGAACGTCACCGACGAACTCCATGAAGGCCAGAAGGTCAAGGTCAAGGTGCTCGAGGTTGACAAGCAGGGCCGCATCCGTCTGAGCATGAAGGCGCTCAAGGAAGAAGAAGCGCAGTCCTGATCGAAAATCGGCGGCTGCCCGGACTCCGGGCAGTCGCAATCGAGAAGAACGACGTATGGAACTGCTGATTCCCGTCTCTCCCGGTGAGCTGCTCGACAAGCTCGCCATCCTCGAGATCAAGCTCGAGCGCATCGACGATGCGGCCAAGCGGGCCTATATCGAACGCGAGCATGCGTTGCTTTCGCAGGTCTGGAAGCAGGCCGGTGTTGACGACGAGGTCGTTGCTGAATTTCGCCTGGCATTGCGGCGCGTCAACGAGGCGCTTTGGGACATCGAGAATGCCATCCGCAGCCACGAAAGCCGGAGCGATTTCGGCGAGGATTTCGTCCAGCTGGCGCGCTCGGTCTACATTCGCAACGACGAACGGGCCGCGATCAAGAAGCGCATCAACGAAGCGCTGGGCTCGGATATCCGCGAAGAAAAGTCCTACTCCAGCTATCGCTAGACGGCCGTGTAGTGCACGAACATTCTGTGCAGTTTTCACGATTCAGCGTTAGAATTGTCGGTCTGACTCTCGGCAGGGGCATAGCGATGCTGCGCAAACTGATACTTTCGGTCCTATTGGCGACCGGCCTGATCACGGTTTCGGCTGCCCAGGTCGAGCCGGACGAGGAATCCCGCTCCGGAGCGGGTACGACCACGTTTCATTTCATTGGTGACCGCTATCGCATCGGCATCGGGCTCGACAGCGAGTTCGACGTCATTGGCGAGTTCCAGGCGGCCCTGTACGAGTCGCAGCGTTCCAGCTTCATTGGCGACGGCTGGCTCGGCACTGAGGGTGCCGGCGGGATCAAGCTCAACTATCACTGGCTGGTCAACGAATCCTCCGAGGAAGGCCCGGACGGCCCGGTCTATACCGACGGCAATGTCGCCAAGCTGTTCATCGCCGCCGACCAGAACCAGTTCGAGGACCGCAAGCTGACCTTTGGCGCCGGCTGGGAAGGCCGCAACTGGGCCTTCTCCGGCTACGGTATGGCGGCCCTGTCCGATGAACGAATGGTCGATCGTACGATTTCGATCGAGGATCGGCTGGTTTCCGGAGAGATCAACGGTCGCGATTTCACGCGTGTCGATGCCATCGAGACCGTCACCGAGTGGTTTGAAGAGCCCTACGAAAGGGGCTTGGGCCTGCGCGCCGAACGCTTTTTCGAAGACCCCCTGATTCGCCTGCGAGGCGGTCTGGACTATGAGGAAGGTGATTTCAGCTCGTCGCAATTGACGGCCTCGCTATCGCTGGACAAGCGCTTTCACAATTCGCCGCACGGTTTGAGTTTCCGCACCAGCTATGCGCACAAGGACGGTGATTTCGTCATCGACGACAACGATTTGCGTGGCAGCGTGGTTTACAGCTTCAGCTTCGGCGGAGCGAGCAGTTCCTTCCGTCCCGCTCGTCAGTATCGCGATGTCGAAGTCGAAGTGCCCGGCGAACCACGTACGGAGGAGCGCGTCACGGTCAATGAAGTGACGCTGACCGATCGCACGACTTTCGATTTCGACAAATCGGTGCTCAAGCCTGCTGCCGAGAATACGCTCGATGAAATCCTGGCCGTAATCGACGATGCCGGCCTGGTGGGCGACATCCAGATCGTGGGACACACCTGCGATATCGGCACCGAGGAATATAACCAGGGTCTGAGCGAGCGGCGCGCTCGCTCGGTGGTCGACTACCTGACTGCCCGCGGCGTCGAATCCGGGCAGATCGACTGGCGGGGCGAAGGCGAGACCGAGCCACGCTTCCCCAACGACAGCGAAGAGAATCGCAGCCGCAATCGCCGTGTTGAGATCAGCTTCGTGACCGAGCGCACCAGCACTCAAACGGTGACCGTCGGGCCGGACGAGCCGGCCACCGAACTCCGTCAGGTCGAAGTGCCGGTCGAGGCGCCCTGGATTCGGCGCGCGCTGCGCAACCCGGTCCGACACAAGCGCATAGTGGATTACTATCGCTACCAGGAGAGCACGACCAGCGTGACCGAGGGCGAGATCGAGTTCGCTAACGAGGCACCGCAGGCCACTGACGATCAGTTCAGCGTCGAAGTTGACTCGATCGACAATGCGCTCGATGTGCTCGCCAACGACAGCGATGCCGATGGCGATACGCTCACGATCGTGTCGGTGGGTGAACCAGGCAATGGCCAGGTAACTGTCAGCGGAGGCCAACTGCTGTACACGCCGGATGAAGGCTTCATCGGCAGTGACAGCTTCAGCTACACCATCGACGACGGCTTTGGCGGCCAGGCAAGTGCCAACGTCAGCGTCACCGTGGAGTCTCCCAATCAGCCGCCCGTTGTCGGCGACCTGAGCGTTTCGACCCAGCGCAATCAGCCCATCGATATCGACGTGCTGGCCGAAGCCAGCGACCCCGACGGTGATGCGTTGAGCATTGCCGGCTTCGCGCAGCCGAGTAACGGCACCGTGACGGAGTCGGGTGGCGTGTTGCGATACCAGCCGGAAGCCGAGTTCTTCGGCAGCGACAGTTTTTCATTCACCGTCAGCGACGGGCGCGGTGGCGAGGCTTCGGGCACGGTGAGCATCGAGGTGGTGTTCGCCAACCGTGCGCCGGTCGCCAATCCCGACGAAGCAACCACCACGGTGGGCGAGGCCGTGACGGTCGATGTACTGGCCAACGACTTCGATCCGGATGGCGATCCGCTGGAAATCATCGAGGTCGTTCAGTGGTATGGCGTGCCGGCCGACTACACGATCAACGAGGACGGCACGATTACCTTCCGAATCACCGATTCCTGCAACGGGCGCAACCGCTTCCGCTACACCATCAGCGACCCGCACGGGGCCACGGCAACGGCCAACGTCTCGGTCGATCGGGTGGCAGAGGGCGAGTCGAGCGAAGGTGCCGGGACTGAGTGCGTCGGCTGGTGATCAGAGAACAGCTGCTAGCCGTTCGATAACCATGTCCGGGGTGATCAGGTCCATCACCCCGGGTTTTTCGATGCGCTTGCCCCAGCGCAGCTTTTCCGGGGGCTTTCCGGCGAGTTGCTGAGCGGCCTCTGCGAAGCGGTCCACGGTATGGGCCAGGCTGTCGAGCGGGCCGCTGCGGCGGGCCCAGGTTGCGGCATAGAGCCCGACCACGGGCGTGCCCATGGCATCGGCGAAGTGGGCCGGACCCGAGTCGGGCGAGATGACGCAGGCCGCACGCTCGAACATCGCCAGCGCCTGTTTGAGCGTGTCCTGCCCGACCAGGTTGATCGGGCGCTGACGCATCCGCGTCTCGATTGCTTCGGCCAGCATCCGCTCCGTCCCGGACGGTCCGCCCATCAGAATCACCGGTCGGCCAGTCTTCTCGATGACCCAGTCGGCGACCTCGGCATAGCCCGCCGCGTGCCAGTTGCGTCGGACGTGGCTGGAGGCCGGGCTGATGATCACGGCTTGTCCGGCTTCCGGTTGATGATGCCGGGCAAACTCTCGCGCCTGATCGGGAACCGGCAGCCGCCGATCGACATTCCCGACATCGGCCCCCAGGTGACGGGCGAATTCAAGATAGGCGCGGGTCTGGTGCTGAAAGGGCACGGCGGCGATGCGTTCGTTGATGACCAGACCGTGACCGGGCCGCGAACGCGGCCGGTCGTAACCGACGCGGCGCCCGGCCCGGACGAGCATGGACGCCAGTGCGGCGCGCTGTGAAGTCTGGGTCAGCAGCAGGACATCGAAGCAGCGTCCCTTCACCTGGTTCTTCAGCGCCGGGAAGCCCCGCAAACGGCCGTGCTTGTCGAATACAATGAACTCCACCCCGGGCAGGTCGTGAACCAGTCGGTGTTCGGAGCGCCCGATCACCCAGGTCAGCCGGGTCTCGGGCCAGGTCTGTGTCAGCGCTCGAGCCAGCGGGACGGTGTTGCATACGTCACCCAGCGCCGACAGGCGCAACAGGCAGATGGAGCGGGGACGTTCGTAGCGGCTCGTTTCGGGCACAACAGGAATCCGGAATACCGAGGGCAGAGAAGAAAAATGCCGGAAGCGCAACTGCAAGCGGGCGCCACCCGTATTCTATACGACCCCTCGGTGCTCGATGTCATCAGTCCGGAATGGCTGGCGCCCGATTTCTGGCGCCAGCGTGATGCCGTGTTGGCCGAGTTCGGCGGCCGTGGCCAGGCGCTGGCCGTGAGCACCGCCGCCGGTCCGGCCGTCCTGCGCCGCTACCTGCGCGGCGGGCAGATCGCCCGCATCAGCCGCGATCGCTACCTGTTCACCGGCTATCAGCGCAGCCGCGGCTTTCGCGAGTGGCGCGTCCTCGAACGCCTGCATCAACAGGGCCTGCCCGTGCCGCGGCCGCTCATGGTTGGCTGCGAGCGCCTCGGCCTGACCGCGCGGGCGGCACTGCTGACCCGCCTGATCGAGGGCGCACACAGCCTGGGCGAGATCGGCAATGATCTCGATGCCGGCGATTGGCAGCGCCTGGGCGAGACCCTTGCACGTTTTTTCCGGGCCGGGGTGGTGCATGCCGATCTCAATGCCCACAACCTGTTGATCGACGCACACGGCCAGTGGTTCGTGATCGACTTCGACCGAGCCCGCATTCGCCCGGGACCGGTCAGACCTGATCGCATGCTGGCCCGGCTCGAGCGCTCACTCGACAAGCTCGGAATCGCCGGTCATCGGAGGGAACTGAGTCAGGGCTGAAGCGCTTCTCGCGCTCGTTCCAGGACGGAGTCGGCACTAAAGGCGTTTTCCTTCCAGGTGCCTGCCGGCTTGCCGGTCAGCAGTTCCAGCGCTTCGCCGATGCCGGCCACGCCATAGACATGGAACTGGTCGTTGGTGCAGGCCTTGACGACCGATTTGTCGAGCGCCAGCCGGTTCTGGTTGGCAGCCGGGATGATCACGCCCTGCTTGCCGGTGAGGCCGACATGCTTGCAGGCCTCGAAGAAGCCCTCGACGCGCTCATTGACGTGATCGACGCCAATCACCTGGCCGCGCGCGTCAAGTGCGCCGATGACGGCGATATCCTGGCGCATCGACAGCCCGGCAAGCGTCGCGACCAGCCCGCAGGCCTGGCCCAGGAGTGTGGCATCGAGGTCCTCGGCATCGATGTCGGCAGCGATCGAAAGGGTGGCCTGGATCGATGGTACGCCGGAAAGCTGCAGCATCTCTCCCAGCAGCGGCAGCAGGAACTGGCGTGGCTGGTCGGAACGAGCGCCGTATTCCAGTGATAGCTTTGCGGATTGGGATTTCACCAGGGCCATGCTCAGGCGTGTCGGCACACCGAAGTACAGGTCGGACTGGCGCTGGCTCACCACCAGATTGACTTGCCCGGCCGAACGGCCCCGCAGCCGGATGCGCTCGGAGTCGATATCGTCGTGCAACCGGTTCAGCCACTGAACACCGGCACGGCGGCGGATGTGCTCGAACGCTGAATCCACGTGATCGCGGCTGATTTCCCGGCTGTTGTCACGACCGGCGATGAAGCCAGCTTCGCGGACTACATCCGTCAACTGGCCAACCCGGGTGGTGAGCCGCTGCGTTCGGTCGGCCAGGCGGTGGCTGACCTCCAGCATGGCCGCGAGTCCCGGTCGGGTCAGCGGAGGAAGCGATTGCTCCTGGACCATGCTGGCCATGAATCGACAGGTCTGCTCCATGCTCTCGGCATCGCGGGGGATGGTCAGCTCGAGGTCAGCCAGCAGTCGGAATCGGCGCGTGAACTCGGGTGTGATCGCTTCGAGGCGGCGATAGGCAGCCTGGTCGCCGATCAGGATGACGCCGACATCGACCGGCACGGATTCGGGGCGGAGCGACTGTGAGGAATGGCTCGCGTCGGTGATCGGAGAAGTGATCGCGACCTCGCCAGCCCTGAGGATACGCAGCAGCTGGCGAAAGGCTTCCGGCTCGTTGACCAGATCTTCGGCATCAAGAACGAGGAAGCCGCCGTCGGCCTGGATGAGTGCGCCCGAGCGGATTCCCCGATACGAAGCGACGGCACGGTCGCCGCTGCGCCAGGTCGGATCGACGGTTCCGAAGAGATTCGCCGGCGTGACCGTATTGGTCGTGATCAGGGGCAGGTCTTCGTCGTCGCCCCCCATATTGAGAACGTTGACGCCATAGAGGACGGTCGGGTCGGCGAGCTGGCTGGTTTCGTGCCCGATGCGCTTTTCCAGCACGTCGTCGATGATTTCGCGCAGGTAAGCATCGATGCCCGGCGCCTTGAATCGTTCGGATATTTCGCTGGTCATGTCGCCCAGGATGCGCGCGGTTTCGGCAACATCAATCTGTTCGATATGCTGCTGGGCCTGCTGCCATTTCTTGCGGATCTGGCGGGCAATTTTCTGCAGCTCATCTTCGAATGTGGCGATCCGGGCCTCGATCTTCTTGCGGTCGGCTTCGGTGGCCTGCTTGCGCGCGACCATATTGCGGAATTCTTCCTGGGAGACCGGTTTTCCCATGAGTTTGATCGACACCTGTAGCCGCGCATTGGGCCCCGCCTGGCTTCGCACCAGGGCCAGGCCTTCGGCGTCGAGCTTGCTTTCGAGCGGGCGCAGCAGGGCGCGGATGTCGCGCTCGGCCGTCTCGCGTCGGGCTTCCCGACGCGACCGGATCGGGTCATTGGCGAGAATCTCGGGCAGGCGCTCGCGTATGAACAAGGCCATGCGATGCATCTGTCGCTGGAACGAGCGGCCTTCGCCGCGCGGCAGTGTGATCAGATGCGGGCGGTCGGGGTTGGAGAAGTTGTGAACGAAACAGAAGTCGCGAAACTGACGGGCTTTCGGCTTGAGTGATCCGAACTGGCTCTCGACCAGGCGTTCGCGGCCGCTCCCACGCGGTCCGCGTACGAACACGTGCTGATTGTGGCCTGGATGCGTGATGCCGTAGCGCAGCGCGTCAGCGGCCGATTCCTGGCCCAGCGTGCCTTCGAGGACCGGCAGATCGCGAGTTGAATCGGCGGGCAGCTTTTCTATTTCGGGCTGCCAGCGCAGTCGTTCGGGGGCGATTGCATGTCGAGCCATTTCTTTTCCTTCTGAATCGATTAAGCCGGTCCGTCCCCTTTCGGCCCGTCTATCGAAGATACATCATTCGGCCGGTAGCGTGCGGCGGGATTGCCGAGCCGCCCTGCTGGCAAATGCCAGCCAGGCTTCGGCGACTTCGCGCGGGCGTTCCAGCATGGGCAGGTGCCCTGTTTCAGGCAACAGCAGCGTCTGATTGTCGGCCAGCCGTTCGGCCAGAATGTCCAGGCCATCGGGATGCAGCACCTGGTCCACTTGTCCCCAGACAATCAGGGTCGGGACGTCGAGCCCGTCGGCCAGCTCTTCGAGCGGTGTGGACTCGAAGCGGATGCTGTCGAAGATGCGCTGGGCGCGAACCGCGTGGCGGCCGGCGCGGTCTGCGAGTACTCGCGCCAGGGGTAGGGGGATCCAGGGGGGGCGGATGAAGCAGTAGTCCATCAGTTGACCGAATTCCTTGCGATTGCGGACCACGAGGGCGTTGTGTCCGCCCTCGAAGACCACCTGAAACAATGGCGAGAGCGGCGTGGTTTGCAGGCCGCCCGGTGCCAGCAGCCACTGCGCACGAACGCGTTCGGGCACCCGGCGCGCCAGCGCACAGGCCAGGTAGCCGCCCATGGAACTGCCGCCGAGGTAGAAGTTGTGGATGCCCATCTCGTCGAGCAGGGCGAGTAACCGCTCAGCCTGCTGCTCGATGCGGAAGTCGAGTTCCCCTTCGAAACGGGTTTGGCCGAAGCCGGGCAGGTCGGGGGCAATGATCCGGAAATGCCCATCGAGAAATCGGGCGATGCGGGTAAAGTGATAGCCATCGCCATTGAAGCCATGCAAGAGGATCAGGGGTTCTCCGTGCCCGCCCTCCAGCACGTGCCAGTCGATACCGGCCGCTTGTACCCGGTGCCGACGCAGCCGTCCGTGACGGCGCTCCAGCAGGAGAAACAGCCGGGCCAGCGGCCCGGGCCAGAGCCACCAGAACACGATCGCGCCGACGACGAGGGCGGCGGCAAGCGGTAGCAGCCAGGCGGTCATGGCGGTTTCGATCTCCCGGTACAACAGTCCCTGGACGAGCATACCCGATCATTCAGGAGATTTCCGATGGTCGCCCGGACCACTACAATGGCGCCCATTCCGACTCGACACGACACGCGCATGCCCTTTCTCGTCCTTGCCATGGTGCTGGTGGTCGCCAGTGCCAATTACCTGGTGCAGTTTCCGGTCAACGACTGGTTGACCTGGGGTGCGCTGACTTATCCGTTGTCCTATTTCGTGACCGATCTGACCAATCGTCGCTTCGGAAGCGGCGCGGCTCGCCGCGTGGTTTACGTTGGTTTCGCCCTGGCGGTGGTGGCCTCGGTCTGGCTGGCCAGCCCGAGGATCGCCCTGGCCTCGGGTGCGGCCTTCCTGGTCTCGCAGCTGATGGATGTCGCCATTTTTGATCGCCTGCGTGGGCGTGCCTGGTGGCAGCCGCCCTTGTTCTCCAGCGTGCTGGGTTCGCTGGTCGACACGGCCCTGTTTTTTGCCCTGGCCTTCTGGGGCACGAGCATGCCGTGGGTGACTCTGGCCATCGGCGATTACGGCGTCAAGGTAGCGATCGCGCTGGCGCTGCTGCTTCCCTGGCGCGTGGTCGCCCGACGTGGGTGAGTTCTTTTCGGTCGCCTGTGCCGCGTGCTGGGCGCTGGCGGTGGTGCTGTTCCGCCGTTCGGGCGAGACCCTGCCGGCCTTCGAGCTCAATCTCTTCAAGAACCTGCTTGCGACCGGGCTGATGGTGCCGACCATCTTGCTGGTCGATGGCCTCGCCTGGCCCGGATACTCGCCGCTGGAATGGTTGATCGTCATGCTTTCGGGTGTGGTCGGCATTGCCGTGGCCGATACCTGGTACCTGCGTGCGCTCAACCTGATGGGCGCTTCGCGCACTGGCGTGGTGGCGAGCCTTTACTCCCCCTTCGTCATCCTGCTCTCGATCCTGTTTCTGGGCGAGATGCTGATCTGGTGGCAATACTTCGGTTTCCTGCTGGTGCTTGCCGGCATCCTGCTGGTGACCTGGCGCCAGAACCGCCGTGACGTGTCCCTGCGCGCGATCCGTCTGGGCGTTGCCTTCGGCGCCGGGGCCGTGTTGCTGATGGCCTGCGGTATCGTCATGGTCAAGCCGGTGCTGGAAACGCAGTCGTTCATGTGGACCATGGGTGTGCGCCTGGCCGCCGGCGCAACCGGCATGCTGTTGTTCATGCACGTCACCCGTGGCTGGGAGCGCGTTGCGCGTCACTACCGTTCGCCCCAGCCCTGGGGCATGATCGTCGTCGGCAGTCTGCTGGGCAGTTACCTGTCGATGATGCTGTGGCTGGCCGGCTACAAGCTGACTCAGGCTTCCGTGGCCTCGGTGCTCAACGAGACCGCGGCCGCCTTCATCGTGCTGTTCGCCTGGTTGTTCCTGAAGGAGGACATGAACTGGCGCCGGGTGGCCGGGATCGCGATGACCTTCTCGGGCGTGGGGGTGATGGTGGCGTTTTGAAAGAAGGGTTCAGGTTTCGGGGTTCAGGGTTCAGGAAAACGCCGCGTAGGTCGGGCATGCGACCCCGACCTACGCTGGCGTTCGACCAGTCGGGTGCTTCACCCTTGCGCTTCGGTCACGCCCATCTCGGCCAGGCGCTTGCGGGCGCGCTCTCCGGCGGGGGTGTCGGACTGGGCCGCTATCTTGTAGTGCTCGATCGCCTGCTGGCGGTTGCCGGCGGCGCGTTCTACATTACCCAGGTGCAGATGGCCGTCGGCGGTCGGCAACATTTCGAGACTGGCCTGCAGGTCCGTTCGCGCGCCGGACCAGTTGCCGCGCTGTTCGCGCACCATGCCGCGGCGCAGATGGTGATAGAACCAGCTCGAGTCCCTGGCCAGCGCTTCGGAGAAGGCTCGTTCGGCTGCACCGAAGTTTTCCCGGGTGGCGAATGCATCACCGCGCAGCGCGTGAAACAGGGCTTCATCGTCTTCGATCGACAGCGCTTCCTGCGCTTTCTGCAGGGCTTCGTCGACCCGTCCGTCCTGCAGCGCCTTGCGGCCCTCGTCATGCGCCTTGTAGGCCGGTTCCAGGCGTTTCAGTTTGGCGACTTGCTGACGGTAGGCGTCGCGGGAGATGCGTCCGCCCCGGCCCAGTTCCTCGGCCCGCCGGCGGTTGTTCTCGACGCGTTCCTGCGAGGGCGGGTGGGAAGCGAACAGGCCGTCGAGCCAGCCCGACTGGCGATTCTCGGACAGTCGCACGAAGGTTTCCTGGAGATCGACCGCGGCCGCCGGATCATAGCCGGCGAGCTGCATGTAACGCATGCCGTAGTAATCGGCTTCGCGTTCGGCTTCGCGCGAATAGCGCTGCTGGATGAGCTGGGCGCCGATCATCCCGCCGAGCAGCGCCACCGTGGTGTAGTCGTCATTGTCGGTGCCGGCACCGACGGCAACGGCCCCGAGAATGACGGCGCCCTGGGCCAGGGCGGCGCGTGATGCCGCCTGTGCACTGTGCCGTGCTGCGGCGTGAACGACCTCATGCCCGAGCACAGCGGCCAGTTCCGCCTCGGAGTCGAGCTCGGTCAACAGCCCGCGATTGACGGCAATCTTGCCGCCGGGCAGGGCCCAGGCATTGGGTACGGAACTGTTCAGTACCTGGAATTCGTAGGGCAGTTCGCGATCGGCTGGGTCGGCAACGCTTTGTCCGACACGCTGGACATAGTCGACGAGAGCAGGGTCGAGGACGTAGTCACCGCCCTGGGCCTGGCGCAGCGGGGCATACTGCTGTTCGCCCACCTGGCGCTCCCAGTTCTCGCCGTAGAGACTGAACTCGCTCTCGCCGGTGACCGGATTGGTGGCGCAGGCGGCGAGAAAAAGGGGGATGGCGAGGATGCAGATGATTCGATGCATGGTGGCCTCCGAGCTAAGCGTGATCCTGATTATACGAATCTATGGATTGGTTCGCTTGTTGGCTGGTTAGCTTGTTCGCTGGTTAGCTTGTTCGCTGGTTCGGCCGCCGGTCGTTTTGCGGGGCGGCTTCGCCGCGCCGGGTCTCCAGGCCACGGATATCATTGGCCAACCAGCCAACCAGCCAACCAGCCAACCAGCCAACCAGCCAACCAGCCAACCAGCCAACCAGTTTTAACAGCCGTTCAATGGCAGGTCGGTGTCCAACAGCCGGATGTCGAGCTTGTCCTTGCCGTCTTCCTGGCGCAGGATGCGCACCGGCATCCAGTGGAAGTCGCCGGCGTGCCAGGACAGGTTGTTCTTGTCTGATCCGGGGTTTTCGATACGGCGGATCCGTACGGCCTCGAAGCAGCCGGCGGGGACTTCAACGCGCTCTTCACCGTCGAAGGTGTACTGCTTCTGCTTGATCTCGTCGCGGTCGAGCAGGGTGAAGTCATGTGTTGCGCGGCGCTGTTCGGGGTCGGCCAGGTTGACCGCCAGTTGCAAACGCAGGCTCAGGGGGTCGACCAGGTTGTCGACCAGTTCCACGGTCTTTGTAATTTCCTCGGTGCGCACCTCTGTGGTCCCAGCCTTCCAGTCCGTGCGGTGCTGGAAGAAGCGGTTGTTGGCCGGGGCGTGCTGGGCATGGTGGTAGGTCAGCATTGCGATGCGATCGCCGCGCCAGACGAAGTGGGCGGCTTCCTCGGCAGAGACGTTCAGTGCCTTGACCCACCAGGCCGTGGCCCGGGTATCGGAACGGTAGTGCCATACGCCGTTTTCGAGTTGCCGGAGGCTGACCGCCAGTTCGCCGATTTTCTTGCCGTGGCGCAGGACTTCGTAGTGAGCTTCGTGCGGTGGCAGGGGCGGTTCTTCAGCGGCCATGGCCGGCATCAAGAAGGCCACCGTCGCGACCAAGATCGCGATCGAGTAGCAGCGGCTGACGCAGCGGTGTGTCGTCGAGGTGGGTGCTGTCATGGTGGAGTTCGACCCGGTGTTTGAGCAAAAGTGCCAGCGTAGCAGGGTAGAGCAGGTGTTCCAGCGGCAGCAGTCGCTCGGCCAATGCGTCGGCGGTGTCGCCGGGCCGAACCGCCACGCGCGCCTGGCTGATGACCGGGCCGGCATCCAGGTCTGGCGTGACGAAGTGGACGCTGGCGCCGTGTTCATGTTCGCCCGCGTCGAGAACGCGCCGGTGGGTGTGCAGGCCGCGATGGCGAGGCAGCAGGGAAGGGTGGATGTTGAGCATTCGCCCGAGATAGTGCTGCACCAGTTCTCGGCCGAGCACACGCATGAAACCGGCCAACACGATAAAGCGCGGATCGAAGCCGTCGATGGCGGTCATCAGCGCCCGCTCGAAGGCGGACCGGTCCGGAAATCGGGCAGGCTCGATCATGACCGTGTCCAGGCCATGTCGCGCTGCATGATTGAGCCCGGCCGCTTGCGGACGATCACTGACGACGGCCGCGATGCGTGCCGGCAGGCGCCCGGCCTCGATGGCAGCTTGTATCGCTTGCAGGTTGCTGCCCCGCCCGGAAATCAGGACGACCAGGCGGGCCGGTTCCGCTGCCATGTCAGAGATAGTGCACCCGATCGCCGTCGGCATGCTCCGTGACCCGGCCGATGGTGACGACCGGCTCGTCGAGCGCATCGGCAATGCGCGCTACCTCGCCTTCCGGCACGACCAGCACAAAGCCGATGCCCAGGTTGAAAGTGCGCCGCAGTTCCGCATTGCTGATGCCGCCGGCATCGCGCAGCCACTCGAACACCGCCGGCAAGGACCAGGCGGCGGCGTCGATTTCGAGCCCGAGTCCGTCGGGCAAGACCCGGACGATATTCTCGGTCAGGCCGCCGCCGGTGATGTGGGCCATGCCGCGGATGTCATGCTCGCCCAGCAGCTGCCGGACCTCGGGGACGTAGATCCGCGTCGGCGCCAGCAGTGCCTCGCCCAGGCTGGTCTCTCCCATCGGCTGCTCGAGCGCGGCCTGGCTGACTTCGATGACCTTGCGTATCAGTGAATAGCCGTTGCTGTGCGGTCCGCTCGAGGCCAGCCCCAGCACGACGCAGTCGGTGTCGATGTTGGAACCGTCGATGATGCCGTCGCGCTCGACCGCGCCGACGGCAAAGCCGGCCAGGTCGTATTCGCCGTCGCCATACATGCCCGGCATTTCGGCCGTCTCGCCGCCGATCAGGGCGCAGCCGGCCTGCTGGCAGCCTTCGGCAATCCCGGCGACCACATCGGCAGCGGCATCGACATCAAGCCGGCCGCAGGCGAAGTAGTCGAGAAAGAACAGCGGCTCGGCCCCACACACCAGAATGTCGTTGACGCACATGGCGACCAGGTCGATACCGATGCTGTCGTGGCGGTCCAGTTGCCGGGCCAGCAGCAGCTTCGTGCCGACACCGTCGGTGCCCGAGACCAGCACCGGATCGCGAAACTTGTCACCCAGGTGGAACAGCCCGCCGAAACCGCCCAGCCCGCCGAGCACTTCAGGGCGAGTGGTCCTGGCCACCAGCGGTTTGATGCGGTCGATCAGGGCGTTGCCGGCATCAATGTCGACACCGGCATCGCGATAGCTCAGGGACGGGCGTTTGCGCTCGGACATGGGTTTGGCCGCGGAGAGTAAGGATTGCCGCACATTATGACGGATTGGGCCGGCAGTTTGATCGCTGTTGCGGGCTCTCTCCCAGCGTCGGAAACGCGGCTGAAGACCTGCGCGCCTGTGCTATCTTTGCGCCGTGATGATTCGCTTGCTGTTCATTTCCCTGACTCTGGCGACCGCGCTGACAGCACAGCCGGTCTGCGCCACGCCGCTGTATGTCGGCGAGGTGGCGATCGAGCGGCAGCCGGGCAGCGCGGGCGATCGCCTGGCGGCGCTCGACCAGGTGCTTGCCCGGCTGACGGGCCGCTTCGAGGGCTCGCTGGTCCGGGAGCTCGGGCTCGGGCCGGAAGATCTCGATGAGCTGGTGCTTTCGCAGCAGCTTGCCGAGCGTTCTGTCGTCACGCCTTCGGGTGAGAGTGAAGAGGAGTTGCGCCTGGAAGTCGAGTTCGACGAGCCGACCATCAATGAACTGTTGCGCCGCAACCAACTGCCACGCTGGGGGCGGGAGCGCTCGGCGGTGTTGCTGTGGATGGCCATCGAGGATGAAGCGGGCGCCCGCTTTGTCGAAAGCCCCCATCTGGAATACCTGGTTCTTGAACATGCGCGGCGGGTCGGGCTGGACGTCATTCGGCCGCTCAGCGATGCGCTTGATCTGGCTGAAGTCACCCTGGCTGACGTACGCGGCGGTTTTCTCGGCTCTGCCGAGGCGAGCGCGCAGCGATATGGCGCCAGCGTGATCGCGATGCTCGATTTGCGTCGGCGTGGTGACGACGATGATGCCGTCCTCTGGAACGCGCGCTGGCGCTGGCGGGTCGAGGGGCAGGACGCCGGCCTCGACCGGTCCGGCGAAGATGTCGAAGCGCTGATCCGCGCAGGTTTGCAACGCCTGTCCTCGCAGCTGGCGGGCCGCTACGGCGTGCTCGATACCGACGGTGCCCCCACGCGCTGGCTGATTGGGGTCGATGGCATCGTCGATGAAGTTCAGTATGCCGAGGTATTACGCCATCTGGACAACCTGAGTGTGGTGGAGAACGTGCGGGTCGTCTCGGCGGTCGAGCGCGAAGTGGTTTTCGAAGTGCTCGCCCGAGGTGAGCGCATCGAGCGTTACCTGACCATGGGCGGCTTGCTGGTTCCCCGACAGGGTCGAACTGGCAATCGCCTCGACTTCAGGCTGGCGCGTTGAACCTCAGTTTCCTGCCCAATCTGCTCACTATCGGCCGGATGCTGGTCGTGCCGCCGATGGTCTGGCTGTTGCTGATCGGAGAGTATCAGTGGGCGCTGGCGCTGGCGGTGTTTGCCGGTGTTTCCGATTTGCTCGACGGCTGGCTGGCGCGGCGATTCGGCTGGCAGACGCGCTGGGGTGGCGTGTTCGATCCGCTGGCCGACAAGCTGCTGATGATGGCCGGCTACCTGACGCTCGGCTGGCTGGGCGAATTGCCCTGGTGGCTGATTGGCATGGTGGTGTTTCGCGACCTGGTGATCGTGGTCGGAGGTTACATCTACTACACCCGCTTTGAGCGATTCGAGGCCGAGCCGACCCAGCTGTCGCGATTCAATACGTTCTGCCAGGTTTTCCTGCTGTGGTTCGTGCTCGTTCGCCTGGCCGGCGTTTCCCTGCCGCCGGAGGCGCAGATCGGCCTGGTCTGGCTGGTCGGCGTACTGGTCGTTCTGACGCTCGTTCAGTATGTCTGGATCTGGGCCGGGCGGGCTGTCGAGGTCAGTCGATCGCGCCGTGAGGGCGGTGACGGCCCGGCATCCTGAAGGTGCCGCCGTGAGTCGTACCCAGCTTCCCCTGGCGCTCAAGCCGCCACGCCGGCCACGCTTTGACAACTTCGTTGCCGGCCCCAATCAGGCGGTCATTGCCACACTGTCGCAGGGCGTCGAGCGCGGCGGCTGGTATTTTCTGGTGGGTCCGGCCGGCAGCGGGCGTTCGCACCTGGTTTCCGCCTTTTTCTCCGACCGCTGTCAGCGAGACGAACAGGCGCATTTCATCGCCCCGGGCAATCCACAGCAGCGCTTGTTGCTCGGGCATGCCGATGGCGACTGGGTCGTGCTCGATGACATCGACATTCTGGCCGGTGACGACGATGGCGAGCTGGCCCTGTTCAATGCGCTCAATCGCTGGCGAGCCGGGCGTACAGGGGTGCTCATGAGCGGAACAGGGCGCGACGGTTTCGTGCTGCCCGACCTGCGTTCACGCCTGGGCCAGGCCACGCGCTTGACGCTCAAGCCGCTGGAGGAAGGCGATCTGGGCGAGCTGGTGCGCCGCATGGCGGCCGAACACGAAGTGTTGCTCGGCCGCGGGGTGGTCGACTACATCCTCAGCCGGGCGCCGAGAAACGCCGGCCGGATCGCCGAGCTGGTCGAATCCGGCGCCCGCCGCGCCCTGACCGAGCGGCGCACCCTTTCGGTGCCGTTGGTGAGGGAGATATTAAGCACCAAATAACAAGCACCACATCAAACAAATTCCAATTTCTAATGCTCGAATGACCGAAACGGGTGCCAGCTTCCAGGGAAAGGCCGGGATGCGGTCCCGTTTTGATCATTGGGATTTGATCATTGGCACTTGTTTGATGTGGTGCTTGGAATTTGATCATTGAATGCTAGTAGGCATCCTGATGCACTCCCTTCACCGCTCTTCCCGAAGGATCAGCCGTATTGGCAAAGTTCTCATCCCACGCCAGCGCCTCGGGCGTGGAGCAGGCGACCGACGGCCCGCCGGGTACCGTGGCGGCCGCAGCCGGCGAGGGGAAATGGCGTTCGAACAGTCGTCGGTAGAGACAGGCTTCCTTCGTCGCCGGTGGATTGATCGGGAAACGACGAGTGGCCTCGGCCAGTTCGCGGTCGCTGACTGTTTCTTCGGCGCGGGCCTTGAGCGCGTCGATCCAGCCGTAGCCAACCCCATCGGAAAACTGCTCTTTCTGGCGCCAGAGAATCTCGTCGGGCAGCAGGTCAGCGCCGGCCTCGCGCAGGATGGCCTTTTCGGGTCGGTCCGGGCCCGGCATCTTGGCGGCCGGGTCGATCGACATGGCCACGTCGAGGAATTCGAGATCCAGGAAGGGGACGCGCGCCTCCACGCCCCAGGCAGCCATCGCCTTGTTGGCGCGCAGGCAGTCGAACTGGTGCAGCTTGTCGAGCTTGCGGACGGTTTCGGCGTGGAAGGCCTGCGCATTCGGTGCCTTGTGAAAATACAGGTAACCGCCGAAGATTTCGTCGGCACCCTCCCCGGAGAGCACCATCTTGATGCCCATGGCCTTGATGCGACGTGCCAGCAGGAACATCGGGGTCGACGCCCGCACGGTGGTGACGTCGTAGGTCTCGATGTGGGCGATGACGTCGTCCAGCGCATCAAGGCCTTCCTGGATGGTGTAGTGGAATTCGTGATGCTGGGTTCCGATGGCCTCTGCGGCAATGCGCGCGGCAGCCAGGTCGGGTGAGCCTTCCAGGCCGATGGCGAAAGAGTGCAGTCGGGGCCACCAGGCGGCCTCGGTGTCGTCCGACTCGACGCGGCGGTCTGCATAGTGCTTGGTGATTGCGGCGATCAGCGAGGAATCCAGGCCGCCGGAAAGCAGCACGCCATAGGGCACGTCGCCCATCATCTGGCGGTGGATCGCGTCTTCCAGCGATTGGCGCAGTCGGATAGGGTCGGCCGGCTGACTCGCATTGCCGAAATCGCGCCAGGCCGGCTCGTACCAGCGGCGGATTACTCCTTCGGCGGAATCGAGCAGGTGGCCCGGCGGAAAGGCCTCGACCTGTCTGCACCAGGGTTCGATGGCCTTCAGTTCGGAGGCGACCCAGAGCATGCCGTCCTCGTCGCGGCCGTGGTAGAGCGGCATGACACCGAGCGGGTCGCGGGCAATCAGGTAACGGTCCTTGTCCTCGTCGTAGAGGACGAAGGCGAAGATGCCGTTGAGGCGGTTCAGGAAGTCGGTGCCGAAGCGTTGGTAGAGAGCGAGGATGACTTCGCAGTCGGAGCCGGTGCGAAAGTCATAGTCGCCGCAGTCGGTTCGCAGCTGGCGGTGGTTGTAGATTTCGCCGTTGACGCCCAGCACCTGCTTTTCGTCTGGCGAGAGAATGGGTTGGGCGCCGGAGTCGACATCGACGATGGCCAGGCGCTCATGGGCGATGACCGCCCGGTCGTGGACGTAGATGCCGCTCCAGTCGGGCCCGCGATGGCGTTGTCTACGCGAGGCCTCCAAGGCAAGACCCCGCAGGCCGGTGCGACCTGCGGGGATCTCGAATAGCCCGAGAATCGAGCACACCTGGGAGACCTAGTCTTTGAGGGTCACCGCACTGCGGAACTCGATACCGCGGTCGGTCAGGTGCAGGCTGACGGAGGTGTAGTCGTAAAACTCGGCGATGGCTTCCATTCCGGCCGACGGGTTGCTGAAGGCTTCGTCTTGTTCCATCTCCTCGAACTCGGATTCGAGCGTGGTCATGACCCGGCCCATCAACTCGGCGTAGGCAGAAAAATCGATGCCGTACCTGAGGATCGCACCGCCGCCTTCTCCCGGCTCCATCGCCTCGCCCAGGCGCTCGCGTTGACTTTCACCCACGGCGATTCCCAGGGCGCCGTCGCCCAGGCCGATGAAGGCGGGAATTCCGGCTGGAAGATTCGGGATCACGCCTTCCGGCACGGGTTGTGGTTCTCCGCCGGGCGTGAGATCGAGTGCCGCCAGATCGGGTGAGAACATTTGCGCCATGCCGAGCATCATCTGCGGATTGCGCATGAACAGGGCCAGCGTGCCCTGGGCTGACTCGAGCTCGAGCGACTCGCTGATTTCGAAGTCATTGAGACTGACGCGCAGGCCCTGGAAGTTGGTGACCACCGGCGGAATCGGCTGGTTGAGCGCCTGCTGCCACTCTTGGGCTTTTTCGCCGATGCTCGCAAAAGCCCGGCACTGCGGCGGATTGTTAACCCAGCCCGCGACCAGTTCGCGCGCGAAATCGCGCGTCCCGACGATGTTGAGTGCCAGGCCCAGGTCGAGCAGACCGGGCTCACCCTTGTCGAGGCTGATCGGCGTATCGGCGATGGCGCCCATGCGCTTGGCGAACGAAGCTTCGGTCTCGACCGTCACGTCGAACGCCATGGTCGACTCGTTCATCTCCGTGTAGCCGAGGCTCAGGCGTGGAAAGGTCTCGACCAGGGCGTTGAATTCCGCCCGGCAGACCGGGTCGGCGGCCATTTCGGCCAGGTTCTCGGACTCGCGGGCCGTCTGCAGCATCTCGTCGTCTTCGTCAAGCAGCAGGTTTACGACGTGTGCAAAATCAACGAACCCGCTGCCGTAGGGCATGTAGCCGCGCTCTTCGGAAAACTGTTCGAGGTCAGCCGGATCGAATGCACGGGCCGGCTGGTCCAGATTGGCGACGCGGCGCATCAGAGCCAGGTTGTCGGGAATGATGGCGGCGGTCACGTAGCGGTCATCGTGCGAAACCGCCACGCCGACATCCCCGAGTCCGATCCAGAGCACGCGGGCGTCGTCGATGTCACGCCATTCCGGTTCGACTTCGGCCTCGCCGATAACCCGGTCGATGGTGGCCTGGAAAGCCTCTGCATCCGACAGTTGCCAGGTGACGAAGGGGAAGAGCGAGACCGCATGCACGGCCCAGCGACCGTTGGGCTCGATGCCGCGTTCGGCCAGGGCCTCGCGGCTGTCGATCTGCGCCAGTTCACGCAACAGCGCCGCGGCGGCGGGTGTCTCGTCGAGTTCGTCGGCAACTCCGTTATAGGTTTCGCGGTTGAACTCCGCCATCGAGGCCATGGGTGCCCAGAGCAGCTCGCTGAGATTTTCCGGTAGCTGTTCGGTGTTGGCAATCAGCCAGGCGGTGTCGGCATCGATGCGGTCAAAGAGGGCATGACTGGCTGCTCCAGCGGCGCTTGACCCGGCTTCGCCGGTCGATGTGGAGTCGGCTTCGTCGCGGCCGCAGCCGGCCAGGAGCAGGGCACAAACCCCGAAAACGGCAATCTTGCGAATCATGTTCGATCCCTCCTAGGGGGATGGGTGGTCTCGTGGTAATAGTGTTATACAACACCAACACACTTGTCAAGTTTTTTGGATTGGCATGTTGGCCGGTTCGCTAGTTGCTCGTTAGCTGTATGCCGTAGTTTCCGTCCTGTGGCGATGTGCCCTGGATCAGCGATCCAGAACCCGGGTTGTCATTCAACCCAGGGACTTCACGCCGCTGATCAAGGCTTGCGCCACCTTCTGGGCGTCACCGTAGAGCATGCGGGTGTTTTCCTCGAAGAACAGCAGGTTTTCGATGCCCGAAAAGCCGGTGCCCTGGCCGCGCTTGATGACGATGCAGTTCTTGGCACGGTCGGCGTCCAGGATCGGCATGCCGTGGATCGGGCTGCTTGGGTCCTTGCGTGCGGCCGGGTTGACCACGTCGTTGGCACCGATCACCAGCGCGACATCCGTGGTCGGGAACTGGGCGTTGATGTCTTCCAGGTCGTGGATGACATCGTAGGGCACGCCGGCCTCGGCCAGCAGCACGTTCATGTGGCCGGGCATGCGCCCCGCGACCGGGTGAATGGCGAAACTTACCTTTACGCCGCGGGCGGTCAGCAGTTCGGTCAACTCCCAGATCTTGTGCTGTGCCTGGGCCACGGCCATGCCGTAGCCGGGAATGATGATGACCTTCTCCGCGTAGGCCATCTGGATGGCAGCGTCGGTGGCGTCGATTGACTTCATCTCGCCGCTGGCTGCCGCACCGGCAGCGTCCTCGTCAGCCTTGCCGAAGCCGGCGAAGAGCACGTTCGAAAGCGGGCGGTTCATGGCCTTGGCCATCAACTGGGTCAGCAGGGAGCCGGCCGCACCGACGACGATGCCGGCGATCATCATCGCAGGATTCTGCAGTACGTAACCCTCGAAGCCGACCGCCAGGCCGGTCAGGGCGTTGTAGAGCGAAATCACCACCGGCATGTCGGCGCCGCCGATGGGTACGGTGATCAGCAGGCCGGCGAGCAGGGCGAAGGCGAAGAAAGCGATCAGCACGCCCGTGGAGGCACCCTGAACGACCAGAACCGCACCCAGCACCACGGTCGTGACGAACACCAGCAAGTTGAGTATCTGCTGTCCGCTAAAGCGCCAGGTCTTGCGCATCCAGCCCTGAAGCTTGGCAAAAGCGATCAGCGAACCGGTAAACGCGATCGAGCCGATAATGCCGCCGAGCACGGCCAGTATGA
Source organism: Wenzhouxiangella sp. XN201 (assembly GCF_011008905.1). NCBI lineage: Bacteria > Pseudomonadati > Pseudomonadota > Gammaproteobacteria > Chromatiales > Wenzhouxiangellaceae > Wenzhouxiangella > Wenzhouxiangella sp. XN201. Next base: position 754,472 of record NZ_JAAIVI010000017.1, read on the forward strand.
TCGTGGCCAGGTCCATGGTGACCGCGCCGCTTGATGCCTTGAGCAGTTCAACGCCGGCGATGGCTGCTGCTGCGCCGCCGCCCATGCCGTTGTAGAGCGCGATCATCTGCGGCATGTCGGTCATGGCCACACGCTTGGCTGTCCACCAGGCGGCCACCGAGCCGATGGCGATGGCGACGATCATCAGGGCGTAGTTGCCCTTGACCTCCGGGTGGACAAAAGTGACCAGGACGGCGACCAGCATGGCCGCGCCCGACCACAGGATGCCGCGCCGGGCGGTGACCGGCGAACTCATGGCCTTCAGGCCGTAGATGAACATCACCGCGGCGATGAAATAGGCGGCGGGAATGATGAAGTCGAGTGCGGAGGTCATCGTTTATTCCTTCTTCCGGCCGGTGGAACTGAACATCTCCAGCATGCGTTCGGTGACCACGTAGCCGCCGACGACGTTGCCTGCTGCCAGCACGACGGCGATGAAGCCGACGATGATCTCCGCTGAGGTGTCGGCCATGCCCAGGATGACCATGGCGCCGACGAGCACAATGCCGTGGATGAAGTTCGATCCCGACATCAGCGGGGTGTGCAGAATCGACGGCACCCGCGAGATCACCTCGACCCCGGTAAATGCCGCCAGCATGAAGATATAAAGTGCGACCCAGCCTTCCATGGCTACTCCCGATTGAGCGTTAATTTGGAACCGCAGATGAACGCAGATGAACACAGATCAAAATAAAGAATACGCGCATGCGGTGCTAACTGCCCGGATTGGCACGCACCTTCATCCAGTGTCTGAATCATTCAATCTGCATTTATCCGCGTTTATCCGCGTTCATCTGCGGTTATCTAATCCTTTTCAAGAAACTTGTCGTGAACGATCGCGCCGTCGTGCGCCAGCAGGCAGCCGGCGATGACGTCGTCTTCGGTGTCGACCTTCAGCCCGCCTTCCTCGTCGATCAGCAGCTTGATCAGGTTGTGGAGGTTGCGGGCGTACATTTCCGAGGCGTGCAGCGGCGCGCGACTGGGCAGGTTGGTCGGACCGTTGACCAGCACGCCGCCGTGATTGACCGTCTCGCCGGCCTTTGTCAGTTCGCAGTTGCCGCCGGTCTCGGCGGCCAGGTCGACGATCACGCTGCCCGGGGCCATATCGTCGACCATTTCCCGAGTGATGATTTTCGGCGCAGGGCGGCCGGGAATGGCGGCGGTGCTGATTACCGCGTCGGCTTTCGCCAGGTGCTTGGCCAGCGCATCGGCCTGCTGCTGACGTTCCTCGTCGGTCAGCTCACGCGCGTAGCCGCCTTCCGTCTCGGCATCCACACCGGTATCGATCATCTTTGCCCCCAGGGACTCGACCTGTTCGCGTGCCGCGGCGCGAATATCGTAAGCCTCGACCTGAGCGCCCAGGCGCCGGGCCGTGGCAATGGCCTGCAGGCCGGCCACACCGGCGCCGATGACGACGACCTTGGCCGGGCGCAGCGTGCCCGCGGCGGTGGTCAGCATCGGGAAAATTCTCGGTGCGATGTCCGCGGCGATGATCACCGCCTTGTAGCCGGCGATGGTGGCCTGTGAAGAAAGCACATCCATGGCCTGGGCGCGGCTGATGCGCGGCACCAGTTCCATCGCGATCAGCGACAGGCCCTGTTTGGCCGCCGTCTCGAGCGCGTCGAAGTCCTGGTACGGCGAGAGCTGGCCGATGACGACGCTGCCCTGGCCGAGTTTCTCGAGCACCTCCGGTTCGGGGCGTCGTACGGACAGGAGGATCTGGCACTTTCCGGCCAGTTCAGCGACATCCTCGACGATGGTGCACTCGCCCCAGCTGTCGTCCGGATGGCCGGATTCAGTGCCGGCGCCGGCCTGCACGAGCACTTGGTGCCCGTCGGCAACAAGCTTGGCGGCGGTGGGTGGATCCAGCGCCACGCGGCGTTCGCCAGGCGCGGTTTCCCGGACAATACCGATCTTGAGCGTCATGGGATTCCCTTCGAATATCTGTCGATGAGTGTAGCCGGTCACAAGCGGCTTGTTCAATTGAGATTTGGTTTCAGTCCGTCACTTCGCAATCTCATCGAAATATGGATGAATTAAACTCGACACCATGAACACCATGACTTTATCCCGCATTTCTTTCGCCCTTTCCGCTCTGATCTTCGCCGCCGGCGCCGTGGCCGACGAGAGCCCGGCCCAGTGGTATGAGCATGGAAAGACCTTGATTGCCGAACGCCGCGCCGCCCTGAACGATCCGGGCGAGGCGCGTAACGTCATCCTGTTCATTGGTGACGGCATGAGCCTGACCACGGTCGCCGCTTCGCGCATTCTCGAGGGGCAGATGCGCGGTGAGAGCGGCGAGGCCAACACGCTTCATTTCGAGCGGTTCCGCCATACCGGCCTGGCGAAGACCTATAACACCAACCAGCAAACGCCGGATTCGGCCGGAACGATGACGGCCATGGTTACCGGCGTGAAGAGTTTTGCCGGGGCGATATCCGTCGATCAGAACGCCAGTCGCGCGAACTGTGCCTCCATGGCCGGCAACGAGCGGGCGTCACTGCTCGACCTGGCCAAACTCAGCGGACTCAAGACCGGTATCGTGACCACCACCCGAATCACCCACGCCACACCGGCAACCCTGTATGCCCGCTCGGTCGACCGCGGATGGGAAACCGACAAGGGAATTCCGCCGTCGCAGCGGGATGCCGGGTGCCGCGATATTGCCAGGCAGCTGATCGAGTACAGCCCCGGGCCGATCGACGTGGTCCTCGGCGGCGGTCGCAGGGCTTTCCTGCCCACCGAGGAGAACGATCCGGAGGATCCGGATCAGCGCGGTCATCGCGGTGACGGTCGCAACTTGATAGCCGAATGGCAGGCCCTGCACGAGAACGGCCACTACGTCTGGAACGCCGAGGGCTTCGACGCCCTGCCGGACGCCACCGACGGCCCGGTGCTGGGCTTGTTCGCCCCAAGCCACATGAATTACGAGCATGATCGGCCAGAAGATATCGCCGGCGAGCCCTCCCTGGCCGAGATGACGGCCAAGTCGCTGCAATTGCTGGACGACGAAGAGCGCGGATTCTTCCTGATGGTCGAGGGCGGGCGCATCGATCATGCGCATCACGCCAATAACGCCTGGCGGGCCCTGACCGATGCCATCGCCTTCGCGGAAGCCGTCAGACGCGCCGACGAGATGACCGGCGAGGACACGTTGATCATCGTCACCGCCGATCATGGCCACGCGCTGACCTTCGGCGGCTACGGCAAGCGCGGCAACCCGATCGCCGGGTTGGCCGACCGTCCGAGCCGGGACGGGGGAGAGCCGCGCCTGATGCGCGACGACAACGACAGGCCCATAACCGTTCTGGGCTATTCGAACGGCCCGGGCTACCGCGGCGGTGAACGGCCCGATTTCGACGAAGTCGATCCGCGTGATCCCGATTACCGGCAGGAGTCGGCCGTGGGCCTGTGGTCGGCCACGCACTCCGGTGAGGATGTTCCGGTTTACGCCAAGGGTCCGGGTGCGGCCGTCCTCTACGGCGTATTCGAGCAAAACGTCATTTTCCATACCATCGTCCAGGCGATGCCGCCCCTGCGGGACATGGCCGGATCCCTGGCCGGCGAGAACGATCTGCCCGACTGGTCGAAGCTGCTTTGCCAAGCCGCAAACGCCGAGACGTCGGACTGCTGACGGTCAAGCCTGGCGTCGCACGCCGGGCGACGCGGTCCATCCCGGCAGGCCGCCTTCCCCAGGCTTGCCGCACTCCCGACATGGCGAGCCAGATCCCGACGGATTCAAGCTCGTCAGCCCCGATCCGGGAAACCCTTCACGGCTTGATCATGGCCCGAGCGTAGCGTGGACCCTGCAGGAAGGGGCCACTCACGTTCGGAGGTAACATCATGAAATATTCAAGACTCGCAGCCTTGGCGGCAATCATTCCGCTCGCGGCTGCCCAGACATTCGCAGCGGATCATCTCGATTCGCCCCTCGTCCAGAACGATCCGGCAGCCGACATCAATGACGTGTACGCCTTCGTTAATCCCAACGACGCATCCGAGCTCGTAATGCTCAAGACCGTGGTGCCGGTCGCGTCGGTCGATTCGAGATTCTCCGATGCCGTCGACTACGAATTCCACGTCGACAACGGTTCCAGCAGCGCCACGATCACTTGTACTTTCGACGGCGACGGCGTCCGGGTTCATTGTGCGGGCCCCGGCGGCCTGAAGGCTGAAACCGGACTCAATCAAATCGGCATGGGCGACGGAATGCGCGTGTGGATCGGTCTGGCCGACGATGCTTTCTTTTTCGACCTGGAGGCATTCAACCAGACGGTTGCCACGCTCGCACCCCAGTTCACCGATCCGGGTACGGATTTTTTCGCCAATCTCAATACGCTGGTTCTGGCTGTCGGCATCGACAGCGACCGGCTGACGGATAATGGCGCCAACAATACGCTCCAAATCTATGCCTCCACCGACCGGGTGGGCAACACGGGTGCCGACGGCAGCTTCACAGGCTCGTTCTTCGACGCGGACAACTCCGGGCACGGAATGACGCTGCAAGTTCTCTCGCCCTCCAGCGATGGCGGGCCCAAGCGTCTGTATGCGATCTGGGACGTCTATTCGCCTGATGGGACACCCCGCTATCTTACTGGTGTCGCGCCGATCGAAGGCGGAACCGCCGAGATCCAGGCATTTGAAACATCGGATGGCGCCTTTCCGCCTGAATTTTTCGGAGACGGTCCGACTGTGTCCGAGTGGGGTACGCTCAGCTTCGAGTTCGACGGCTGTAGTTCCGCAACGATGGGCTACGACGGCGTCGACGGTCAGGGCACGATCGACTGGCAGCGCCTGACTTCGATTGATGGCGTGGGCTGCCAATTTCTTAGCGGTGGCCAGATCGACCGCATGGGGCGGCCTGCGATCAACACAGCACTGATCGATCTGCTCGAAGACACCGGTCTGAAGGATCAGTACAACCGGTCGGAAGATCCTGCCGATTGGTCGCAGTTCACGGCCGAGATCCAGTCGAATCTCGAAGCGCTGGACACGCTGGACGGCGAAACCGGTAATACCGTGCTGCCTCCGACCGATCTGGCGCCCGTACTCGCCGACGATCGCCTGATCGTGGACGCATCCATTCCCGAGTGCGACGCCTACCTGGCGGTCGAACTGGGCGTCGCCGGCCAGTGCGGCGGCCGCACGCTCAGCCGCGACGTGATCGACGACACGCTGGGTGCTGTCGTCGGTCCGGGAGTGAGCGACTTCGTCGGCTTCAGTAGCGAACTGCGTGACGCGTTCCCGTTCGTCGCGCTTCCGAACTGATTCCGATCCATCCTTGCAACGAAATCGGAACACATAACCCTGGCGCCGGACCGAACCGGTCCGGCGCCGTTCGCCGTGTGGCCCACCAGGCCTGGCCTTCGGACTGAACGTTCGGGAGAATCTCATGAAACAGCATTGCCAACGCTCGGCCTGCAGCCGTTTATTCAGGCTTGGTCGCCTGACGCTGCACAGGATATTGCCGGCGCTCCTTCTGGGCATTTCAATGACTCAAGCCGGAGCGGACGACAATCGCCCCGCCCCGTATCCCTTGTCGCAGTCGGACTATTCGACCACTTCCGGCGCGATCTACTTGTCCAATCTAAATGCGACCATCGAAGCGCTAACCGACGCGGACGACACGGCCGGTCGGCCGGTGGAACTCGCTACCCAGCTTTATCATCGCTACCGCATCCTCGGCCGCCTCACCGACGGCGAGCGCGCATTGGACCTGGTCGAGCAGAACGTGGGTCCGGACGCTTCAGCCACGGCTTTGCTCAGGCGCGCCTCGATTCGCGCCGGATTCCACCGCTTCGCCGGGGCACGCCGCGACCTGGAGGCCGCGCGGGACCGGGGGGCGCCTGCCGCGACGGTCGACCGCCTTGACCGCGAGTTGCGCCTGGCACAAGGCGAGTACGATTCCTTCGGCGAGGATTGGTCCTGGGCGCGACAGCCGGCGGCCGGCTTCTATGACGCGGCCTTTCGCGGCAACGTCAGTGTGCTGTTGGGGCAGCTGGAGACAGCGAATCTGCAATTCTTCCGTGCTCAGCAGCAGTACCGGGATTCGAATCCCTTTCCCCTGGCCTGGCTGTATACGCAGCAGGGCATCGCACTTGTGCGCAACGGCGAGTTCGAACGCGCCATCCCGTACCTTGAGGCGGCGCTGCAACGCGTGCCGGGCTTCTACGTGGCCGCCGAGCACCTGGCCGAATGCCAATACGAAACAGGTGCCCTTGAGCAGGCGCGTTTGCGCTACCGACAAGTGATCGAACAGACCGACGATCCGGCCTTCCGCGCCGCCTTGGCCAAGGTGGAAGAGGCGCTCGGCAACACCGAGCACGCACGCGCCCTGCGAGACCGTGCGATGGCCGACTACGAACGATTGCTCGCGGCTCATCCTGCAGCTTACGGAGGCCATGCGATCGATTTCCTGATCGAGCAAGGCCGTGTCGATCGCGCACTGGCGCTCGCCCGTCAGAACCGTTCCCTTCGGGCCGATATCGGCAGCCGGATCAGCCTGGCGGTCGCAGCCCAGGCGGCAGGCGAAGAGGAGCAGGCCTGTCGGGCGCTCGAAGACGCCCTCGCGACAGGACTCAACCCCCCCGAGCTTTCCGATCTGAAGGGCCTGTCCGAAGGCTGCGGTGTGACGCTGCCCGTGCGAAGCGAACGGCTCGGTTCGGCTGCCGGCTTCTTTGGCGAGTCAGGTGAATGATCGTTTGCGCACCGCTGCCAACCGATCGGGCGTCCCGATGTCCGCCCAGCTTCCCCGATAACGCTCCCCCGTGATTCGACCCGCTTTTATCGCGGCCTCCAGCACTGGACGAAGGGCGCGTCGCCCAGGCTCGAGACCCCGGAAAAGCTCGGGCCGGAAGAGGGCGATGCCGCTGAATGTCAGACCGTCACCGCTGGCCAATCGGACCTGGCCGTCGCGCAGCGCAAAATCGCCTTGCGGGTGATGCGGCGGGTTGTCGACCAGGACCAGATGGGCGGACCCGCCCGGTTCGATGCCTGTCAGACGTTCGAAGGGGTAGTCCGTGAGCACATCGGCGCTGACTGCCAGGAACGGCGTCTCGCCGAGCAGGGGCAGGGCCTCGACGATGCCGCCGGCCGTCTCCAGGGCGCCGGGTGGTTCCTTCGAGTATCGAATCTGCAGGCCGAATTCCCGCCCATCCCCCAGATAGTCGGCAATCTGTTCACCCAGCCACCCAAGATTGATCACCACCTCCTCGACGCCAGCCGCCGACAAGCGCTCGAGGTGGTGGACGATCAACGGTCTGCCGCCGACTTCAATCAGCGGTTTCGGCGTGGTGTCGGTCAAAGGCCGCAACCGCTCGCCGCGGCCAGCCGCCAGGATCATGGCGCGCAAGTTCTGTCTCCGTCTGAATGCCGGCCCATGCCGGCATAGTCTAATCGAGTGGCTCCGGGCGTCCGGGAAATTTGCAGGCCATCGTACGGCTGGTTATCCTCCCAGCCCTGGGTAGGGCCGGGGCCTCCACGACCAAGTCACGGGCACGCGCCGTGGCGACAAGGAAAACGGACCGGATGCGTCGAGCCTACCAACGTGCCTTTTCGGGCCAGCGCCGGACGATCGCCCGCCAGGCCCTGCTTGCGGCTATGGTGCCGCTGATCGTGGCACTGGTAATCGCCCTGGCTGTTTACCAGCTGATGCGCGATCATGCCGAACTGTCCCGCCAGATCGAGCGTACCAGTACGGGATTGACGCTCAGCCAGGAGATGCTGGTCAATGTGCTCGATGCCCAGACCGGCGTGCGCGGATTCATCATCACCGGGGACGAGGCCTTTCTGGCCCCGTATCGTGAAGCGCTCGATGCCCAGGCGGAGACGACCGCGGAGGCCCGGCAGGCCTGGTCTCCCGGCTCGCGCGAACGGGAGTTGTTCGACCGTTTCGCCGCCCAGTTCGCGGTGTATCGCCGGGAGCTTGCCGAGCCGATGATTGCACTCGAACGCCAGGTACTCGCCGGTGGCCGGGACAGCCAGAGGGTGCGGGAAGACCTGGAGGTACTCGTCGCGAGCGGGCGAGACAAGGCTCAGGTCGATGATATGAAACGGATCGCGCGAGATCTGATCGAACTGATCCGGGCTCGCGTCGACGCACATATCGCCCAGGCCGGTGCGCACCAACGCAATGCCCAGATCGTGAGCATTGCGGGTGCCCCGCTGGCGGTAGTACTCGGCATGTTTCTGGTCGGCGCACTGGTGCGCCGGATTCGCGGTGGTCTCAATGTGCTCTCTGAAGCTGCCGAGAGGGTGGCGCAAGGCGACTTTTCCCATCGGGTCGAGCTGGAAGACAGCCGGGAGTTCGCGCAGCTTGCCAACGGCTTCAACCAAATGGCCGCGCGCCTGGAGGAACGCAAGCGCCATTCCGACCTGCTCGACCGGCTCACGCGCAGCCTGCAGGATTGCCAGACCTCGGACGAATCCTTCGCGGTTGCCGAAGGCTACGTCTCGAAGCTGCTGTCGGGTACGGCCGGTGCACTCAGCTTGTACCGGGCTTCACGCGACCAGCTCGCCGCCGCCTTCGCCTGGCCGCCGGAAACAGCGGCCAAACCCCACGATCAGATGTTCGAGCCCGGGGAGTGCCGGTCTCTGCGTACCGGCTACAAGTACCACTTCCGCAGTGCCGACGGCGATCCACCCTGCCGCCACTTCCCCGTGTCTTCGGCGCCCGAGGGGCTGTGCATTCCCATGATGGATCGCGGCGAGGTCATCGGCGTGCTCAGCCTCACGCCGCTCGACGGTCCCGGACTTGACCAGGAGACGCGGCACATCGCGGCGGTGCTGGCTGAAACACTCGCGCTCAATGTCGGCAATCTGCGGCTGCGAGATTCCCTGCGCGACCAGTCGATCCGCGATCCGTTGACGGGCCTTTACAACCGCCGTTTTCTCGATGAAAACCTCGGCCGCGAGATATCGCGCAGCCGGCGTACCGGCAATCCCCTTTCGGTCATCGTTCTGGATGTCGATCACTTCAAGCAGTTCAACGATTCGCTCGGCCACGATGCCGGTGACGCCGTGCTGATCGACCTGGCCAGGCTGCTGGCCGAACAGGCCCGGGACATGGACCTGCCGTGCCGGCTGGGCGGAGAAGAGTTCCTGATCGTGCTGCCACGCGCGTCGGTCGAGCAGGCCATGCTGGCGGCCGAACGCCTGCGCAAGGCGGTCTCGGATATGGATGTCGAGTATCGTGGGCAACCCCTTCACGGCGTGACTGTTTCACTCGGTGTTGCCAGTTACCCCGATCACGGCGACGAGGCCGAGAGTCTGATCAAGGCAGCCGACCAGGCGCTCTATCGCGCCAAGCGCGCCGGTCGCGACCGGGTCGAGCGGGCCTGACAAGGAAGGGGTTGCTGTCTGCCCACGGGGTCTGAGCGGGTTTCCGACCCGATCGAGTCGCGCTATTGTAGGAGGGGATTGGTGATGCCGAGCGGGAACGAGCGACGTGATTGAGCTGCTGCTGCTGGATGTCCGCACGTTGGCTTTCGCCTCCAGCGTCAGTGGCTTTCTGATGGCCGCCACCATGATCGGAATCTACCTGGCCGGCATGCGCTCGCGGGTGCTGATTGACTGGGCCATCGCCGGCCTGGGCTTTGGCCTGGGTTACCTGCTCGGCCACATCCTGCAGACCCTCGAGGTGCCGGTAGCGACCTGGATCGCCGCGTCGCTGGCCAATTCGCTGATCGGATTCGGCCACGGCATGGTGCTGGTCGGTATTCAGCGCTACCTGGGCTACCGGACCTGGTTCTGGCCGGTGCTGGCCATGGTCATGGTGATTTGTGCGTCCGTGTTCGTGTCGGCTGAACTGCGCGAGAGCCTGCGCTGGCGGATCATCGTGCAATCCGGTTTCTACGTCGCGCTGGGCCTGTATGCCGGCGCCTTGCTGTGGCGGGCACGCCGACCGGGCATGCGGCGCTTTCATCGTATTGCCGCGACCGTCATCATGGTCTACGCCGTGTTACTGGCCCTGCGTTTCGGTTATGCCCTGATCAGCCCGGCCCTGACAACGTCGTTCGTCGGCGACCCGTTCCAGATCGGCATTTTCGTCGTCTCGATGATCTACGGCTATGCGCTGACCATGGCGCTTGTACTGGTGCTGTTCCGTGAAAAGCAGGTGGAACTGTCCGACCTGGCCGAACAGGATCCACTGACCGGTCTCTACAACCGTCTGTCACTCGACAGCATCGCCGAGCGGGAACTGCAGCGCGCGATCGAGCGTGATGTGCCGCTCTCGCTCATCCTCATCGACCTGGACCACTTCAAGGACGTTAACGACCGCTTCGGCCACCAGGCGGGGGATCGGGCACTGTGTCGCGCCGCGGACCTGATCAATGGCGTCATTCGGGACAGCGACATTGCTTTCCGTTTCGGCGGGGAGGAATTTCTGGTGTTGCTACCCGGCGCCGAACGTCAGCAGGCCGCGCAAGTGGCCGATCGACTGCGCTCGAAAATGCGGCGAACCGATTTCAGGATCGACGATCAGCCGGTCGATCTGCGTGCCAGCTTCGGCGTAGTGGAATGCCGGCCGGGGCAGATGTGTTGGGAGGACTGCGTTGCTATCGCCGATCAGGCGCTGTACCGGGCCAAGAGCGCTGGTCGAGACCGGGTCGAACTGGCCTGACTCAGGCCGACCGGTTGCGCCAGGCGGCCAGCAAACGACGCAGGTCGCCCAGTTCCGGATTGCGATCGATGGCCTGGTCCAGATAGGCGAAAAAGCGCGGGGCGTCCTCCAGGTATCTCGGCTTGCCGTCGCGATAACGGATGCGCGCGAAGATACCGATGACCTTGAGATGGCGCTGCACCCCCATGAAGTCGCAGGTTCGGCGCCAGAGATCGGCGTCTTCCGGGACCGGCAGTCCGGCCTCCAGTGCCTTGTTGCGATAGTGCTCCAGCCAGCCGTCGACCTGTTCGGGTGGCCAGCTCAGGAAGGCATCGCGGAAGAGGCAGACCGGGTCGTAGCTGATCGGACCGCGGACGGCGTCCTGGAAGTCGATGATGCCGGGATTGGGCTCGGCGACCATCAGGTTGCGCGGCATGAAGTCGCGATGGCAGAAGACCTGCGGCTGATCCAGCGCCCAGCGGATCAGCGTGGCGCAGACCAGGTCCCAGGCATCCAGTTCGCCGTCGGTCGGATCGACCTGCCAGTGACGGGCGAGGAACCAGTCGGGGAACAGCGCCAGTTCCCGCATCAGAAGCGCCGGGTCGTAGTCCGGCAAGCCTTGGGGGTCGGCGCCGCGCTGGAAGCGGAGCATGGCGTCCAGGGCATCGCCGAACAGGGCGTCGGCATTGTTGGCGTCGAGCACTTGGTGATAGGGGCGGCATCCGAGGTCTTCGAGGAGCATCAGGCCCCGCTCGGTGTCATGGGCGAGTACTTCCGGGACATGAACGCCGCTGCGCCTCAGGCGAGCGGCCACGTCGGCAAAACGGTCGGTATCTTCATGCTCGGGCGGCGCGTCCATGACGATGTGGCAAGCATCGCCGCGGCGCAGGCGGAAATAGCGGCGAAAGCTGGCGTCGCTGGAAACGGATTCGGCGTCGAAGTGCTTCCAGCCGAGCTGCGCAGCCGCCCAACTTTGCGCCAGTTCGCGTCGATCGTCGGTGGTGCTCACTGTGTGGAATCCAGCAGGTCGGCCAGGTTGAGTGACTGGCAGGACTGCCAGGCCCGACGCCAATGCGGAAGACTGGCGGCATAGCTCTCGAGAAATGCCGGCAGGCTGGCCGCCAGGTGGTTCAATCGTTCCTCGTCCTGGTCAGTGATGCTTCGCTGCGCCTTGAGCGATCGAGCGAAATCGCGGTCAAGCCAGGGCGGCGGCTTGAGCGATTGCCGCGTTTTTCCGATCCGCTCGATCAGGTCGGCCCGGGTTTCCAGCAACTCGCGCTTGAGCCGCCAGTCGAGATCGTCGCAGCGGGCGAGATCACGCAACGCGGCGGTGAGCAGATCGGCACGCCGCTCCGGATCACGCGAGCGGCTGGTCTGGGCGAGTTGCTCGATCTGCCGCGCCAGGAAGCCGCCGCGTTCGACATTGCGCGGCCGCTCGATGTCCGCTGTCTCCCAGCGACGCGGTTCGGGGCGCAGGTGGAACAGCATGTGCGGCAGGCCGACTTGCAGCGAACCGGGATGCAAAAAGTCGATCAGGGCTCCGAACAGCAGATCCTCGTTGGCACCTCGCGCCTGGGTCGGCAACAGCAGGGCGCGGTTGTCGATGCCGGTCAGCGTGGTGGTCATCAGCGCGTAGGCCGTCGTGGCCAGGGGCCGGTCGGCACAGCGGGCGAGCCGGCGCTGGCCGATCAGTTCCCGGTAGCGGGACTCGCTTTCGCACAGTGGCTGCAGATACACCGGATCCTCGGCCAGAAGCCAGAGGATGCTGCCGGTGCCGGGGTCACCCAGGGTGCCGCTGCTGGTCATGCGAACCCGGGTTTCGCCCGAGAGTTCGTGCAGGAGCTGCGGGTCCAGATCCTCAAGCAGTCCGCGCTGGTCGGATTGACCGAGCGCGGCGAGGTCCCCACCGGTAGCGCCGAGCAGCTCGTCGTGACAGCTCAGCGGGTGGCGCCCGAGCGCCTGATAGTGATCACCGGGCAGTGTCCAGTCGGGCTCGGGAAAGTGAATGCGTGCCGACTGGCTACAACGAAACGCCGGCGTGTTTGCGACGTTCGGCAGTTCGAAGGCGTCGAAACTCGCATCATCATCCATGATGGCGATGCGCGAACCGGCCCCCAACAGCAAGGCCAGATTGAGGCTGGCGCCGTAGCTCGGGGCCGGATCATCGGGGTCGCCCTCAATCACCCAGTGCAGGCTTTCTGCCTCGACGCCGGATTGGGCTGCAATCGCTTCGATCAGGCGGCGGCGCTGATCGACATCGACCAGCCGCAATTTACCGTCCAGGCGGTCCTCGAAGTCGGAAATGACCGAGCGCGTTGCGGTGCGTTCATCGGCATCCCGGCTGTCGTCGAGCACCAGGCAATGCGACAGGCCGTCGGGCAAACTCCGTGCTGCCAGCGACTCGAGCAGGCGGCCCAGGGTGGCGGGCCGGCCGCAACTGCGGACGAACAGGATCTCGATTGGGCGTTGTGATTGTTTCGAGCGGCGATTGGCCAGGCGGGCAAGCACGTCGGATTCCGAATGCAGCAGATCCAGTTCGACCAGTTGGTCGAGGGAGCGGCGGATTTCAGCGGCGCGCGGTGGCGGCAGCTGCAGTGAACGCGCCACTTCCCGGGCGTGCTCATCGAGGGTCCGGAAGCGGCCGCACTGGCTCAGGACCTGCACCAGCGACAGCGGCAGTTCCCTGGCCTGTGCGGTGCCGCTGATCAGCAGGGAAACCGTTTGCTGATCGATCAAGCGCGCGTTGTAGGGTGGAGCCAGGTAGCGAGTCGAATCCTCGCTGGCTGCACCCCCGGAAGAGGCGGATACGGAAAAGCTGAAATCGTTACCGTTCATCGGGCCCCGTTGCCGGTGGGAAACGGCGTCAGTTTACCAGCGAATTCGAGCGTTTCATGCCCGGTAACGACAAGGGCGACGGCTAAACAATACCAATCTGGTCTTGTTTCGGCGCCGGCCGGCCCGCATAATGAACGGTACAGTTTTCGCGAGCGCAGGCCATGCTTCGAATCAGCAAACTGACCGACTACGCCACGGTACTTCTGGCCGCGCTTGCGCGGGGTCCCGAAGAGTGCGTTCCCGCCAGTCGCCTGGCGGAATTGACGCATCTGGAGCCGCCGACGGTGGCAAAGGTGCTCAAGACCCTGGCGCGCGCTGGCCTGGTGACCTCGATTCGCGGCGTCAACGGCGGCTACAGGCTGGCCGAGCCACCCGAGGACATCTCGGTGGCCGGCATCGTCAGCGCCATGGAAGGACCGATCGCCCTGACCGAGTGCGGGCTCGAGCCGGGGCTTTGCTCACACGAGTCCGACTGCAGCCTGCGGGGTAACTGGCAGATGATCGGTCAGGCCGTGGAGGCTGCGCTCGCCGGGCTGAGCCTGGCCGACCTGGCCGAACCCGCTTCGCGCCGTATCGCCATTCGTGCCGAAACCACGCTGCGTGAGTCGCAGAGAGAATTGTCATGAGTCAGACTACCGAACAGGTCCAGCACTACATCCAGCAGCGCTACAAGGCCGGGTTCTATACCGATATCGAATCCGATCGCGTGCCGGCCGGCCTGAACGAAGACATCATCGCCATGATTTCGGCCAAGAAGAACGAGCCGGAATGGCTGCTGGAATGGCGCCTGAAGGCCTTTCACCAGTGGCAGAAGATGGTCGGCCCGAACTGGGCGCATCTGAAGCTGCCGCCGATCGATTTCCAGAAGATTCACTATTATTCGGCGCCGAAACAAAAGGACCGGCCGAAGAGTCTCGACGAAGTGGATCCCAAGCTGCTCGAGACCTTCGACAAGCTGGGCGTGCCGCTGCACGAGCGCGAGCGCCTGGCCGGCGTGGCCGTCGATGCGGTGTTCGATTCGGTTTCACTCGGCACCACTTTCCAGAAGGAACTGAAGGAAGCCGGCGTCATCTTCTGCAGCTTCTCCGAGGCCGTGCAGGAGCACCCCGACCTGGTGCGCGAGTACCTGGGATCGGTCGTACCCCATACCGACAATTACTTTGCCGCGCTCAACTCGGCGGTGTTCACCGACGGGTCCTTCGTCTACATCCCGAAGAACACGCGCTGCCCGATGGAGTTGTCGACCTACTTCCGGATCAATGCCCGCGATACGGGGCAGTTCGAGCGCACGCTGATCATTGCCGAGCCGGGCAGCCATGTCAGCTACCTGGAAGGCTGCACCGCGCCCATGCGCGACGAAAATCAGCTGCACGCCGCCGTGGTCGAACTGGTGGCCAAGGAAAAGGCCCATATCAAGTACTCGACCGTCCAGAACTGGTACCCGGGCGACGAGAACGGCAAGGGCGGCATCTATAATTTCGTGACCAAACGTGGAGACTGCCGCGAGGACGACGCGCGCATCACCTGGACGCAGGTCGAGACCGGTTCGGCCATTACCTGGAAGTACCCGTCCTGCATTCTCCGGGGTGACCGGTCCTCGGGCGAGTTTTACTCGGTGGCACTGACGCGCAACTACCAGCAGGCCGATACCGGCACCAAGATGATCCATCTGGGCAAGAACACCACCAGCAAGATCATCGCCAAGGGCATCTCGGCCGGCCACAGCAACAACAGCTACCGCGGCCTGGTGCGCATGGCCAAACGGGCCGAGAACGCGCGCAACTATACGCAGTGCGATTCCCTGCTGATCGGCAAACAGTGCGGGGCGCATACTTTCCCCTACATCGAATCTTTCAACCCGACCGCAAAGGTCGAGCACGAGGCGACCACCTCGCGCATTGGCGAAGATCAGCTTTTCTACTGCCGCTCGCGCGGTCTGAGTGAAGAAGACTCGGTTGCCCTGATCGTCGACGGCTTCTGCAAGGAAGTCTTCAAGGAGCTGCCGATGGAATTCGCGGTGGAAGCCAAGGCGTTACTCGAGATCAGCCTGGAAGGTGCGGTCGGCTGATGAATGAGATCGCGAAACCGCAGATTGCGCAGATTCGCGCAGATTATGAATCTGGAAATGATCCGGAGTCGTATGCGGTGATCGGTGCAGCCATGGAAGTGCATCGGGCCTTGGGTCCGGGTTTTCTGGAGGCTGTTTACCAAGACGCGCTCGAGATTGAAATGCGGCAACGCGAAATCGAATTCACTCGGGAAAGCGTACTTCCCGTCACTTACAAGGGCACGCCCTTGAGAACAACTTACAAGGCGGACTTCCTCTGCTTTGACTCGATGATTGTCGAATTGAAGGCAGTCAGTCACCTGGATTCAGTCCATGAAGCCCAGGTGATCAATTATCTGAAAGCGACCGGTCTGGAGAAAGGACTGCTGTTGAATTTCAAGGCCCGGTCACTTCAGTACAAAAGATTCGTCAATCAAACTTAAATCTGCGTAAATCTGCGAAATCTGCGGTTTCAAAAACTCTTATGCTCAAAATATCAAATCTACACGCCACCATCGACGGCAAGGAAATCCTCAAGGGCCTGGACCTCGAGATCGGCCCCGGTGAACTGCATGCCATCATGGGCCCCAACGGCTCGGGCAAGTCGACGCTTGGCTATGTGCTGGCCGGCCATGACGGCTATGAAGTCACCGAGGGCTCGATCGAGTTCGAGGGTAAGGACATGGCTGACATGGAGCCGGAGGAGCGGGCCGCCGCCGGCCTGTTTCTGGCCTTCCAGTACCCGGTCGAGATTCCGGGCGTGAACAACGCCTACTTCCTGCGCTCGGCGCTGAATGCCCAGCGCAAGGCGCGCGGCGAGGAAGAAATGGACTCGATGAATTTCCTCAAGGCCGTTCGCGCTGCATTGGGTGACCTGAAGATGGACGATTCGCTGCTCAAGCGCGCCGTCAACGAAGGCTTTTCCGGTGGCGAAAAGAAGCGCAACGAGATCGTGCAGATGGCCATTCTGCAGCCCAAGCTGGCGGTGCTCGACGAAACCGACTCCGGGCTCGATATCGATGCGCTCAAGCTGGTGGCCGAAGGTATCAACCGGCTTCGGGACAACAAGCGTTCCTTCGTGGTGATCACCCACTACCAGCGTCTGCTCGAGCACCTCACGCCCGACCGCGTTCACGTGTTGTCCGGCGGTCGCATCGTCGAGTCCGGCGGCAAGGAACTGGCGCACCGGCTCGAGGCGGAAGGCTACGCGCATCTGGAAGCGGAAGCGACCGAGGCCTAGTAGCATGAATGAACTGGCCCAAAAACTTGCCCCGGAATCGGCGCTGGCTGCCGACGACTTCAGCGATCTGCGCCAGGGTGCGCAGCGTGCGTTGATGCAGTACGGCTTTCCCGACCTCAAGACCGAGGCCTGGAAATACACGCCGATCAAGCTGCTCGAAAAGCGCGATTTCCAGCCCCTGCCGGGATCGGCATCGATTGCCCCCGAACTGCCGTTCGAGGCGTACCTGCTGCATTTCGACAACGGCATCCTGAGCGCTGACGTCGCCGAATTGCCCGACGCCATCAGGCTGGTTCCGGCCACCCGCGAGGATTTCGAAGGCATCGAGTACGGTGGACGCGAGGATGCCTTCGCCTGGCTCAATCTGGCCCGCTTTGGCCAGGCTTGGCGTATCACCATCGAGGGCGAATTGGATCGCCCACTGGTGCTCGTCTACACAAGCTCCGACGATTTTGCTGCCGCCGTGCACCCCCGCCTGTTCATCAATCTGGCTGAAAACGCTCGCGCCACGCTGGTGGAAGCCCAGTCAGGTGGCGGCGAGGGCATGGTCAATGCCGTCACCGATATCCGGGTGGGGCAGGGCGCGGCCCTGAACCACGTCATGCGCCGTGCCGGCGGCGACATCGTGCGCGTGGCCCGCACGCGCGTGGACGTGATGCGAAATGCCGAGTACCACAGCTTCGTGCTCGATACCGGCGTACGGCTGGGCCGACAGGACCTCAATGTCTTTTTGAACGGGGCCGGCTCGGTCGGCGAGATCGACGGCACCGTGGCATTGAGCTCGAAGCAGCACGTTGACTATCACACCTCGATCGATCACTGCACGGGCCACACCAACAGTCGCGAATCTTTCCGCATCCTGGCCGGTGGTACGGGCGTGGGCGTGTTCAACGGTCGCATCCACATCCACGCCGATGCCGACGACAGTCACTCGGACCTCAACACGGCCAACCTGCTGCTCGGGGAACAGGCGCGCATCAACGCCAAACCCGAGCTGGAAATCTATTCCGAAGACGTTACCGCATCCCACGGTGCGACTATCGGCCAGCTCGACGACGACGCCCTGTTTTACCTGCGCTCGCGCGGCCTGCCGACCGAGGAAGCCAATCGCCTCCTCAAGTACGGCTTCGCCGCCGCCCCGCTGGAAAACCTGGCCGCTGGGCCAGTTCGCGACTGGCTGCTGGCTGAGTTGGAGTCGGAGCTTTAAATTTTTTGGGAACCACGGAAGTCACGGAAATCACGGAAATTGAAAAGTCGACTGGATGCAGTTGAATTGGATCGCCCGCTTTTCTGGAGGAATCAATCAATTGTGCTCCATCAAGAGATTGAACGAGTCCTTATCCGTGAATTCCGTGATTTCCGTGGTTCCAATCTAAACACCTGGAAAGTTCATGGAAACGGTTGAATCGAAAGTCAAAGACCAGCTCGACGTGTTCGCCCTGCGCGACCAGTTCCCCGTGCTCGCGCGGAAGGTGCACGATGGCAAGCCACTGGTCTATCTCGATAACGCCGCCACTGCCCAGCGACCGCTGAAGGTGATCGAGGCGATGGACGAGTTCTATCGTTACTACAACGCCAACGTGCACCGCGGCGTCCACCAGCTTTCCGTAGAGGCCTCCGAGGCATTCGAGGGCGCGCGCGAATCCGTGCGCCGGCTGCTCAACGCCGACTCCATTCGGGAAATCGTCTTTACCCGCGGGACGACCGAAGCCATCAACCTGGTTGCCCAGGCCTACCTGCGCCCGCGCCTGAAAGAAGGCGACGAGATCCTGATCACGCACATGGAACACCACTCCAACATCGTGCCGTGGCAGATTCTGTGCGAACAGACCGGAGCGGTGCTCAAGGTCGCGCCGATCAACCACCAGGGCGAGTTGCTGGTCGATGAGTTGGCGGCAATGATCAACGAGCGCACCAGGCTCATCGGTATGGTGCATGTCTCCAATGCCCTGGGCACGATTAATCCGGTCGAGGAAGTCTGCCGGATCGCCAGGCAGCACAACGTGCCGGTGCTGGTCGACGGCGCCCAGGCCACGCCGCACATGGCCGTCGACGTCCAGGCCCTGGGTTGCGACTTCTACTGCATTTCCGCTCACAAGATGTACGGCCCGACCGGCATCGGCGCCCTGTGGGCGGGCGAATCGACCCTGGAGGAAATGCCGCCATGGCAGGGTGGCGGCGAGATGATCAATCGCGTCAGCTTCGACGGCACCACCTACAACGACCTGCCGCACAAGTTCGAGGCCGGCACGCCCAATATCTCCGGCGCCATCGGTTTTGGCAAGGCGGTGGAGTTTCTGGAAGAGACCGGCCTTGAAGGTATCGTGTGGCAGGAAGAACGCCTGCTCGATTACGCTACCGAGAAAATGCAGGCCGTCGATGGTTTGACCGTGATCGGTACGGCCAAACACAAGGGCCCCGTGGTTTCATTCACGCTCGAAGGCGCTCACCCCAACGATATCGGCACGATCGTCGATCACTATGGCGTGGCCATTCGTACCGGCCACCACTGCGCCATGCCGGTGATGCAATTCTTCGGTGTGCCTGCTACCGCACGGGTGTCCTTTGCCCCCTACAACCTGCGTAACGAAATCGATATCTTCGTCAAGGCCCTGGGCAAGGCGCGCGAGATGCTGGCCTGAACGCGTTAAAATTCCGAGCCATGGCGCTCGATCAGCTCTACCAGCAGGTCATTCTCGACCACAATCGCTCCCCGCACCACAACGGCCGTCTGGACGGCGCGACCCACAGCGCTCGTGGCCAGGACGCCCTGTGCGGCGACGATATCCTGATCGAGCTCCGGGTGGTCGAGGGCCGAATCGAGAAAGCCGCCTTCTCCGGTGAAGCCTGCGCCATCACCACGGCGAGCGCTTCGATGCTGATGGACTGGCTGGTGGGGCGTTCCCTGGCCGAGACTACGGCCGCTTACGAGCGCTTCAGTCAACTGCTCGATGAACCTGAGAGCACCGACGATCCTGAACTTGGGGAAATGAATCACCTGCGATCGGTCAGCGGTTTTCCCGCGCGGGTGCGCAATGCGTTGCTGCCTTGGCGAACGACATTGAGCGCTCTCGAGTGCTGATGCGCCGCGAGAGGCATGGAGTCGTCGCGGCCCGGGGTCCAGGACCGCGACGGCGGATAGTCAGAGGACCCGGAATCGCATGACCCGGTAGAACCCGCCAAAGATATCCACGTGTTCGTCGAGTTCGACTTCGCGACCTTCCTCGGCGGCACATGCCTTCAATGTTTCCACGAGGTCTTCGTTCCAGAAATCCCCGAGGAAGGGCTCGGCGGTGGTGAGAATCCAGCGCATGGGTGCGAAGCGGTGGAAGAAGTGGCGGCGTCGGACTTCGCCGTATTCGGCGATGACGAAACGGCCGCCGGGACGAATCACGCGCAGGGCCTCGCGCAGGCTGTTGCGCCGCGCCCGGGGTGGCAGTTCGTGGATGAGCAGGAACATCAACGCGGTATCGAAGCTCTGGGCGCCGTACTCAAGTTGCTCGGCGTTCATGCGTTCAATCTTGGCCTTCAGCCCGGATGCTTCGAGTTTGCGCTCGGCGGCCCGGATCTGGACCGGGGCGACTTCGGCCAGGTGCAGTTCATCGACCTCCGCGGCCAGGGTCGGCGTGAGCTTGCCGTAGACAGCCGCGATCTGGAGGGTCTTGCCGGCATTGGGGGCGTCCATCAGTCGCCGGGTCTCGTTCATGATGCGGCGGTAATTGCCGAAGAGAATGGCGTTGATGATGGGCTGGTGGTCGAAGAACCACACCGCGATGGGCCATAAGTAGGCCCAGCGGTAGTAGCGGACGAGATAGTCCGGCAGGGACTTGTCGTCCCGCACCGGAGTTGGGAAGGCCGGAGCGGTAATGGCGGTGGACCCGCCGCCCGCAGCGTCATGGCGGTACTCTAGTTTGCAGTTTTTCATAATTCCGTCTCCACGGTGACCGACTCAGGGGTCGAAACTTTGCAATTCATGGTGTCGGCAGCAGCGCATAAAGGAGCGCTATGGTGGCCAGCGCGGCCAGGCCGTAACACAGCCGGGCAACCAGCCGGCGCGCGCCGGAGCGGCGCACGCCCAGGTCCTGTAGCGTCATCCGCAGCCGGTGGGCGGCATGCCACAGGGGCAGCGCCAGCACGACCAGGATCGCGAGTTTGCCGACGGGATGGACGACGAGAGCTTGCATACGAGCATGGGACAGCGCATCGGCGGGCAAAGCGCCGAGCGAGACGAGCAGGACGGCGAGCATCACAGCGGGCAACAGGAACGCCGCAACCGTGCCGCCGGCGGCGAATGGCAACCAGATGATTGGCTTGTTCGATCGCGCCACGTTACACCCCCACCCAATAGAGTATGAAAAGGGACGCCACGATCCAGGCCGCGTAATGGGCCAGCTCGATCCATCCCGACGGCATCCGGGTTTCGCCGATCCAGACGGGCATCGTGCTGGGCGCCAGCCGGAACCAGCTGACCGTGTGATACAGCACGAACAGCAGTGCCACGAACTGGAAGATGATGCCCGGCGCCGACCCCAGCGTGTCGAGAAAGCCTTCCCAGGCATTCGGCCCCTGTCGGAGTCTGATCAGGCCGACAATGGCCATGCCAACCCAGGCGCCCACCCAGACGCAGGTCAGTTCCCGGATCATGTAGCGCAGGTAGCCGGGCCGGTCCAGCCACCAGAAGGTCGGCATTTCCGGACGCCAGGGGGTGGGTCCCTTCATGATTTGTCTCCGCGCTTCAAGGGCCGCGAGATCCAGTCCAGGGAGCTGGCCAGCTTCATCTGCTGGATCGCGCCGGCCGGGTCAACGCCCTTGGGGCAGACCTCCGAGCATTCGCCCACGAAGGTGCATTCCCAGATACCGTCTTCGCTGGCGGTGACTTCCTCGCGCTCGGCTCGCCCGCCGTCGCGTGAGTCCCGGTTGTAGCGGTGGGCCAGGGCGAGAATCGATGGGCCCAGGTAGTTTTCGTTCAGCCCCACCTGGGGGCAGGCCGCGTAGCACAGCAGGCAGTTGATGCACATGGTGAACTGACGGTATACGGCCAGTTCAGAAGACTGCTGCCGGAACACGTCCTCCTGGGGGGGTTCCACTTCGGGAATGAGGAAGGGCTTGACCGTCGGCAGCCGGGTGGCGAAAGTCTCCATGTCGCCGATCAGATCGCGGTGGACGGCCAGATTGGCCATGGGTGCCACACGCACCGTTTCCGGGTAATCGCGCAGAAAGGCCTTGCAGGCGAGTACCGGCTTGCCGTTGACCATCATGCCGCAGCTGCCGCAGACTGCCATGCGGCAGGACCAGCGGTAGCTCAGTGTTCCGTCGAGGTGGTCCTTGATGTAGTTGAGTGCGTCCAGCACCACCCAGTCTTCCCGGGCCGGGACGTCATAGCTTTCCCAGGTGGGCTCCGAATCCGTTTCCGGGCGGTAGCGCTGCACTTCCAGCCGAATGCGGCGTTCAGTCATCGCTCGTTCCTCCGTACACGCGTTCGGCGGGCTCCCAGCGTGTGATAGTGACCGGTTTGCGGGTGATTTCCGGTGGCCCGTCGCCGCGGAAGCCGGCCATGCTGTGGACCAGGAACTCACCGTCGTTGCGCTCGGGAAAGTCCAGGCGCTGGTGGGCACCGCGAGACTCGCGGCGCGTGCGTGCGGCATGCACCATGGCCTCGCCGATCTCGAGCATGGCGCCCAGTTCCAGGGCGTAAGCGAGTTCCGTGTTGAACACGCTGCTCTTGTCAGTAATACCAAGCTTTCCGTAGCGCCGTCGAAGCTCGCCGATCCCATCGCAGGCCCGGTCGAGCCGCTCCTGGTCGCGGTAGATGCCGGCGCATTCTTCCATGTAACCGTTCAATTCATCGCGCAGGCCCGCTATGGTTTCCTCACCTGGCAATGTGTCGCGCAGGCGCTGGATACGGGACATGGCGGTGCCGGCCAGCGATTGTGCCAAGGCCTCGTCGGCCCGCTCGACCTTGGCAGTGGCCGCTGCGTTCTGGCCTGCGATGCGGCCGAAGACCAGAAGTTCCGTGAGCGAGTTCGAGCCCAGCCGGTTCGCGCCGTTGATGCTCACGCAGGCGCATTCTCCGGCCGCGTAAAGTCCGTCGACCGGGCTGGCCGCATCGATATCGGTGTCGATGCCGCCCATGGTGTAGTGGACGACCGGACGTACGGGGATGGGCTCGTGCACCGGGTCGACGGCGGCATAGATGCGCGCGAGTTCACGCACGAAGGGCAGGCGCTCGTTAATCTTCTTCTCGCCCAGATGGCGCACATCCAGCATCACGACCTGGCCGGCAGCGTGATCGACCGTGCGGCCCTTCTGCTGTTCGTGCCAGAACGCCTGGCTGAGGCGGTCACGCGGCCCCAGTTCCATGGCTTTCTTGCGCGGCCAAGGGTCGGGCGGACCGAGGTTGTAGTCCTGCAGGTAGCGATAGCCGTCGCGGTTCACCAGGACCCCACCTTCGCCACGCGCGCCCTCTGTGATGAGGATGCCCGTGCCAGGCAGACCCGTAGGGTGGTACTGGACAAACTCCATGTCCTTGAGCGGCACCCCGGCGCGATAGGCCATGGCCATGCCGTCCCCGGTATTGATGCCGGCATTCGTGGTGAACGGGAAGGCGCGCCCGGCGCCCCCCGTGGCCATAACCACCGACGGCGCCAAGAAGACGACCGTCTCGCCGGTTTTCAACTCGATCGCTACGCAGCCCGTGCACCGGCCATCGGCCACCAGCAGATCCACCACGTAGTACTCGTCATAGCGGTGGATTGCGTCGTATTTGAGGGAGGTCTGGAAGAGCGTGTGCAGGATGTGGAAGCCGGACTTGTCGGCCGCATACCAGGTGCGCTCGATCTTCATGCCCCCGAAGGGGCGCACCGCGACCCGGCCGTCGGGCTGCCGGCTCCAGGGACAGCCCCAGTGTTCCAGTTCTCGCAGGGCACCGGGCGCTTCGGTGACGAACAGGTCCACGGCGTCCTGGTCGCAGAGCCAGTCTCCGCCGCTGACGGTGTCCCGGAAGTGGTTCTCCAGACTGTCGTCTTCGCCCGCAACGGCCGCCGCGCCACCTTCGGCGGCGACGGTGTGGCTGCGCATCGGGTAGACCTTGGACACCAGGGCGACATGCAGAGAAGGATCGGCCTCGGCGGCTGCAATCGCGGCCCGCAGACCCGCGCCACCGCCTCCGATGATGACTACATCTGCATTAACGAGCCGCATCGCCGCTCCTCGTAGATCAGTTGCTTCTGCGTTACCGGTCAGGCACCGGAATATCCACTTTCAAGCTATTGCTCCTGGGTGCACTATCACCCAGCCGTGGAAGTAGCCCGTTGATCTGGGTCAAGAAGCCAGAGCACGAAGTCGTCTCCTTCATGCAATTCCAGACACGCCTGAAACTCCGGCGTGATGGGGTCCTCGCCATCACCGAGACGCCCCGTGTATCCACCTCTGCCACGGCTGAAATCAAAACACATGCACTGGACAATCCAAAGACGGTCAACGACACCCTGGGTTACGAGATGGGCGACCGGTTGTAGCACGACGTCGCAGATCGGCTCGTCGAAAACTCCCGCGCATCAAATAAAAAACCCCGCAACCAGCGGCTGCGGGGCAGTTCGGTTTCTTGTTGTGGCAGGGCGATGCCCGGCAGGTTTACATCGTTCTTCTTCTGTTCGTTTTATTCGATACTAGCTCTGTTCGGGTTGCGCTGCGCCGCCCGGGGTCGGTTCGTCGGAGGCCTGGGGCTTGGTACCCTTCTCGCGGTCCCAGTCCATCGCCTTGGTCTTCATCTCGCCGAACTTCTTGGAGACGCTGCTGAGCTTGTCGTCCCACTCGGGGTTTGGCTCCTGGCCTTCGGTGACCTTGAAATAAACCTGCATCAGGGCGGTCATGCCGATGGGCTCGATCACGGCCTGCTTGATGCCCCAGGCGAACACCAGCGCGATGACCAGGGTCAGGATGCCGGCAGTGCCCGGGAACAGGGAAACCAGTCCGGCGACCGGCAGCAACACCACCAGGAAGACGAGGAAGGTCATGGCCCAGATGAAGAAGGCCAGCCAGAAGGCGTTCTTCAGGAAGGTCTTGTAGTTCTGTGCGTAGAGGATCAGCGCGGTCTGGCCTGATCGCCAGGGGTTGTCTGACTTGGTGCGCATGTTGTGCGCCAGGATGACCTCGTCGAGGTAGGTGAGCGACAGGTTGACGACGGTGTTGATGAATTTCACCACGCCTTGCAGTCCGGGAATCGGGATGAAGGCGGTGATGGTGAAAAATGCCCGGTTGAATGCCTTGAGCACAGCCTTGATGAGCTGATCGATGCCGAATAACACGGACGATTCCACGAAGCGTTCGCGCACGATGCCCTGGGCATAGTCGATCTGACCCCTGCCTTCGGGAAGCTCCCGTCCTTCCAGTAGCTCGACCAGTACGGCAATGTGGCCGGCCTTGACCATGTAAAGCAGGTACTCGCGCAGGAAATACAGAATGGCCGAAGTGATGCCGAATCCGACCAGGCCGCCCCAGACGCTGAATGCGCCAGGGTCGTCGCCAATGTGGCCGACAAAATATCCGATTCCAGCCCCGACGCCGGTTACCAGCACATAGGCCAGCGTGATACCGAAGTAGATCAGGAAGCGGAAAATCAGGAATGGCATGGTTTTGGCCATCAGGCCCAGTACTTCACCGATCTTGAAGTCCATCATGGGGAATCCCTCGTTTCACCAGTTGGTTCGTATCCGATACTACGGGAATTCGGGCCGGAACGTGACAGCCAAAATTGGTTGGCTGGTTGGCGAAACACTTGTCATCCCGGCCAGCGCGGCGCGCTGAGCCGGGATCTCGCAGGTTTCAGGCCGGCAATCCCCGGGGCCGTGCCGGATTCAGGCGTGCGGGATCCCGGCTCAAGGCCGGGATGACCCCTGATTACTTGTTATCCCGGACAGTGCGGAGCGGGCGCTAAAGGTTGCGGATGTCGACGAAGTCGCCCGATTCGCGATTTTCCTTCAGGTCGTCGAGCAGGTCGAGGATCTGGTCGGCTGCCTCTCGCGGCTTGGGCATGTGCTCGGTGCCGCGAGCATCCTTGAGTTTCTGTACCGACGGGAATTCCTCGCTGTCGACCTCGTCGCGGATGTAGTCCTGCATGCCGGTCTCGATCAGGCCGGGTGCCAGGCTGATCATGTGCGTGTCCGGCATTTCCGGCGCGTAGAGCTTGATCAGGTTGTTGAGCGCGGCTTTCGAGAGGGAGTAGCCGCCCCAGCCGTAGTTCATGTTGACGGCCGCCCCGGATGAAATGGCCACCACCTGGTCGATCGGAATCTGGCGCTCGATGAACCAGTCCAGGATCAGCTTGTTGGCCCAGACGTTGACACGCATCAGGTGCTCGAGATCGTGCACGTCGGTATGCGAGATTTCCTGGATGCGGCCGAGCATGCCGGCGTTGAGCACGACCAGGTCGAGGCGCAGGCAGTCGGATAGCAGTGCGTCCAGGCCTTCCTCGAGATGATTGAGGTTGCCGATGTCCTGCTTTCGGTCCCTCAGGCCGTCGTCGTTGTGCGCCGCCAGCGGGCATCCGCGCCGGCTCATGCCCCAGACGATGGCGTCGCGATCGAGCAGCGCTTCGGTCAGCCCCAGTCCCAGGCCGCTGCTGTTGCCAGTGATGAACACGTTCATGCTGTCAGTTCCCTCCAATGGTGTTCTCGAACAGGTTCAGGATACGCCAGTATTCGTCGCGCCAGCTATCCGGGCGGGTGAATCCGTGCCGCTCCATTGGATACGACGCCATTTCCCAGTGGTCTTTTTCGAGCTCGATCAGGCGTTGTGCCAGGCGCACAGAGTCCTGGTAGAAGACGTTGTCGTCGAGCATGCCGTGTGCGATCAGCAGGTGGCCGTCCAGGCCCTCGGCAAACTCGATGGGCGAGCTGCGCCGGTAAGCTTCGGGGTCGACCTCGGGTGTGTTGAGGATGTTCGAAGTATAGAAGTGGTTGTAGTGGGCCCAATCGGTGACCGGCCTTAGTGCAGCCCCGGCCTGGAACACTTCAGGTGCCCTGAACATCGCCATAAAGGCCATGAATCCGCCGTAAGAGCCGCCGTAGACACCGACTCGGCCGGGGTCGGCGTTGTGGTTTTCCACCAGCCAGTCGACGCCGTCGATCAGGTCTTCGAGTTCGGGTGTGCCCATCTGCCGGTAGATGGCGGTGCGCCAGTCCCGGCCGTAGCCGGCGCTGGCGCGGTAGTCCATGTCGAGTACGTGGTAGCCACGTTCGGTCAGCAGGTTGTGGAACATCTGCTCGCGGAAGTAGTTGGGGTAGCGCAGCCAGGTGTTCTGCAGGTAGCCGGCGCCGTGGACGAACAGCACCACCGGATGCCTGTCGCCGCCGTGGGGCGGTTCGCTACGGGCCGGGTAGAACTTGGACCAGACGGGGCGGTCGACATGGCTTGACGGCACGCCGACGATCTCGGGCTGCTGCCATTCGATTGTCTTGAATGCATCCGTGCGCGTGTCGGTCAGGGCTTCGAGTTCGCCGGTCTCCAGATCGACCAGGCCGGCCTGGGGCGGCAGGTAGGGTGAGGAATAGCGCACCAGGGCGCGCTCGTCATCGCCGGGCCGAAGGGTGAAGGACTCGATCCCGCGCTGTTCGGTCACGCGCTCGAGTTCGTCGAGCTCGAGATCCAGTTGATAGAGGTCGTACTCGGCCGGATGGGAGCGATTGGCAAGCAGCAGCACGGTGCGGCCATCGGCGCGCACGACCGGTTCGAGCACTTCGAAGTCGCCTTCGGTGCGCTGTCGCGCCGCTCCAGCGCGGGCATCGACGGTGTAGAAGTGGCTGTAGCCGGATTCCTCCGACAGCAGCCAGAGCGTCTCGGAATCAGGCAGCCAGCCGAAATCGTTGAAGTACCAGTTGATCCAGGCCACGTCGCTGAGACGGTGGCGATGGTGCAGGGCGGGCTCATCATCGGCGGTATCGACGATCGCCAGCCACCGGTCCTTGTTGTCAATGGCGCGGATCTGCACTGCGGCCAACTCGCCCCCGGCGTGCCATTCAAAATCGTTGATGCTTACCGGCCGGTTTTCGTCATCGGCGAGCGGGTCGATATCCTGTGCCTGCTTGAGCTCGGCCAGCGGATCCTCGCCGATGCCCGGCAGGTCGTCGAAGGCCAACTCGTGTTTGCTGCGTTTCTCGAGGTCGAGCAGCCACAGCGTTTGTGGCGGCGGCGCGTTACGGCCAACGCGCGTGCGTACGTCCTCGACGTCGATATAGCCGTCGTTAGTGACGTAGTGCGGCATCTGGCCGTCATCTCCGTCGTCGTGGTCTTTGGGGCTCACCGCCAGCAGCAGCCAGCGGCCGTCGGGCGAGAGGCTGGACTGCTGCATTTCCATGTCGTCGCCCAGGTACCAGGGTGCGACCGACCGGGTCGGATCCTGGCTGGCGGCCTTTTCGGCTTCGGTTCGGGCTTCGCGCTTGTCCGCTTGCTGATCGCGCAGGCTCTGGAACAGACGAAGCTGCATCTCTCCCAGCTCGTCCTCCGGCTCGGCATCCGGCTTGTCCTCGAAGCGCAGGTCGGTCGCCGGCCAGTTCAGGCCCCGTTCGAAATCATGCACCCACCACTGGCTGTCGCGGCGAAAGATGACCCGCTTGCCATCGGGACTGAAGGCGGGCTGGGCGTCGGATTCCGTGCTGCGGGTAAGCTGCAGCAGGCGGTCGCGGTCGGGCAGGCGAGCAAACAGGTTGCCGTCGCGCACGAACACCACCCGACCGCTTGCGTGATGGACAATCGGATCCGGCCCGTCAATCACGGCCTGTTCGGCGTAGTCGAGGCGGCGGTCTTCACCGCGTTCGAGGTCGATCTGGTGGATATCGTCCAGATCGCTGTCCGGTCGCTCCACGCGGTAATTGACGGCACTGCCGTCGAGCTGCCACCAGGCCTGCTCGACCGGCGGTCCGATCCAGTCCGGGTCGGCCATAATCTGTTTCAGGGGCGGGGTCTGGGCCTGGCTGGCGATCGTCAGGCCCAGCAGGAAAAGCGTAATCAGTCGTGCTTGCATGTTCTTCCAGGGTTTGGGGTCAGAAACTTGAAACCTTTGGTTGGCGATGCCGGGGCATCGCCGGGCGCTCAGGATACCGCACCGGAGCCGGCGCGGGGCGGCCGTCCTCGTGTGCGCTGGCGGGGTACAATCGTTGGCGGGCATTCAGGGAGAATCACGCATGCAGCACGCCGCCGGACTGTTTCAGCCGGTTCTCGAGCTTTTTGCCGATTATCCCTACCTGGTGCTGTTCGTCGGCTTGCTCCTGGCCGGGGAGGCGGTCCTGCTGCCGGCACTCTACCTGGCCACCACCGGGCGCCTGGATCCGGCTGGGGTGATCGCCGTGGCGATCGTGGCCACTTTGATCTCCGATGGTCTGTGGTACCTGCTGGGTCGCTGGTATCCGGCTCAGGCGCTGGCCCGGATTCGCGCCCGGCAATCGGATGCCAAGGTGGCACGGCTCGATACCCTGTTTCGCCGCAACGGTCCCAGGTTGCTGTTCTTATCCAAGTTCGTCTATGGCACCCGCATTGCTGCGCAGGTGCTGGCCGGTGCCGCGCAAATGCCGTTTTCAGTCTATATGGGCGTCAATGTCCTGGGCGTGGCCACGCTCGTGCTCTGCCTGGCGGGACTGGCCTGGTCGGTGGTGGAAACGGCCCAGCAGCTCGAGGCGCTGGTCAGCCATATCGAGGTCGTATTCCTGCTGTTTGTGCTGTTGACCGTTGGCCTGTTCATCCTCGTAGGCACGATTGTGAGAAAACAATGGTTTCGGTAATCATCGCCGCATTCAATGAGGCGCCCACTGTGGGGCTTTGTGTCGCCGATGTGGTCGGTCATCCACAGGTCAGTGAAATCATCGTGGTCGACGATGGCTCCAGCGACGACACCGCTGAACAAGCCCGCAAGGCCGGTGCCCGGGTCATCACGCTGCCGGAAAACCGCGGCAAGGCCCTGGCGCTCGATGCCGGTGTGGCGGCGGCCCGCGAGGATGTGCTGCTGTTTCTCGACGCCGATGTGACCGGTCTGACCCAGGAGGTGCTCAGTCGCATCATGCGGCCGGTCATCGAGGGGCGTTACGAGATGTTCGTCGGCGTGCGGGCGCGCAAGACACTGTGGCTCAACCGCCTGTTACGGGTCTTTCCCATCATCGGTGGCGAGCGGGCCCTGACGCGCGGGCTATGGCAGCGGGTGCCGGAGCGGCACAAGCGTGGATTCCGCATCGAGATCGCGCTCAATCACACCGCCAAGCTCTGCGGCGGTGGCATGGGCTTTGATCTGATCGAGGGTGTGGTGCACCGCACCAAGGAGAACAAGTTCGGTTGGTGGCGGGGCTTGTGGCGGCGTCTGCGCATGATCGGCGAGGTGACAGCAGTCACCTGGAGCCTGTACGTGATTGGTGGGCTCGTCGGCTTGCTGAGAATCGGCCGGCAAGACCGCGTTCGCGATACCGGTGGTTGAGCCTTGAACGTACCATCAGTACACCCCATCTGTTCGTCCAGGCATCGGTCGATTTTGGATTGCGGCTTGCAATCCAACTGGTCCGATCCTATAATTACCGGCTCGATTGCGGGGTGGAGCAGTCTGGCAGCTCGTCGGGCTCATAACCCGAAGGTCGCAGGTTCGAATCCTGCCCCCGCTACCAGGTTTTTGGAAAAGAAAAAAGCCCCTGGTCAAAGGGGCTTTTTTCGTTCAAGGCCGGAGAGAATACCGTGGCTGTACCCGACAAACTGGAATCGCTGCTGGCGCCGCTGGTCGAGGATCTTGGCTACGAGTACGTCGGCATCGAGTATCAGCCCAATCCAAAGAATCGGCTGATTCGGCTCTACATCGACCGGCCGGAGGTCGGTATCAGTGTGGATGACTGCGAGCGTGTCAGCCACGAGGTTTCGGCCCTGCTGGACGTGGAAGACCCGATCAGCAGCCAGTACACGCTGGAGGTATCATCGCCGGGCATCGAGCGGCCCCTGTTCACCGGCGCGCATTTTGCCCGCTTTGTCGGCGAAGAAGCCCGTGTGATCATGGCCGTACCAGTTGAGAGTCGGCGCAAGTTCAAGGGTCGCATCGTGTCGGCCGACGACGAGCGCGTCATCCTCGAGGTCGATGGTGAGCGTCACGAATTGATCGTGGCTGACATGCAACGGGCTTCGCTCGCGCCGGACATGGACGCGCTTCTGGCGGCCGGACGGAATCAATGATCAAATTAATGAGCTATTGCGGAATCAGGCAATCATGAACAAGGGCAAGGAAATCCTGCAGGTGGTCGAGGTCGTCTCGAACGAGAAGGGCCTGCCGCGCGAGACGATCTTTGAAGCGATCGAGGCGGCGCTGGCGTCAGCCGCGCGGCGTCGCCACCCCGAAGACATCGAAGTGCGCGTCTCGATCAGCCGGGAAACGGGCGATTATGACGCCTTCCGTCGCTGGGAAGTCATCTCGGATGACGAAGAAGAAGCCGAACTCGAATCCGAGGATCACCAGATCCGCCTGAGCGAGGCAAGGAAGCACGATCCCGAGCTGGAAGTTGGCGACTACATCGAGGAACCGATGGAGCCGCCCGAGTTCGGCCGCATCGCCGCCCAGGCCGCCAAGCAGGTGATCGTCCAGCGCGTGCGCCAGGCCGAACGAGCCCAGGTCGTCGAAGCCTTCGAGGAACGCGTCGGCGAACTCATCAGCGGTCAGATCAAGCGCATGGAAAAGGGCGGCATCATGCTCGACCTGGGTGAGAACGCCGAGGCCTTCATTCCCTCGCGTCACACCATTCCCGGCGAAACTGCGCGCATCAACGATCGCGTGCGTGGATTCCTCTACGAGGTGCGTCCGGAAGTGCGCGGCCCGCAACTGTTCGTCAGCCGGACCATGAACGAGTTTCTGATCGAACTGTTCAAGCTCGAGGTGCCCGAGATCGGCCAGGGCCTGATCGAACTCAAGGGCGCAGCCCGCGATCCGGGCCGGCGCGCCAAGATCGCCGTCCACGCCCTCGACAGCCGCACCGACCCGATCGGTGCCTGTGTGGGCATGCGCGGCTCGCGCGTGCAGGCTGTATCAAACGAGCTGGCCGGAGAGCGCATCGACATCATCCTGTGGGACGAGAATCCGGCCCAGTTCGTCATCAATGCCATGGCGCCGGCCGAAGTCCACTCGATCGTGGTCGACGAAGATTCCAACAGCATGGACATCGCCGTCGAGGAAGAGAACCTCTCGCAGGCGATCGGCCGCGGCGGCCAGAACGTGCGCCTCGCTTCCGAGCTGGCCGGCTGGACCCTCAACGTCATGACGATCGAGGAAGCCGAGCAGAAGAGCGAAACGGAAGCCAGCAGCATCCTCGAGATGTTCAAGGAAAAGCTCGACGTTGACGAAGAGGTTGCCTCCATCCTGGTGCAGGAGGGGTTTACCAACATCGACGAAGTTGCCTACGTGCCGGAAAGCGAACTGCTCGAGATCGAGGAGTTCGACGAGAATGTCGTGGCTGAACTGCGCCAACGCGCACGCGATGCCCTGCTCACCCAGATGATCGCTTCGGAGGAACAGCTCGAAGAGCACAAGCCGAAGCAGGATCTGCTTGATCTGGAGGGCATGACCGATACCATGGCCTACCGGTTGGCCGAAAAGGGCATTCGTTCGCGCGATGACCTGGCCGAATGCGCGGTCGACGAGCTCGAGGAAATCGAGGATCTCGAGCCCGAGCAAGCTGCCGACTTGATCATGAAGGCTCGCGCGCACTGGTTTGCCGAAGAATAAGACGAGGTTCAAGGAATACACATGTCTCAGGTCACAGTTGCACAGCTAGCTGACGTATTGGGCGTTGACGTCAAGCGTCTGATTACCCAGCTCAACGAGGCCGGTATCGAGGTCAGTGAACCCGATGCCGAGGTGACCAATGAAGACAAGATAAAACTCCTCACCTACCTGCGCTCGAGCCATGGCAAGGCCGAGTCCGAAGACACGACGCAACCGCGAAAAGTCACGCTCACGCGCAAGAGCATGAGCGAGTTGAAAGTGCCCACCGGCGGCGCCGGGCGCACCCGTTCACGTGGTGCAGCACCCTCACGCACGGTCAACGTCGAGGTGCGCAAACGCCGCACCTACGTCAAGCGGCGCGAGATCGCCGAGCAGGAGCAATCCGATCCCGAGCGCGAAGCCGCAGTGCAGGCGCTGGAAGAATCGAAGCGCCAGCGCGAGGAAGCCGAGCGCAAGGAGCGCGAAGAAGCTGAACGGCGCCAGCGCGAGGCCGAGGAACAGGCCCGTGCGGAAGAAGAAGATCGCAAGAAGCGTGAGGCCGAGGAAGAAGAGCGCCGCAAGGAAGAAGACCGGCTGCGTGCCGAAGCCGAGGCCCTCAAGAAAGTCGAGGAAAAGGTTGTTCGCCAGGCCAAGCAGAAGGAAGCCGAGCGCAAGGCTGCCAAGGGCAATGTCGGCAAGGAAGAGCCGGCCACCCGATACGGTCGCGAGGAACTGCACATCGCACCCAAGTCCAAGCGGCGCAAGCCCAAGCGCAAGAGTGCGGCGCGCCCTGGCAAGGTGGCGAGCGTCGGGGCCGAGCACGGCTTTCAGAGGCCGACCGCGCCGGTCAAGCGCGAGATTGAGGTGCCCGAGACCATTACCGTGGGCGAGTTGGCCAAGCTGATGGCGGTCAAGGCCGGCGAATTGATCAAGGTGCTAATGAATATGGGCACCATGGTCACGATCAACCAGCCATTGGACCAGGACACGGCCATTCTGGTGGTCGAGGAAATGGGGCACACCGCCAAGGCGGCCGAGGACAAGGATATCGAGCAGGAACTGGTCGAAGCCGAAGAGTCCGTCGAGAGCGACGAGGTCTCGCGTCCGCCAGTGGTCACGGTCATGGGCCATGTCGACCACGGCAAGACCTCGCTGCTCGACTATATCCGTCGTGCCAAGGTAGCTGCCGGCGAGCAGGGCGGGATTACCCAGCACATCGGTGCCTACCACGTCGAGACGGACAACGGCGTGGTCACCTTCCTGGATACACCCGGTCACGCGGCGTTTACCGCCATGCGGGCACGCGGTGCACAGGCCACCGATATCGTGGTGCTCGTGGTGGCTGCCGACGACGGCGTCATGCCCCAGACCAAGGAGGCTATCCAGCACGCGCGAGCCGCTGGCGTACCGCTGATCGTGGCGGTCAACAAGATGGACAAGCCCGATGCCGATCCGGAACGCGTCAAGTCCGAGCTGGCGGCCGAGGAGGTCGTGCCGGAAGACTGGGGCGGACAGGAAATTTTCGTCCCCGTTTCGGCCATTACCGGCGATGGCATCGACAATCTGCTCGAGTCGATCCTGCTGCAGTCGGAAGTGCTCGAACTGAAGGCCAATCCCGACAAGCGCTGTCGCGGGGTCGTGGTCGAGTCATCGCTCGACAAGGGCCGTGGACCGATCGCCACCATCCTGGTTCAGGACGGCACGCTTCGGCGCGGCGACATGATTCTCGCCGGCGAGGAGTTCGGTCGCGTGCGCGCCATGTTCAATGAGGCCGGCCAGCCGATCGAGGAAGCCGGTCCGTCGATTCCGGCCGAAGTGCTGGGCCTGTCGGGCGTACCCAATGCCGGCGACGATGTGCTGGCCGTGACCGACGAGAAGAAGGCCCGCGACGCAGCCGATCAGCGTAAGCAGTCGGCGCGCGAAGGACGTCTGGCCGAGAAGCAGGCAGCCAAGCTGCAGAACCTGTTCGATCAGATGGACGAGGGCGGTGAAGATCAGCAGAACGTCAACCTGGTCATCAAGGCTGACGTACAGGGCTCGGTTGAGGCGCTCAAGGATGCACTCACGCGCCTGTCGAATGACGAGATCAAGGTCAACGTGGTCGCCTCGGGTGTCGGCGGCATTACCGAATCCGACGCCAGTCTGGCGCAGGCCTCGGGCGCGATCATCATCGGTTTCAACGTGCGCGCCGATGCCTCGGCACGCAGGATTATCCAGGAAGCCGATCTCGACCTGAACTACTACAGCGTCATCTACAACGCCATCGATGACGTCAAGAAGGCCATCACCGGCCTGCTCGGCACGGAGACCAAGGAAGAGATTATCGGCCTGGCCGAAGTCAAGGACGTGTTCCGTTCCTCCAAGCTGGGCGCGATTGCCGGTTGCCTGGTGGTCGAAGGTGTGGTCAAGCGCGCCAACCCGATTCGCGTCTTGCGCGATAACGTGGTGATCTACGAAGGCGAACTCGAGTCGCTGCGTCGGTTCAAGGACGATGCTAGCGAAGTGCAGGCGGGTACCGAGTGCGGTATCGGCGTCAAGCAGTACAACGACGTCAAGCCGGGCGACCAGATCGAGTGCTTCGAGCGCATCGAAGTGCAACGCACGCTGGACGACTGATGAGTACCGGCCGAGCTGAACGCGTCGCCGGGCTCCTGCGGCGTGAAGTGGCCGATATTCTCCACGGCCAGTTCGAGTACGAAATTCCGCGCGGCCTGATCAGCGTGACCGACGTGGAGGTCGCGCATGACTTGTCCCACGCAAAGGTGTACATTGCCGTGCTCGAGATCGAGCAGGCGCCGGAAATCATCAAGTTCCTGAATGAGAATGCCGGCCAGGTCCGCCACGAGCTGGGCAAACGAATTCGTCTGCGTGTGACCCCGACCCTCAAGTTCCTGCACGACACCTCATCGGAGACCGGCGACCGCATCGAGCAACTCCTGGCGGCCGCGAAGAAGAAGAGCTGAGTCTCTCAGAGTCGCAGCTTGCACCGAATGGAATTCAGCGCATTCCCTCCTGCAGCGTTTTCAATGCCGCTGCTCCCGGGTTGAGTTCGTCGAATGCGAACCGGGACAGTGGTTTTCGGGAAGTGCCCTGGATGGTGTGCAAGCTTGGCAAGTCTTCGTTCAGAAACAGCAGGCCGGTGAGAATTTCCTGGCGCTCATGAGCGGCTGCGAGGTGTCCCAGCACCTGCGCGCGGCTGGAAGGGTCGAAATCCTGATCGAGTTTCTTCAAGCGAATGACTGAACCGTCGTGTAATTCGACGTCGGATACTTCCCCTTCGGCATAGTCCACCTCGATCTCGGTCGATGGTGCCACGTAATCGGTCTCGATGGCCGCGTGCAGGTGCTGACGGGTCCAGGCGTAGGACTTGGTCGAGCCTTCGTGGTCGTTGAAGGTCACGCACGGCGAGATGACGTCGATAACAGCGCAGCCGGGGTGCCGGAGGCCGGCCTTGATCAGCGGAACGAGTTGCTCCTTGTCACCGGAGAACGAGCGCGCCACGAAGCTGCCGCCAAGCGAGATAGCGGTTGTGACGGGGTCGATGGCCTGATTTCTGTTTTCGAGGCCCTTCTTGGTCTTGCTGCCCGGGTCGGCCGAAGCCGAGAACTGCCCCTTGGTCAGACCGTAGACGCCGTTGTTTTCAATGATATAGAGCACGTTCAGGTTGCGCCGCACTGCGTGCGCGAACTGGCCAAAGCCGATCGACAACGAGTCACCGTCGCCGGAAATGCCGATCGCGATCAGGTCGCGTCGTGCAGCCTGGGCGCCCGTGGCCACCGAGGGCATGCGTCCGTGTACCGAGTTGAAGCCATGTGCCCCGGACAGGAAATAGGCCGGCGTCTTGGAAGAACACCCGATACCCGATAGTTTGATGACCTGTTCGGGTTTCAAGGCCAATTCCCAGAATGCCTTGACCAGCGCCGCGGTAATCGAGTCGTGACCGCAACCGGCGCACAGCGTTGATAGACCACCTTCGTAGTCGGCCAGCGTCAATCCCAGTTCGTTGGTCTGTCGCCCGCTCCATTTGACTTTCGGTTTGGTGATGTAGCTCATGCCACGGCTCCCTGTCTGATGTGCTCGGTAACGGACTCAACAATTACATCGGACGGTACCGGCAATCCGTTGTAGTGCAGGATCGAGATCAATTTGTCCGGGTCCGCGTCGAGTTCTAGCATCAGCAAGCCGCGCATCTGAGCGTCGCGGTTCTGCTCGAGCACGAATACCAGCCGGTGCTGGTCGAGAAACTTTTCCACTTCCTTGCCGAATGGAAATGCGCGTAACCGCAGGTAGTCTGCATCGACACCTTCGGCGGCCAGCCGATCCAGCGCCTCGACTGTGGCACCATGCGACGAGCCGAACGCAATGATGCCGACATCGGTATGGCCGCGTGCGGAGCGGAGGACAGCATCGGGGACCAACGTCTTTGCGGTCTGCCATTTCAATCGGAGTCGATCGACGACCTGCTGGTATTCATCGGCATCCTCCGTGTAGCGGCCGTACTGGTCATGACCGGATCCTCTGACGAAGTAGCTGCCCTTGGGGTGAGACCCCGGAAGCGTGCGGTATGGGATTCCGTCACCGTCTACATCCAGATAGCGGTGGAACTGGTCGATTCGAGTCAGATCTTCGTCGGTCAGAACCTTGCCGCGGTCGGGCCGGTAACTGTCGTCCCATTCGAGCTCATCGACCATCCACTCGTTCATGCCGATGTCAAGGTCGGACAGTACGAACACCGGCGTCTGAAGGCGTTCAGCGAGATCGAATGCGGCCACGGCCATCTCGAAACACTCCTTCGGGTCGGACGGCAGTAGCACCGGGTGGCGGGTGTCGCCATGCGAGGCGTATGCGGCGGTCATCAAGTCGCACTGCTGCGTTCGGGTCGGCATGCCGGTCGAAGGCCCGACACGTTGGATGTCGAAAAACACGGCCGGGATTTCGGTGTAGTAAGCGAAACCAATGAACTCGCTCATCAGCGAAATGCCCGGTCCGGATGTGGGCGTGAAAGCACGCGCGCCGGCCCATCCGGCCCCCAGTACCATGCCGGCTGCAGCCAGCTCATCCTCAGCCTGGATGATGCAGAAGCGGTTCTCGCCGGTTTCGGGATCCTTGCGGAATTTGTTGCAAAAGTTCTCAAACGCGTCCATCAGGGAGGTCGACGGTGTGATCGGATACCAGGCGCCGACCGTCGCGCCGGCGTACAGGCAGCCCAGCGCCGCAGCAGCATTGCCCTCGATCAGAATCTTGCCGCCGGTGCCGTCCATTGGCGCGGCACGGACCCGGAGCGGACAGTCGAAGTGCTCGCGCGCATAGTCGTATCCCAGCGTGACGGCCTTGAAGTTTGGCTCGACCAGCTTTGGCTTGGCGGCAAAGGTTTCTTCGAGCAGCTTGCGCACGATTTCACGATCAATCTGCATCAGCGCACACAGAGCGCCGACATAGGCGATGTTCTTCATCAGGGTCCGGATGGGGGCGG
Organism: Wenzhouxiangella sp. XN201; assembly: GCF_011008905.1. Lineage (NCBI taxonomy): Bacteria > Pseudomonadati > Pseudomonadota > Gammaproteobacteria > Chromatiales > Wenzhouxiangellaceae > Wenzhouxiangella > Wenzhouxiangella sp. XN201. The sequence goes on from NZ_JAAIVI010000017.1 coordinate 792,418, forward strand.
CCGTTCTGACGCGAGCGCTCTCGAAATTCGCGTTGACCATCCCGGACAGCGGAATGCCGAGTACGTGCACACCTTCGCGCTGGAGTTGCGACTCCCGGGGCCAGGTCGAGTCGTAGATCAGGTAGCCGCCTTCACCCACTTCAGCCAGGTCCCTGGCATAGGTCTGGGCGTTCATCGCCACCATCACGTCGACTCTTGAAACCCGCGCGTTGTAGCCCTCGCGGCTTGCGCGAATCTCGTACCAGGTCGGCAAGCCCTGGATATTGGATGGAAACAGGTTTTTTCCCGTGACGGGGATACCCATCCGGAACAGTGCCTTCATCAAGAGACCATTCGCGCTCGCCGAACCGCTGCCGTTGACCGTGGCGATCTTGAGGACGAAGTCATTGATCTGCGCGTTGCCTGTAGCCATGCTGTTCCCTAGAGTCTCAAGGGGTCTTGTGAAAGGATCGTCGGCTGGTTTCAGCCCGCTCGCCTGAGGTCTGTGTAATCCGTGGCCTGCATCTGGATCAAGACCCGACCTTTGCCTTTGCCACTGGCTTGGCGTCGTGGTCCCGGGCGTACGGAATGCGAAGTGTCGATTTCTGCATGTCCCACGCGGCGGTGGGACAACGCTCGGCGCACAGGCCGCAGTGGACGCAGACGTTTTCATCCTTGACCATGATGCGGCCGGTCTGCTTGAGTTGGTCCGAAATGAACAGGGGCTGCTCCGGTTCCTGGCGCGGTGCGGTCAGGCAAGCTTCAACCGCTTCCTGCTCGCCGTTGGCGGTGATGGTCAAACACTGGGTCGGGCAGATGTCGATGCAGGCATCGCATTCGATGCAAAGCGAATCGGTGAATACCGTCTGGACATCGCAATTCAGGCAGCGCTCGACCTCGCAGGCAGTCTGCTCGGCGGTAAAACCAAGTTCCACTTCGGTATTGAGCTCGCGGAAACGCTCGGTCAGTGGCACATGTTCCATCTTGCGACGCGCAGCCGGATCAAAATAGTTCGAGTAGCTCCACTCGTGTATGCCCATCTTGCGTGAGCCCAGGTTCATGGTCTGCGGCAGTCGGGCGTTGATGTCTTCGCCGTGGCAATGCTTATGGATGGAAATCGCGGCCTGGTGACCGTGCTCGACGGCCCAGATGATGTTTTCCGGGCCGAATGCCGCATCACCGCCGAAGAACACGCCCGGTAGCGTGGACTGATAGGTGCTGCGATCGCAATCCGGTTCGTCCCATTGGTTGAACTCGATGCCGAGGTCGCGCTCGATCCACGGAAAAGCCGTTTCCTGGCCGATCGCCAGAATGACGTCATCGGCCTCCAAAAATTCTTCCCCGGTTACCCGGGAATCGGTGATGCGGCCATCCGAGATGTCGTATTCCATGATTTCGAAAATCATGCCCTGAAGCTGGCCATCCCTGACGACGAATTCTTTCGGGCTGCGGTTGATGACGATCTCGACCTGTTCTTCCTCGGCATCTTCGAGTTCCCAGTCCGAGGCCTTGAAGAATTGCCGCGGCTTGCGTGCCATGACCTTGACGTCATCGGCCCCCAGCCGCAGGCTGGTGCGGCAGCAATCCATCGCGGTGTTGCCGACGCCGATAATCAGAACCTTCTTGCCGATTTCTTTCGTGTGCCCGAAAGCCACTGACTCGAGCCAGTCGATGCCGATGTGAATGCTGGCGTCGCCTTCACTGCGACCCGGAATATCGAGCTCCTTGCCGCGCGGTGCGCCCGAGCCGACGAAGATCGCGTCATAGCCCTGGTCCAGTAGGGACTTCATCGAATCGACCGGAGTATTCAGGCGCAGATCCACGCCCATGCGGAGAATGTATTCGATCTCCTCGTCCAGGACCTTCTGCGGTAGCCGGAATGCCGGGATGTTGGACCGCATCAGTCCGCCGGTTTTGCCGAGTTTCTCGAAAAGTGTGCACTGGTAGCCGAGCGGCAACAGGTCATTGCATACCGTCAGCGAGGCCGGGCCGGCACCGACCAGCGCGATGCGCTTGCCATTGTGGTGCTTCGGGATCGTTGGTAGCCGTTCGGTGATGTCGTCGCGGTGATCGGCTGCGACGCGTTTCAGACGGCAGATGGCGACCGGTTTTTCATCGATGCGGCTGCGCCTGCAAGCCGGTTCGCATGGCCGGTCGCAGACCCGGCCCAGAATACCGGGAAATACGTTAGACTCACGATTAACCATGTAGGCGTCGGAAAATCGCCCCTGGGCGATCAGCCGGATGTATTCGGGAACGTCGGTGTGTGCTGGACAACCCCACTGGCAATCGACCACCTTGTGGTAGTAATCGGGGTTTTGAGTATCGGTCGGCTTCATCCTCAAACCTTCCGCGGCACCATCGCTCGAATGTCCTCAGGCGAAGCATAGCGCAACCGGGGCCTCCCTGTAACCGTCTTTCATCGGTGGCAACCCGGATTATCGTGGATTGAAATGAAAACTGAACCCTCTATTTCCAGCAGTGGAATCCTGCTGCTCGACAAGCCGGTCGGCATGACATCAAATGCCGCGCTCGGCCAGGCCAAACGTATTCTCGGCCTCAAGAAGGCCGGGCATACCGGCACTCTGGATCCACTGGCCTCGGGGCTGCTGGTGCTGTGTTTCGGTCAGGCGACCAAGGTTGCGGGTTACCTGCTCGATGCCGAAAAGGCCTACGAGGCCACGCTGAAGCTCGGTATTACCACCGACAGTGAGGATGCCGAAGGCGAAGTCATCGAGCGACGCGAGGTGCCCGAGTTGAGTGAAAGTGACATTGATGCCGTCCTGGAGCACTTCCGTGGTTCGATCGAGCAGATTCCACCCATGTATTCGGCCCTCAAGTACCACGGACGGCGGCTCTATGAGCTGGCGCGCCGGGGCGAGACGGTGGCGCGCCCACCGCGCCCGGTAATCATCCACGAACTGAATTTGCTGGGTCACGAAGGTGACCTGATCGAGCTGTCAGTGCGCTGCTCGAAGGGCACCTATATCCGCTCACTGGCCCGTGACATCGGAAAACGTCTGGAATGCGGTGCGCACCTGATCGGGTTGCGACGGACCGCTAGCGAACCGTTCAGGGTCGCCGATGCACACACGCTCGAGAATTTGCAGACGCTCACGTGCGATGACGCCCGTAGCCTGCTGCTGCCCGCCGATCGCGCGCTAGAGCATCTGCCGGCGGTTCATGTCGATGAGCAGCAGGCTGCTCGCCTTCAACAGGGTCAATTCCTGTCCGGATTGCCTGGGACGGAGGCAGGCAATGTAAGAATCTACTCGCCCGAACTGTTCGTGGGGATCGGCCAGATGGATGGAGCGGGTCATCTCCGCCCCACCAGGATTCTGCTGACCACTTGAAGCGGCGGGTTGGTTGATACGGTGAACCTTCCATTACACTGATTGGCACGGCACCACCAGAATAACGAAACGGAAGCGTTTATGAGTCTTTCCCTGACGATCAATCCACAGCTCGATGCTGCCAGGGCTGCCGAGCAATTGGCAGCCACGACGCGCGTACAGATTGCGGATTTTCTGACGCCCGAGTCCGCGCAGAATCTATGGCAGGCGTTTCAGGAGAACGCGATCTGGTACCTGTCCCTCAATCGTGGCGCCGAAAATCTGGAAGTGCCTGCCGAGAATCTCGAAAAGGTTTCCCAGGTGGAACGTGAACAGTTCATGCAGCGGGTTCACGAGCGCGCAGGTAAACAGTTCCAGTACCTTTTTTGCCAGTACTACATCAGTGAAACGATTGAGCGCGGCGAGAACAAAGGTCACCCCCTGCACGAAGTCGCCGAATTTCTGAATTCCGGGACAACGTTGGACTTCTTTCGCCAGCTCACCCGCGAACCGGATGCCCGGGAAGTGGATGTGATGGCAACGCGCTACGAGCCTGGTCATTTTCTGACCATGCATGATGATGCTCACGCGCGGCGCGACCGGGTTGCTGCCTACGTGCTCAACCTGACGCCGGAATGGAACCCGGACTGGGGTGGGCATCTCGCCTTCTTCGATGAAGACGGCAACATCGAGCACGCTTTCGTTCCACGCTTTAACGTGCTCAATGTCTTTCTCGTGCCGCAAAGACATGCGGTACAGGCAGTCGCGCCATTTGCCCGCGGCCATCGATGCAGCTTTACCGGTTGGGTGCACCGCTAGGTAGCCGCCGAAGTCATTGGCCGCTGGCCCGGGATGGCGTAAATCGCCCGGTGATTGCGTTAGTGAAGGCGTCATCAGTCATCTGGCGAGGAAGCAAACCATGAAGCGACTGCTATGCATCGGGCTGGCGCTCGTGTTTTTTCAACCCGCATCGGCGGCCTTGATCGACGGTTTTTCGGTGGGCCAGGGGCCCTTCACAGTTGGACCCGGGGAGGAGATCACCGAAGAGCAGGGGGTTCTCGAGACCGATGCCGTGCTCGGCGGGTTCCGGGTCATGGCCCCGGGTCTCGATGATGAAGCCCCAGCCGGCTCGACCGTCACCGTCGGTGTGGCCGGCGGTGAATTTCGCTGCGAAATCAACCTGACTGCCAGTCATGAGGAAACGGGTGGTGGTTGTGGCACGGGCTGGGCTCGCGGTGACGGCCCGCTGTTCGACCTGTCGGGCTCGAGCGCATTCGAGATGGACATCACGTCGGTGGGCGGCGCGACTGCGATGGCAGTGTTCGTGTTCGGTCCGAGCGAGGAGATGGCCCTTGCTTTCATCGAATCGCCCACGGTCGGTTCCGCAACCCTGCCTTTTAACCAGTTCGCCCCCATGACCGGTACCGCCCCGGCCTGGGACGAGATCAATACCATCGTCATTTCTGCGGCAGCGATCGACGGCAATAGCGGGCACGTGGCACTCGGCCGCTTTGCCACGGACGGTCCCATCACCGGCGGCGCCCACGTGCCCACCGATGCGAACGACGATGACGAAGGTCCGGATCCCGATCACATCCTGCGCGACGAGATTTCGGGAAGCTATTTCAACCCCTCGCGAGATGGCGAAGGCCTGCGGCTGACACGAGAGGCCGACGGCGAGACTTTCATCCTGACCTACTACACCTACCTTGACGGCGAGCAGGTCTGGCTGATCGGCGTCGGGGGTTTGATGGACGGCCAGCTGGTCTTTGACGAAATGTCGATTACCGAGGGCCCGCAATACGGGAGCAACTACGATAGCGGTGACTACGAGGCTCGCGATTGGGGCGAAATCGTTCTCGATTTCAGGGACTGCAACCGCATGACGGCGCGGGTCGATCCCGACGATGTCGCCTTCGAGCCAATTGTCGTCGATCTTACCCGCATTACGCCGGTGACCTGCGGCGCCGGCGCACCCCCGGACACGGATCAGGCGTATACCGGAACGATGTTTGACCCGGCCCGCAACGGAGAAGGGTTCCAGATCGTTGCCGAGGGCGATCGATACATCATCACTTTCTATACCTATGATGGCGGTGAGCAGATGTGGATGATCGGAGTCGGCGACCGAAGCGGCAATATCGTCGAGTTCCCGGCCGTCTATATCACCTCCGGCACCGACTTTGGCGGGCAGTTCCGGCCCTGGGACGTGAGCCAGACGCTGTTCGGGTCCATCACCGTCGAGTTCTCCAATTGCAACGCGGCAAGCGTCAAGGTCGAGCCGGTACTTTCCGGCTTCGGTGAGTTCACCAGCGATGCCGTCAAGATCGTCGACGGGCCCTGTCCCTAGCGCTGCGGAGCGCTCCCGCGGGTGGTCGTGCCCCGCGGGAGCCGGTTTTCCCAAATTCCTGAAAGCGTTCCCGGCAGCGTGCCTGTCAGGTTACCCGGTTTATTGTGAAGCGTCGCCAGGCTTGGCCGTGCGCGCCTTCATGGCCTCGGTCACGTGCGGTTCGATGGCGGCGCGCATGGGGGTGATCAGCTTGAAGGGTGCGGCCAGGACATGGCCGGACTGCAGCCATTGGTCGCCGCCGGTGATATCCATGACCACGCCGCCCGCTTCCTGGACGAGCAGGGCGCCGGCAGCCAGGTCCCAGGGCTTGAGCCCCAGCTCCCAGTAACCGTCGAGCCGGCCGCAGGCGACGTAGGCCAGATCGAGCGAGGCGGTGCCGGCGCGGCGGAAATCCTCGACCCTCTCGAACATCGCATTGAACATGCCCTGATAACCTTCCAGCAGGCGGCGCTTGCGGAAGGGGAAGGCGGTGGCAACCAGCGCGTCGGACAATTCCTTGCGCCCTGAAACGCGTATGCGCTGGCTGTTCAGAAAAGCACCCTGGCCACGGCTGGCCGTGAAAAGCTCCTCGCGGACGGGGTCATAGACGACACCGGCCTCGATGCGGCCCTTGACCTGGATGGCGATCGAGATGGCGAAATGCGGGATGCCGCGCAGGTAGTTGCTGGTGCCGTCGATCGGATCGATGATCCAGACGTGGTCGCTGTCCCCGCTGAGTCCGCCTTCCTCGCCGAGAATGGCGTGGTCGCGGTGATGCCGGCCGATGTGGTCCCGAATAACCTGCTCGCAGGCCCGGTCGACGTCACTGACGTAGTCGTGCCGGGCCTTGCGCTCCACCGGGATGCTGTCAAGGCGGGAGCGGTAGCGTAGCGCGATATCGCCAGCCTGGTGTGCGGCCTCGGAGGCGATATTGAGATAGGGGTTGGACATCGCGGGAATCGACTGAAGTGCCAAACCCGTAAGGATAAAGGAATATCGGGGGCTGTGCGTGAGTCCCTCGGTCCCGGAGCCCGAATACGCCCGCGAAGGTAGAATATCGCGCATGACAAATCCCGCAAGCAATATCCGGGTCGTGCTGGTCGGCACGACGCATCCGGGCAACATCGGCGCTGCGGCTCGGGCCATGAAGGTGATGGGACTCGAGCGGCTCTACCTCGTCTCGCCGGCGAAATTTCCTTCCGGCGAGGCGACCGCCATGGCCTCCAGTGCCGACGACATCCTGGCCAATGCGGTTGTGGTCGATGATTTCCTGGAGGCGATTGCCGGCTGCCCGCTGGTGCTGGGCACCACCGCGCGCCTGCGATCGCTGCCGCAGCCCTTGTTCGATCCCCGATCGGCGGCGCAGAAGGCCGTGGTCGAGGCCGGCAAGCATGAAGTGGCGCTGGTATTCGGGCGAGAGAAAAGCGGGCTCGACAATGAAGAGGTCAAGCACTGCCACTGGCTGGTCAATATCCCGACCAGCGAGCGGTATTCCTCGCTCAACCTGGCCCAGGCGGTGCAGATCCTGGCCTACGAGATCCACCTGGCCGAACTCGATGGTGGGCCGGGCGAGACGCCGCCGCCGGACTGGGAGCCGGTCGATCCCGAGCGCCTGGAGTTCTTCTTCCAGCGCCTGGAGGAATCGCTGCTGGCCATCCGCTTCCTCAACCCGCGCCAGCCCAAGCGCCTGATGCAGCGCTTGCGCCGGCTCTACCTGCGCGCCCGCCCCGACGAGAACGAACTCAATATTCTCAACGGCATCGTGTCACACACGCTTGGAATCGTTCGTGAGCGATCAGAAGAACAAGAAGACTGATCCGGTCTCCGACGCCGACCGCTACCAGCGCATCTGGGACGCTGTGGCTGGCATTCCCAGCGGCTGCGTGCTCAACTATGGCTCGGTCGCCCGGCTGGCCGGCCTGCCGGGCCGGGCACGCCTGGTCGGCATGGCACTCGGCCGCGCGCCAAAGAAGATGGCCTTGCCCTGGCACCGCGTGGTTAACGCCCAGGGCAAGATAAGTTTTCCCGAGGGCAGCAGCAAGGGTGCCGAGCAACGGCGACTGCTGGAGGAGGAAGGCGTGGAGTTTGAAAACGACACGATTGATCTTGAGCGTTTCAGCCCGGAGCGCGCGCTGGACAGGATGCTTTGGGGGCCGGGAAGGGAGTGACTTCAAAAGCACCAAATCCGAAGCACCAAATCCGAAACAAATTCGAAATTCCAATGTTCAAATGCTTCAAACAGGAATCAGCGGCTTATCGGAGCAGCCGTAGGTCGGAGTTGCATTACCGACGGACCATGCTTCGGTTCAGAACGCTAGCTATCACGTGTGAAGATCACGAACTTGCCCGTCGAGGATGCGAGCGAGATCCAGGTTGATTGTGGTGCGTTTCGGTCATTCGAATTTTGGTACTTCGAATTTGATTGAGATTTGGTGCTTCGGATTTGGAATTTTTGCCCATAGGGCGAAGTCTCATGCGTTCCTAATCCCGTAGAAGGCCTGCAGAAGCCTGAACACCTCCGGCTCGTGCTGCTCCAACCACTCCGGCGCATCGAAGAAATATTCACTGGTTACTGCGAAATACTCGGCCGGTGACTCGGCGGCGTAGGGATCGATGGCGGGTTCTTCGTCGCGATCGAGTGCCTGATTGAGCCGGTCGTAAGCCGCGGAGAAGGCGCGGGTCCATTCGTCCGGGTCCATCGAGCGGTGCAGCGGCGGGAAACCATCCATCTCGCCGTTTAACTGATCGATCTGGTGGGCGAGTTCATGCGCGACCACGTCGAAGCCCTGGCCCTGGGCGGAGTCCATCACGTCGGCCATCGACAGCACCACCGGTCCGCGCGCCCAGGCCTCTCCCGAGCGCAGGTCACGGCCCCGGCTGACCACGCCGGCCTCGTCTTCGAACTCCTCCTCCGCGATAAACTCGTCAGGATAGAGAATGAAGGTGTGGAAATCCGCGTAGCACTCGATGCCCAGGTTCAGGATTGGACGGGCGGCGAGCAGGGCGACGGCCAGGCAATCCTCGTAGCCGGGCTGCAGGCCACCGGCGCCGAGAAAGGTCTTGCTGGCCAGGATCTCCCCACTGCGCTGGCGCAAGCGTGCGGCGCTCTCTCCCTCGATTGTGGCCAGGACCGGGAAATGCTTGATCACCGCCGCAATGTCTTCGTGTGACGGCATGGCCACGTCGACTTTATGTTGCCAGCGTTTTTCGCGCCATTTGCGGAACATGCGACACCGTGGGCGGTCGGGAGAGGTTCGATTTTCGCAGGTATTTCGGTCATTCGAACATTGCGATTTCGAATTTGTTTCGGAATTGAGATTTCGGATTTGGTGCTTCCGACGAATGTCGGTCAATGCGTTAAGCTTCTCCCATGGCGACTGCCCCTTCCCAAACCGAGCGCGATGCGGTGCTGACACTGGCCCGCGAACTGATCGCGCGCGAGTCGATCACGCCTGAAGATGCCGGCTGCCAGCCCCTCATCGCCAGCCGGCTCGAGCGGGCGGGGATGACGGTCGAGTCGATCGATGTGGAGGACGTGCACAACCTGCTCGCCCGTCATGGCAACGGCGCGCCGCACCTGATGCTGATCGGGCATACCGACGTGGTGCCGCCGGGACCGGCCCAACACTGGAGTTCGCCGCCGTTCGAGCCCACGATCCGCGATGGCATGCTCTATGGCCGCGGCGCGGCCGACATGAAGTCTTCCGTTGCGGCTTTCGTGTTGGCATTGGAGCGCTTTCTGGCGGCACATCCGGATCATGCCGGAACGATTTCCCTGCTGCTGACATCCGACGAGGAAGGGCCCGCACGCCACGGCATTCGCGCGGTTGTGCCGAAGCTCGAAGACAGGGGTTTGCTGCCCGATGCCTGCCTGGTCGGCGAGCCGTCCAGCCAAGAGCGCCTGGGTGACCTGATCCGCATCGGCCGGCGTGGCTCCATCCAGGGTCGATTGCACGTTCATGGCAGGCAGGGGCATACCGCCTACGCCGATCCGCGCGACAATCCGGTGCACCGGGCCGCGCCGCTGCTGGCCGAGCTGAGCCGGCTGGCTTTCAATGACGGCGACGAGTACTTCCCGCCGACGCGACTGCAGATTTCCAACCTCCGTGCCGGCACCGGCGCCGACAACGTCACGCCCGGCGAACTGGAGGTCTGGTTCAACCTTCGAAACAATCCCAACAGTTCGGCCGAGACCCTCGAAGCCCGGCTGCGCCAGCTGATCGAGCGCCATGACCCGGGTATCTGGGAACTCGAATGGCGCGTTTCGGGCCAGCCCTTCGGCCCGGCCACCGGTCCGCTGGCCGACATCGTCAGGCAGGTCTGCCGGGAGCAGTTGGGCATCACGCCTGAAGCGGATACCGGTGGCGGCACTTCCGACGGTCGCTTCTTCGGGCCGCGCGGCATTCCGGTGATCGAACTCGGTCCGGTCAACCGCAGCATTCACCAGATCGATGAGTGTATCGATCTGGAGGATCTGGCAGCCCTGCCGGCGGTGTATGCGGCTGTCATTGAAAGCATGCTGTGCGGGCAGGGCGGCTGATGCGCATCATCCTGATTGCCCTGCTGGTCATCCTCGTCGTGCTGCAGGTGCAGTTGTGGCGGGAGTTCGCCGAGGTGAGCTCGCTGCGCGAAATGGTCGAGCAGCAGCAGATCGAGAACGAGGAGCTGGAGCGGCGGAACGAGGCACTGGCCGCCGAAGTCGAGGATCTGCGCGCCGGCCTGGAGGCCATCGAGGAGCGCGCCCGCTCGGAACTTGGCCTGATTCGCGAAGGGGAGTCCTTCTTCCTGATCGTCGATCCGGAAGATGCCGAGCCAAGCGGATGAGTGGTGACGAAATCAGACCGGGTCACGCCTTCGGTGGGCCGCCCGTACGCGGGCGCATCCGATGTCAGCCGGAAGATTTCCTGGTGTCCGAGCGGCTGGGTCATGAGCCCGACGGCGAGGGTGAACACTTGTGGCTGTGGGTGAGCAAGCGCGAGCGCAATACCGTCGATGTGGCCTCCGACCTGGCGCGCGCGGCCGGCGTACGCCCGAACCGTGTCGGCTTCGCTGGCCTCAAGGATCGCAACGCCGTCACTGAGCAGTATTTTTCCATTCAGCTGCCTGGTCAGGCCATGCCGGACTGGCGGGATTGGACGATCGATGGGGTCAATATCGAGTCGGCTGCATGGAGTTCACGCAAGATTCGTCGGGGGCGACTGCGCGGCAACCGATTCGAGCTGATCGTGCGTGAGCTCGACGGTGATCGAGACGCCCTCGAGGAACGCCTGGCCGCCGTGCGAGACCAGGGCGTTCCCAACGGATTCGGTGAGCAGCGCTTCGGTCACAACAACATTGCCAGGGCGCTGGCGCTGTTCCGCGGCGAGATACGTCGCAAACCGTCGAAGACCAAGCGCGGCTTCTATCTTTCAGCGGCCCGCAGCCTGGTCTTCAACCATGTGCTGGCCGAGCGGATTCGCCGTGCTGACTGGAACCGCCTGATCGACGGGGATCTGGCCGTGCTTGATGGTAGCCACTCATTCTTCCAGGCCGATGCTGCTGATCCGGAGCAGGTTCGTCGCTGTGCCGAAATGGACATCCACCCGAGTGGCCCGCTACCCGGGGAGGGTGACAGTCCGGCTACGGGTGAAGCGGCCGAAATCGAGAACCGGGTGTTCTCGTCCCACCGGGAACTGATCGAAGGCCTGGCGAAGTTCGGCATGAAACAGGAGCGCCGGCCGCTGAGGATGCGGGTCGGCGAACTGGCCTGGACGTTCCCCGACGAGCGAAGCCTGAAACTGGTCTTTTCTTTAGGCAAGGGCAGCTACGCCACGTCGGTACTGCGCGAGCTCGTCGACTACGAGTAACAGTCACTCTGGGGCGGTTCGAGATAAAACCTTTCTGCCACGGAAAACACGGAATGCACGGAATTAACAGAAATAAGTTTCCGTGTCTTCCGTGCTTTCCGTGGTCCCATGGTTTTGTCTTCAGGCTTGCCTACTGCATCGGCCAGTAGAAATATGCTGCCGCCGCCAGGCCGCCAGCGGCAATCACCCCAAGCGAAATCCACAACCACGCCCGACTCCTGCGCGGCCCGGCGTCCTTGAGCACGCTCGGCGGGCGCAGGCCCGGCGCCTGCAGCACGAAGCGATGTTCACCAAAGCGGATTTCGTCGCCGGACTGGAGCGGCTGCCGCTGCGCCGGCTGACCGTTGACCCAGGCCTTGCCGGCCAGCTCGAGCATCAGGGTCTCGCCGTTGTAGATAATCCTGGCGTGTCGATCCAGAAGACCCTCGAGCCGGATGTCGGCGTCATCGGCCGAGCCGATGGATGTGTCTTCCTCGAGTGGAAAATTTTTTCCCGTATTCGGACCGGAGGCGGCTTTCAGGCGAAATTGCACGGTATCGCCTCCTCAGACCCGATCCAGGGCTTCGGACAGATCGCCGATCAGGTCATCGACATCCTCAATGCCCACCGACAGGCGAATCAGGGTGTCGGTGATGCCGAGTCGGTCGCGGTTCTCCTTGGGCACCGAGCCGTGGGTCATGATGGCCGGGTGATTGACCAGGGACTCGACGCCGCCCAGGGATTCGGCCAGGGCGAACAACTTGGTGTTCTCGAGGAACCGGCGGGCGCGGTCCAGGTCGCCGCCGATATCAAAACTGACCATGCCGCCGAAACCGGTCATCTGCTTTTCGGCCAGGGCCTTCTGCGGGTGGCTGTCCAGGCCGGGATAGATGACCTTCTCGACTTTCGGGTGCTCGCTGAGCCATTCGGCAATGCGCGCGGCGTTTTCGCAGTGGGCGGCCATCCGCAACGCCAGGGTCTTGACCCCGCGCATCACCAGGAAGGAATCGAATGGTCCCTGTACGCCGCCGGACGAGTTCTGAATGAAGGCGATGTCCTCGGCCAGCTTGTCGTCCTTGACCACGAGCGCACCACCGACCATGTCGGAGTGACCGTTGAGGTACTTGGTGACCGAATGCACCACAATGTCGGCGCCCAACGCAATCGGCTGCTGCAGCATCGGCGTGGCAAAGGTGTTGTCGACCACCAGGATTGCACCGGATTCGCGCGCCAGTTCGGCCATGGCGGCGATGTCGACCAGCTGCAGCATCGGGTTGGTAGGTGATTCGACCCAGATCATCTTCGTCCTGTCGTTAACCGCCGCGCGTGCCGCATCGACGTCGGCCAGGTCGGCGAAACTGAATTCCAGACCCGAGGAACGGCGGCGCACGCGTTCGAAAAGGCGCCAGGTTCCGCCGTACAGGTCGTGCATGGCCAGCACGTGGTCACCGGGTTCGAGCAGGTGCATCAGCGCATCGGTCGCGGCCATGCCCGAGGCGAAAGCAAAGCCGTGGCGCCCGCCTTCGAGATCCGCGATACAGGCCTCCCAGGCCTTGCGCGTGGGATTGTGTGTGCGCGAATACTCGAAGCCCTGGTGGTCGCCCGGGCTCCTCTGTACATAGGTCGAGGTGGTGTAGATCGGGGTCATGATGGCCCCGGTCGAAGGATCCGGCGATTGGCCGGCGTGGATGACGCGTGTAGCGAGTTTGGTCATGGTCGTTGGCTCGTTGACTGGTTTGCTTGTTGGCTTGCGCGATTACCGATCGGCTCGTCTTCGCAGGTAATTCAGCAGGTCGACGCGCGTGATCAAACCCATGAATTCCTCGCCGTCGAGCACGATCGCGACCAGGTCGCGGTTGAAGATGGGGAGCAGGGCGTCGATGGCGTCATCGACCTGCACGGACTCCAGCTTGCTGACCATGGCTGAAGAGACCGGTTCGGAGAAGCGCTCCTCGTGGTCGTAGACGGCCATCAACAGGTCGGATTCGTCGACGATGCCGACAATGCGCTTGCCCTTGATCACCGGCAACTGCGAGATGTCGTAGAGCTTCATGCGCTTGTAGGCGTTGGATAGCGGCTCGTCGGGCCCGACCGTAATGGCGTCGCGGGTGGCCGCGGGTCGGGCGATCAGGTCGCGCAGGTCGCCCTTCTCCTCGATATCGAGAAAGCCCTGTTCGCGCATCCAGGTGTCGTTGTACATCTTCGACAGGTACTTGTTGCCGGTATCGCAGACAAAAGTCAGCACCTTCTTCGGCTCGGTCTGCTCGCGGCAGTACTTCAGCGCGGCGGCCAGCAGCGTACCGGTCGAAGAGCCCCCGAACAGGCCTTCCTTCTCGAGCAGCTCGCGCGCGGTCAGGAAGCTTTCCCGGTCCGGAATCGCGTAGGCCTTGTGCACCCGCGAGAAGTCGCTGATGCTGGGCAGGAAATCCTCGCCGATGCCCTCCACCAGCCATCCGCCGGCGTCTTCGCGGACCTTGCCGGTGGCGATGTAGTCGGCGAGGATCGACCCTTCGGGATCGGCCAGGACCAATTCCAGTTCGGGGGCCGCGTCGGCGAAGCAACGCGACAGGCCGGTAATGGTGCCGCTGGAGCCAACGCCTATGACCATGGCATCGAGTTTGCCGTCCATCTGCCGGAGGATTTCCGGCCCGGTATCTTCCTCGTGGGCCTTCGGGTTGTCCGGGTTGCCGAATTGGTTGATAAAGTAGCTGTTGTCGGTTTCCCTGGCCAGCGTTTCGGCCAGATCCTGGTAGTACTCAGGATGGCCCTTGCCGACATCCGAGCGGGTGATAACCACCTCTGCGCCCATGGCCTTGAGGTTGTAGATCTTCTCACGGCTCATCTTGTCGGGAATGACCAGGATCAGCCGATAGCCCTTCTGGGCAGCGACCAGCGCGAGGCCGAGCCCGGTGTTGCCGGCCGTGCCCTCGATGATCGTCGCACCGGGTTTGAGATCGCCGCGCTTCTCGGCTTCCTCGATCATTTTCAGCGCGATGCGGTCCTTGATCGAGCCGGCCGGATTGTTATTCTCGAGCTTGAGGTAGAGTTCGCAAGGGCCGGTGTCGAGCTTGTTGACGCGCACGATCGGCGTGTTGCCGATCAGTTCCAGGGTGTTGTCGTATACGTTCATCCGGGGCTCTGGCGGGGGCAGGTATCAGCCGGCCACGATACCCTGTATGGCCGGCCGGGGGCAAGAGAGCATCTGTCCGATCATGCACTGAACGCCCGTGCATGACCGATCAGAGCTTCCCAGGGCGATGGGCCCGAAAAAAGAACGCCCGGCCAGCATGGGCCGGGCGTTCGGTGAATCGGGGTTGCAGCGCTTGTCAGGCGGCCTGCGCCTGTTCCAACATTCGCGTGAGCTGATCCTTGGCGTGAAGTTTCTCGCGCTTGAGCTGGTTGAGCGCCAGATCTTCCATCGGGGCCGTGCCGTTTTCGGCGGCCAGAACGCGTTTTTCGAGCTGCTGGTGGCGATTGTAAAGGTGACGGAACTCCTCGTTGCTCTTGAGCATGACTTCCATCTGATCCTTCTGATTCTCGAACATGGGCAGACTCCTTTTTTCATTGGGTCCAACAGGCGCGCACGGCCCCGGGCCGGGCGCATAAAACAACGGGCCGCACTGGGGCGGCCCGTTTACATTCGGGGGAGTTTGGAGACGCGCCGCATCGCGTTCTGGCGGATCGCCGAAGCGGCGGCGTGGAAATGAGACGAGCGGATCGCTCAAAGAAACCACCATGTCATCAGTTATAGCGTCATCGGCGATACAGTTCAAGGGTGATCTTCAATCATTGAGCAGGATGACATCGACGCGACGGTTCTGGCTGCGACCATCAGCTGATTCGTTGGAGGCGATCGGAAAGTCCTCGCCCATGCCGACGGCCTGGACTCGCTCGGCGTCAATGCCCAGTTCGATCAGGGCGTCACGCACGGCCTCCGCCCGCTGCCGGGAAATGCGCATATTGGCGCTGGCCGAGCCGGTCGAGTCGGTATGCCCCTCGATGCGAATCTGCTTGTCGGGCTCGGAAGCGAGCAACTCGACCACGTCTCGCAGGCGCGCCTCGGCTTCGGGCTGCAGCGTGGTTTCCCCGCTGGCGAACAGGACGTCGCCGAGGGTGACAACCACGCCGCGGTCGGTCTCGCGAAGTTCCAGGTACTCGAGCCGCCGTCGCATCGATTCGGCCGCCTCAGTGGCCAGCTCGGCCTCGCGTCGGGCCAGTTCGATCTCGTTGGACTGGGCTTCGGCCAGGCGGCGGGCGGCTTGAGCCTCCTCGCGTGCCTCGCGTTCTCGTCGCGCGGCCTCCTCGCGCAAGTCCTCGGCGGTCATGGCTTCCAGACGGCTACGCTCGGAATCCTCCTGGGCTGCCTGGCTCTGGCGCCAGGCCCGCTCGGCTTCTCGCCGGGCATCCTCGACCTCGAGGCGACTGGCGCGTAGCAACAGGTCGGTGCGGGTGTCGTCGATGCTGTCGATCTCTTCCAGTGCCTGGGCGCGGAATGCCTCGGCTCTCGCAATCTCGATGCGCTTGCCAGCCAGGTGAATGCGGTGACCCAGCTCCGCCTCCGACAGGCCCTCGGCCTCGGCTGCCCGGACCGCGCGTTCCGCGTCGGCCAGTGCCAGGGGCACGCGATCGGACAAGTCCTCATTTTCGCGGAATTCCTCGAGATCGGCGCGAAGATTGCGCAGGTCGGAATTTTCGCGCGTTTGCTGCACGGCGCAGGCGCTGACAAGCAAGGCAATGGCAATCAATGTCAGGAATCGGAGCGTAAATCGACTCATCGTTCGAGTACCTCTTCGCCGAAGACCTCGACCAGGTCGTTCTGGATCTGCTCGAGTTCACGCTGTTTGTTCTGCAGCTCGGCGCGTGCCAGGGCCGCCCGCGTGCGTGCCAGGGCCAGCTGTGCTTCGAGTTCGGCCTGTTCGGCCAGTCGCCGGGCGTCGTCCTCGCGCTCGTTGCCGAGGGCCTGCTCGGCCGCCATCAGCCGTTCACGGGCAAAGCGCATCTCCAGCGGCGCGTACTCCTCCGCTTGGGCCGACTCGGCCTGGGCGATGGCGTCGCGCGCGTTGTCGAGTATGCGCGGATCGGGCGGTGTCGTGGCGCAGGCCGTGATCAGTGCCAGCAAAGCGGCACCGGCGAGCAGTCGAAATTCGGACTTCATGTGATCGGTCACACTATAAGGTTGTCAATTCAGGGTGGATGCTCAGGCAGCATCCGGCTGGTTTTCCGGCATCGCGTCGACGACGGCCGGCAGATTCTTGAGTTCGTCGCAGATTCTCCGGATCGTCGCAAACGACGTCAGGTCGCATTCGAATCTCTCGGCATTATAGACCTGTGGCAATAGACAGCAATCGGCCACCGTCGGTTCGTTGCCGTGACAGAATCGCCCCGTGCGCTCGTCGCCGAGCATGCGCTCCACTGCTGCCAGGCCGGCTTCGGTCCAGTGCCGGTACCAGGCCATCTTGCCAGCCTCGCCCAGCCCGGCCGGGCCGGTCAGGTACTGGAGCACGCGCAGGTTATTGAGGGGGTGGATTTCGCAGGCAATGGCCTGGGCGATTGCCCGGACGCGGGCCCGGTCGGCGCTCTCTTTCGGCAGCAGCGACGGTTGCGGATGGCGTTCTTCGAGATACTCGAGAATGGCGAGCGACTGGGTCAGCACGGTCTCGCCGTCGACCAGGGTCGGCACGAGTTGCTGCGGGTTGAGTCGCGTGTAGTCGTCGGCGAACTGCTCGCCGCCGTCGCGTACCAGATGCACCGGCTGAATAGTGTACTCCAGGCCCTTGAGATTGAGGGCCATGCGCACCCGGTAGCTGGCCGAGGAGCGCCAGTAGGAGTACAGAGTTAGTCGGGACTCGGGACTCGGGACTCGGGACTCGCTGTTCATGCGCCGCGCTTGTACTCGACAACTTTCTGCTCGATCGCGCCGAAGATGGATTCGCCGTCACGCGCCTTCATCTCGATGCGGACGACATCGCCGAATTGCATGAACGGTGTCTTCGCCTCGCCGCCGTCGATGATCTCGAGCATGCGCTTTTCAGCCAGGCAGGAGGCGCCGCGGCTGGTGTCCTGGTTGGCGATGGTGCCGGACCCGACCAGCGAGCCAGCCGCCAGCGGGCGACTCTTGGCGGCGTGGGCCACCAGTTCGGCGAAGTTGAACTGCATGTCCTCGCCGGCCTCGGGCTCGCCGAACAGCTCGCCGTTGAAGTGGGTCAGTAGCGGCAGCTTGAGCTTGCACTCCTGCCAGGCATCGCCCAGTTCATCGGGCGTGACCACCACCGGCGCCAGCGCCGAGCGCGGCTTGGATTGCAGGAATCCGAAGCCTTTACCCAGTTCGCCGGGGATGAGATTTCTCAGAGAAACGTCATTGAGGATGGTGACCAGTTGGATATGGTTGGCGCATTCGTCGGCGCTCGCGCCCATCGGCACATCATCGGTGATGACGCCGATTTCGGATTCAAAGTCGATACCCCACTCGGTCGAGGCCATGGCGATCGGATCGTAGGGCGCCAAGAAGCCGTCGGAAACCGCCTGATACATCAACGGATCGGTGAAGAAACTCTCGGGTACCTCGGCGCCGCGCGCCTTGCGCACGCGCTCGACATGCGGCAGGTAGGCCGAGCCGTCGACAAACTGGTAGCAGCGCGGCAGTGGCGCGGCCAGGGCGTTGACGTCCAGGTCGAAGCTGCCTTCGGCCTTGCCGTTCATCAGATCGTCGAACAGGGCCGCGAGCCGCGGTGCGGCGCTGTCCCAGTCATCGAGCGCGGCCTGCAGGGTCGCTGCAATGCCGGTGGCGCGAACGGCGCGGGTGAGGTCACGGCTGACGACGATCAGCGTACCGTCGCGTCCGCCTTCCTTGAGGGTTGCTAGTTTCATGTTGCGTTGCCTCTTTGATTCGGAGTTGCTGGGAACCGCAGATTATGCAGATGTGCGCAGATTAGTATCGAACGGAAGCCGATTCCAAAAAATCTGCGCTAATCTGCGAAATCTGCGGTTTCAACCCAGTGCTTAATCTTTGGGTTTCCAACTGTCTACGTAGCCGGTCCATTCGATGCTTGCCGCTTCGTCGGTCGCGTCGAGGGCATCGCGGGTGTCGAGCATGACAGCGACTTCCTCGGTGGCATCCGTCTTGGGTTTGAAGGCATTGTTCATGGCCTTGGGATGCGGCCCGTGGGTGAATCCACAGGGGTGGTGCGAGATCATGCCGGGGTGGATGTTGTCGCGCGAGAAAAAATTGCCGGCGTGGTAGAAGAGCACTTCGTCATAGTCGTCGTTGTTGTGAAAGAACGGGACCTTGAGTGCATCGTCCGAGGATTCGAACGGGCGCGGCACGAACGTGCAGACCACGAAGCGATTGCCGACAAAGGTGGTATGGGCCGATGGCGGCAAGTGATAGCGGTGGCTCATCAGCGGACGGATGTCGCGCCAGTTGATGCGTACTGGCATCAGGTCACCCTTCCAGCCGACTGCGTCGAGCGGGTTGAACGGGTAGGTGATGGTTGAGATCTGTTGGCGGCGCTTGACCCGCACCTGCCACTCGTCCTCGCCCTGCTGGGCACGGAAGGCATCGTCGATCTCCGGGCTGTCGAGCATGGCCGGGTCGAAGATGGCATGCGGGCCGACCAGGCCCTTCTCGGGCAGCATGTAGCTGCCGTTGGTGGCCTCGATCAGCAGCAGGTCGACCGGCTTGTCGGACTCGATCCGCCACATCGTGCCGCGTGGCAGCATGATGTAGTCACCATCGCGGAAACTCAGGTGACCGAAGTCGCAGTAGAGTTCGCCGGTGCCGTCGTGGATGAACAGCAGCTCGTCACCGTCGCCATTGCGCACGAGGTGATCCATCTTGCCGTCGGAGTGCCAGCAGCGGAAGCGGCAGTGCGCGTTGTGCAGCAGTTCCGTAGCCTGCCAGGGCGAGTTGCTGCGCCCGTCGATTTTTGTCGTGTCGTAGGCGCGTGGCTGCAGCGGCCCTTCGAAATCGGTCCAGCCGGTCGGCATGTGCGCGTGATACATGTGCGTGGCCGGGCCGAAGAAGCCTTCCTTGCCCATCTCGCGCTCGAAAGTGCCTTCTGGCAGATTGGTATGCGCCTGCCGGCTGGCGCGGCCTTCAATCTTGGAATGGCTGATCCACTTGCGCATAGTAACTTCTCGTATTTGAGCTGATGCAAAGCATGAAACCGCAGATTTCGCAGATTCACGCAGATTGATTTAGAAACTTCTGTTTAAAAAATCTGTGTCAATCTGTGTAATCTGTGGTTTCAATCACTGCAGGGCTACAGAACCCCACGCTTTTCCTGGTCGCGTTCGATCGCTTCGAACAGGGCCGTGAAGTTGCCTTCGCCGAAGCCTTCGTTGCCCTTGCGCTGGATGATCTCGAAGAAGATCGGGCCGATGTTGGTCTTGGTGAAGATCTGCAGCAACTGCTTGTCGCTGTCGTTGGGGTCGGCGTCGATCAGGATCTTGTTCTTGCGCATGCGTGGAACGTCTTCACCGTGGTTCGGGATACGCTCGTCGACCACGTCGTAGTAGGTGTCGGGTGTGTCGAGGAAGTCCACGCCCTTCTCGCGCAGCGCCTCGACGGTTTCGTAGATGCGGTCGGTATAGAGTGCAATGTGCTGGACGCCTTCACCCTTGTACTCGTCGAGGTACTCGTTGATCTGGCTCTTGGGATCTTCGGACTCATTGATCGGGATGGCGATCTTGCCATTGGGCCCGTTCATGGCCTTGGATTTCAGGCCGGTGGCCTTGCCCTTGATGTCGAAGTACCTGACTTCGAAGAAGCCGAAGAGGTCTTCGTAGAACCCGGCCCACTGGCCCATGTTGCCGTTGTAGACGTTGTGCGTGAGGTGATCGATGAAATTCAGGCCCACGCCCTCGGGCTCGCGCTCGACCGAGGGGTCGAACTCGAAGTGCTTTTCGAGGTCTTCGACGCCACTGGTCAGGTAGAGCACGCTGCCGCCAATGCCCTCGATGCACGGCGTGTCGATGGGCAGCGTATCGGACCTGTTCTCGACATCTTTCGCACCCTTGGCGCGGGTCGTTTCGTAGGCGGTCTTCGCATCGGCCACGCGCAGGGCAAAGCCCGTGCAGCAGGGGCCGTGTGCGGCGGCAAAATCGCTGGCGAAGGAGTCACTGGTTTCATTGACCAGAAAACTGATCCCGCCCTGACGGTAGAGCGTGACCGGCTGCGACTTGTGCCGCGCCACGGCGGTGAAGCCGAGTTTCTGGAACAGGTCGTGCAGCAGCGCCGGTTCGGGTGCGGCGAATTCGATGAACTCGAACTGTTCGACGCCGAGTGGGTTGGGATGTGACTGGCTCATGTTCGAACTCCTGAGGAATTTTGGTGGACTTGCCGAATGCCTACGATATTAGTTACATTTGAAACTGTTTTCAAGCCGCGACCCGGTAACTTTGACCATGCTCGATCTCGAGAAATTCCTGCCTTATCGCCTGTCGGTGCTATCCAACCGGATCAGCGGCGGCATTGCGCGCACTTACGAGGAACGTTTTGGTCTGGGCGTCACCGAGTGGCGGGTGATCGCCATCCTGGGGCGCTATCCCGGCATCACCGCGACCGAAGTCGCCGAACGCGCGGCGATGGACAAGGTGGCGGTCAGCCGGGCGGTCTCGCGTCTGCTTGATCAGGAGCGGCTGGAACGGCATGACAACGACGGTGACCGGCGCGCCAAGCGCCTGTATCTGAGCGATGCCGGGCAGGCCGTGTACGATGCCATCGTACCGGCGGCCCTGGAATTCGAGCGTGACCTGCTGAAGGCGCTCGAGCCCGAAGAGCGGCGCCGCTTCCTGGAAAGCCTGGAGCGCCTGGCCGAGGCGGCTGGCGGCAGGGAGTGAAAAACCCGGATCAGCCGGTGCCGGAACGGTTGCGTGCCGTCTCGAGCAGTTTTCGCAGCTCGGTGCGGATGACGTTGTCGGTGGGCAGGCGCCGGGCGTAGAGCACGTCGGCCGATCCGACCGCCCGTTCGCAGCCTTCGAGGTCGGAGAGGGCGCAGGCCAGCCGGGCTTCCAGGCGCAGCAGTTGTTCCTCAACGGCCGGTCCCGCCTCCGCTTCGGTCAGGTTTTGGCGAGCCTCCGACATCAGCCTTCGGGACTCTTCAAGACGGCCCTGCTGCCGCCGCACTTCGGCCAGCCAGGCCCTGCTCAAGCGCTTTTCTTCGGCCGACGGTGCGTCGTCGTCTCCGGATAGCGAGAGTAGATATTCGAGCGTCTCGGCGGCGACTTCGACTTGCCCCAGTGCCAGTTGGGTGCGGGCCAGGGCCCGAAGCTGGTGCATGTACCGCGGCGAGTCCTCCCCGAACACCTCGCCGATCCGGGCCGTGACTTCCGTGCGCAGGGCCAGGGCCTGTTCATATCGGCCCATGTGGTGCAGGGCTTCGGCCACGTTGCCCTGGGTCAGCGCCACCGCCGCATGATCGTCGCCGTAGAGTTCGGCAAAGACTTTGGCGGATTCGCGCTGCAGATCGAGTGCGGCGGAGTAGCGCCCGCGTGCAAACTCGATGTTGGCCGTGTTCGAGAGGGCCAGGGCCGTCTGGTGGCTTTGCGTTCCCAGCAGGCGGCGCGAGAGCTCGAGGTGTTCACTCGCGATGTCGGCCGCGCGGTCGTGCTCGCCGAGTTTGTAGTAGACGATACTCAGCCCGCCGAGCAGGTCCAGCAAGCGCTCGTTGCCTTCCGGATAGAGTTTCCTGAGCCCGTCGATGGCGGTGGCGAGGCGGTCTTGTGCCTCGTCCAGCCGGCCGGCATAGCGCAGGGCTTCACCCTGAACCCCGAGCAAGGCGAGGTAGAGCCGGTGTTCGCTGCCCAGGGTTTCGCGAACCCTGGCTTCGTGCGCCTGGCTCAGTCGCAACACTTCTTCGTGGGCTCCCGACGTGATATGCAACTCGGCGGCCAGCAGGTTGCTCTCGACGCGTTCCTGTAAAGGATCCTCCGGCGTCAGTGTGGCCAGTGCCTGGCCGATGACCTCGAGTGCCTCCTCGGTTTGTCCGATACTGCCGAGGTGGGTGGCCAGGTGTCTCAGTGACATTGCATGGCGGCGCCGGTAGGCGGGTCGGTCACGCGTCACTGCGACCGCCTTTCGGAGGGCCTGCTCGACGACAGGGTCGGAAGCGCCCCCCTGCGATGCGTACAGCCGCATCTGTTCAGTCCGGGCCAGCACTGTGTCGGGATGTTCGGGGCCGAGCGTTTCCAGGTACAGGTCGGCAGCCCGTTCCTGGGTGTCCTGGGCCGCCTGGTATTCGCCGATCTGCGCCAGCAGGCCGGCCATGGTTTCCGATACCCGGGCGAGGACCAGCGGTTCATCGCCCAGCGCTGCGGGTGCCTGTTCGGCGGCGCGCAGAAGAACGCGCGTACGCGGCTCCGCCACCGCGTCGGGTGCATCGGGCACCAGGGTGTGCAGTACTTCCTGCAGGTACTCCAGTGCAGCGGTCTTCTGCCGGGCCTCGCGCATGGCTTCGTCGGCCTGCCACTGGGCGGTGAGAAGGCCCGCGAGCAACACGCCGATCAGGCCAAGAGCCAGCACGGTGGCGAGCGTGTTGCGGCGCACGAAGCGTCCGATTCGATAGGCGCGCCCGCCATTGCGCGCGCGTACCGGCCGATGGGCTATCCAGTTGCCGAGATCCTCGCGCAAGGATTCCGCCGAGCGGTAGCGCAGTTCGGGATTGGCGGCCAGTGCGCGTAGACAGATGGCATCAAGGTCGCGATCGATACGAAAGGTCGCATTGCGCAAACCTGAGGGTGGCATCGGTTCGATCTGCGCCTCCGGCCCGTATTGCTTTCCGGAACAGGTCACGCGCTGTCCGGTGATCAGCAGGTAGAGCAGGGCACCGAGGGCGTAGATGTCCTGCATGGTGGTGGCTGCTTCGCCCCTCAGCCGTTCGGGAGCGGCGAATCCGGGTGAACAGTAGACGCGCCGGTCGGACTCGCCGGCGGCGCGATCGCGCACCATGCGGGCAATGCCGAAATCCACCAGCTGCACCCGGCCGGAGGCCGTGACCAGGATATTGGCCGGCTTGACATCACAGTGCACGATCTGGCGCCGATGGGCATAGTCGAGGGCGTCGGCCACCTGGCAGAGCAGACCAATGCGCTGCTCGAGACCGACATCGTGCTCGCTGCAATAGTGGTCCAGCGGTTGGCCGTCGACAAACTCCATGACCAGCCAGGTATAACCGTCCTCGGTTACACCGCTGTCGAACAGGTGGGCAATGCCCGGGTGCTGAAGGCGTGCCAGGATGCGGACTTCTTCGGCCAGACGGTAATGCTCGTCGGAGTCGAGCCCGGCGGTATCGAGCAGTTTGATGGCGACCTTCTTGTCGAAGCGGCCATCGTTGCGGTAGCCGGCATAAACGGCGCCCATGCCGCCGCGCGAGACCAGTTCCTCGACGCGCCAGGGGCCGAGCTCGCTGCCTTGCCAGTCATGCCGGGCTGGTGCCTCCCGGCGCTCTTCGCCCAGCGCCAGCAGGTCCGGAGCGGAATGATCCAGCAGGCTGTCCCGTGCTTCGGTGGCGAGCAGGTGGCGAAGAACGTTGCGTTCGTCGTCAGAGAGCTCGAGGCGCTCGAGACAGGCCTCATGCCGATCTTGCGGCAGGTCGACCAGGCGGTCGAAGTGTTCGCGTATGCGATTCCAAATGGCACTGTCGATATGCATGGATACACTCCGGCGACGCAGCGAAGGTATGTCGTAGCCAACGTATACTGCCCCAGTCCGCGTCGAAAGTCATTCCAGGGAACTAGTGGCCCATCAGGAGAAGCCGCCCATGGCATTTCGGATCCTTTTCCAGGATCGCTGGCTGTGCGCCATCGGCAAGCCGCCGGGAATCATGGTGCATCGAAGCAATATTGGCACCGACCGCGAGTTTGTGTTGCAGAAGCTGCGCGACCAGCTTGGACAGCGAGTCTGGCCGGTGCACAGGCTGGACCGGGCCACTTCCGGCGTGCTGTTGTTCGCGCTCGACCCGGAAGCCGCCGGGCGGCTCGGTCAGGCCTTCATGGACCGACGCGTCGACAAGCGCTACCTGGCCGTGGTGCGTGGCTGGACCGACGAGCGCGGCGAGATCGATCATCCGCTGGCCCGCCATGACAAGGCCGAGCGGCGCGAGGCCCGCACCCGCTATCGGCGTCTGGCCCACTGCGAGCTGCCGCTTCCGGTCGGCGGTTTCGAGACCGCACGCTATTCGCTGATCGAGGCCACGCCCGAGACCGGCCGGCGCCACCAGATCAGGCGCCACTGCAAGCACATCTCACATCATCTGATCGGCGACACCACCTACGGCGACGGCCGCCACAACCGGCTGTTTCGCCAACACCTGCATTGTCATCGCATGCTGCTGCATGCCAGCCGGCTCGAACTGGATCACCCGCAGGAAGGCCACAGGCTCGAACTGGCGGCGCCCCTGGACGGTGAGTTCGCCCGCGTCGTCGAAGTGATCTTCGGCTGGACGGAGGCGGGGCCAGGAGTCAGAATTCAGGGAACGGAATGCAACACCGATTGACGCCTGCGATAGACTTTGCCTGACCCCTAAACCGAGCCCAGCCATGTACATCCACTCCAGTTTCGACAGCGGCAACATCGAGGTGCTCGAGGCCGACAGTCCCGACGGCATTCGCCTCAAGATTCGACCTGACGCCGGCGGGGAACACATGCAGTGGTTCTATTACCAGCTCTCTGGCGCGCGCGATGTCCATTGCACGATGACCATCGAGAATGCCGGGGATGTGTCCTATGTCGACGGTTTCGACAACTATCAGGCAGTCGCAAGTACCGATCGGCTGCACTGGTTTCGCGTACCCACCGAGTTTGACGGCAAGCACCTGACCATCCGCCACAAACCGTCGAGTGACAGCATCTACTACGCCTATTTCGCGCCGTATCCGCAGTACGAGCACGATCAGTTGATCGTCTCGGCGCTGGTCGACGAGCGGGTGCGCGCCGAGGTGTTGTGCAGCACACCCGACGGCCGGCCGCATACCCTGCTGCGCATCGGCGAGCCCGATACAGGGCGCAAGCAGATCTGGGTCATTGCGCGCCAGCATCCCGGCGAGACCATGGCCGAGTGGTGGGTGGAGGGCTTTCTCGAGCGCCTGCTCGATCGCGAAGACCCGGTTTCGGTCCATTTACTGGAACAGGCGGTGATCTACCTGGTGCCCTGCATGTGCCTGGACGGTGCGGTGCGCGGTCACCTGCGCTGCAATGCCCGCGGGCGCAATCTCAATCGTGAATGGGCCGATCCTTCGCGGGAAGACTCGCCCGAGGTTTACTACACCCGCGAAAGAATGGAAGCCACGGGGGTGGACCTGGCCTTCGATGTCCACGGCGACGAAGCCCTGCCGTACAACTTCATCGCCGGCGCCGAGGGGACGCCGTCGTGGAACGAGCGCAAGCAGCACCAACTCGACACCTTCAAGCACCTGCTGGCCGGGATCAGCCCCGATTTCCAGATCGAGCATGGATACGAGCTCGATTCTCCCAACAGTTCGGACCTCAAGAAGAACACCGACTGGATGGCCGAGACCTTTGACTGCCTGGCGATGACGCTCGAAATGCCGTTCAAGGACAATGCCGACTCACCCATGCCGGCCATCGGCTGGTCGCCGGATCGTTGCAAGCACCTCGGCGCTGCCTGCGTTGATGCCTTCTGGCGCATCCTGCCGGAACTCTGATCCGACTCGGGACGTGTCCGGCCTGGCCCTCGTGAAAGCGTTCCTTAATCGCTCTCCAGGCTGGATGCCAGGAGGGCTTTTGCTCGCTTCCAGTCGCGCGCGGCGGTTCGCGCCGATATGCTGAGCACATCCGCGGCGTCCTCGTTGGACAGGCCGGTGAAGAAGCGCAACTCGACCAGACGACACAGGCGCGGATCCAGACCGTCGAGTTCGTTCATGGCCTCGTCGATGTCGATGATCCGTCCGATGTCGGTCACGGTTGCTGCATCATCCTCGCCGAGTTCCACCCGCACGGCGTCGCCGCCGCGCTTGCGAGCCAGCCGATAGCGCGCGTAGTCGACGACCATGCGTCGCATGGCCACCGCAGCCACGCCCAGGAAATGCCGCCGATCGCGAAAGTCGCTGTCTCCGGCCGCCAGTCGCAGCCAGGCTTCGTGCACCAGTGCGGTGGTGTTGAGCGTGGCCGAAGGTATGAGCTGGCGTTCACGCCGGGCGATGCGCCGGAGTTCCTGATAGAGATGCTCCAGGCGTTGGCGATCGGCAGGGTGGAAGCTGTCTGCGGGGTCAGGGTTGTGCTCGTTCATCCGTGTCGCTCGTCAAGGCCGCCCTGTGCTTTTCGACACGCAGTGTCTCATGCCGACTGAAACCAGAAATTCGAGGCCACGGTAATCCGTTCGCTGCTGCCGTAATAGGGCGCCACCTCGTGCATCAAATGCGACGGAAACACGATCAGCTGGCCCGGCTCCAGCCGATAGTTGATCGAGCCGTGCCCGTAGGGTCGGCGCAGGTGCATGTTGCCGGGGTCGAGATACATGCTCGCTGCCGGCCGTGCATCGAGGAAGCGCAGCACACCGTTGTCGGGGTTCAGGGCGCCCTCGTCATCGCCGGACGTGACGCAGTAGACGCTTGACCAGGCCGCCATGGGGTGGTTGTGGACCGAGGCATAGCCGCCGCTTCGTGTGATGTGAAACCAGCTGTGATTGGATACACGCAGCCGCCGCATCTGATCCTCGCTGTACCCGTTGAGCTCCTGAACCACACGCACGACGCTGCCGACCACGAAGCGTTTCAACGCCTGGACGCATTCATCCGGCCAGGCGAAGAGGCTGAACTCCGACTCGAAGACATTGTGCTTGAGCGTGGGGGTCGGCGGATCGGGCTCGATCTCCGGGCCTTCACGTTCCAGAAACAGGATCTTCAGGGCACGATTGAGCGGCTCCGGATCGGGATGTCGCGTTTCCACCAGGGGTGCGGCGAATGCGGGCGTGACGTTGAGCGGGCTTTTCTGGGTCATACCGGTAACTCAATGGAAAAGGCCCGCGAGCGAGTCGCTCGCGGGCCACGCGCCTCCAACTGATCGTGCGTGTCAGAAATCGAAGTTGACGCGGGCATAGTAGAACTGCCCGGGAATCCGATGCTGACTGGCATCGAAGCTGTTGGCAAAGGCCGACATCGAAACCGGCGGATCCTCATCGAAGACGTTGTCCACACCGATGGTGAACTTGCTGTCCGCGAAGTCCCAGTCGTCAAAGAAGTAGGACAGCTGGAAGTCGTTGTAGACCACCGAATCCAGTTTGTTGGTCGGATTGACCGGGTCGGGGTTGGAGCACAGCCCCAGTTCTACGAAGCTGGGCGACAGACCATCGTTGCAGCCTTCGGTGTAACTGTGGATGTACTGGACATTCCAGACCGCTTCCCAGTCACCCAGGCCCCAGATCAGGTCGAGGTTGCTGCGCCACTTCGGGAAACTGCGATCAGGCTGGCCGGGCAGCATCGTTCCGAGCAGGTCGCGGACTTCCTCCGGAGCGTCGGGATCGGAGAAATCGGGCACCGACTCTTCGAACTTCGACGTATAGGTACCGCGCCAGATCGTGCGCAGATTGCCCCAGGACTGTTCGCCGAAGCGGTAGTCGATGGACCAGTCCACGCCGGCCGTTTCCGTGCCGCCGATATTGACCTGGGTGTCGAGCAGGCTTGAGACCTCGCCCGAGGACGAACGCTCGACCAGGTTGCACAGCCGCAACGAGAAGGCGCAGGCATCGAGAATGCTCTGGGCGCCGATCGAGGATATGGAGTTATCCAGCTCGATGTTGTAGTAGTCGATCGCCACGTTCAGGCCTGGAACGGCTTCCGGCGTCCACACGGTACCGACGGTGAACGACTCGGAGGTTTCGGGCTCGAGGTCGGGGTTGCCGCCGGTGGTGATCCGGATCTGCGTGTTGATCTGCTCGTAGCTGCCGTCGGCCGGTACGCCCTGGCTGATGCAATTGTCGATCACTTCCTGGGAAACACCGGTGTCGAGGAAGTTCGAGCAGGGATCGGCCAGCTCGGGATCGGCCACGCCCTGTCCACCGAACAGTTCCTGCACGCCCGGGGCCCGGAAGCCTTCGGCATAGCTCGCCCGGACCAGCATGTCCTGATAGGGGCGCCAGCGCACCCCGAGGCGGCTGGTGGTTTCGGTGCCGAACTGCTCGAAGTCGGATGCGCGCACGGAGGCGTCGAGCTCGAGCAGATCCGCGCCCGGCACGTCGGCCAGCAGCGGAACGTTGACCTCGGCATACCAGGCCTCGAGGTTGAGGCGGCCGGAAGTCGGCGCGCGCTGGCCGCCGCTGACGCTGGATGCGCCGGAACCAGCCTGGGCCAGCGGATCCGGGGTGTCGGCCGCGAACTCACGGCGTTTTTCGAAGCCGGCGGCAAAGGCCAGCGGCCCGGCGGGCAGGTCGAACAACTCGCCGCCGATGTTGGCCAGCCAATTGGCCATCTTCTGCTCGTTCTGTTCCAGCGCCGTGTAGGTCACGTAGTCGACCATCTCGGGGGTGATCGACCCGCCGCTGCCGGGAGCGTTGCCGGTGCCCTGCTGGCCGCCGAAGATATTGAACGGCACGCAGGATCCGGTGCACTGGTCGATCGGTCCCAGCGCCCGCGCCAGGCGGTCGTGGTTGAGCAGGTTCTCGATGTTGGCATTGCGCTCCGAGCGCGAGAAGGTGTAGGACACATCCCAGTCGAATAGCCGGTCAGCGATCTCGAAGTTGCCTTCAAATCCGCCGGTCCAGCGCCAGGTATCGACCTTGCCGTTGTAGTTGCGCGTGCCGGCTTCGACGAAGCGTCGGCCAATCAGGATCAGGTTATCGCGTGCGTCGAGGTCGAAACCGAAGGGGTTGTAGGGGTTGTCGGCCGATACGCCCACGTCCAGGGGCAGGATCCCGGCCGAACCCATAAAGATTGGCACCGGCGCCTGCAGCTGGGTTGATTCGCGGCGATTGTAGAAGGCCTCGGTGAAGAAGCGGACTTCCGGCGAGAACTCGTGTGTGGCCTGGATATAGGCCGAGGTCTGCTCGAGCGGAATCTGCAGGTAGTTGTCCGGGGCGAAGTTGAAACGGTCCGCAGTGCCGTCAAAGGTTCGAAAATCGCCCAGGCTTGGCATGCCGGTCCCCGGGTCGCGCGTGAGATCAACGGTTTCGCCCGTTTCCGGATTGGTGAAAACAAAACGACCTTCGGGGGTGGCGGACGAGCCGCGGCTGATGGCGCCACCGAAGGTGTCTGCACCGAACTGTGGCACTCGCGAAATCTTGCGGTCGGCCGCCATGATTTCCTTCTGCTTGGTGTAGCTGAGGTTCAGCAGCAGGTTGCTGTTGTCATCGCCGCGGCCGATGGTGAAGCTGTAGGCCTCTTCCTCGCCGTCGCTTTCGCTGGTCTGGCCGTACTGCGCACTGGCCGAAGTGCCGGTGAAATTCTTGCGCGTGATGACATTGATGACGCCGGCGATGGCATCCGAGCCGTAGACCGAGGAGGCGCCGCCGGTGAGGATCTCGATACGCTCGATCGCGGCCGTCGGGATCGTACTCAGGTCCGCGGCATTGGCCACCCCGGCCTGGGTGGTTGCCTTGACCCAACGACGGCCGTTGACCATGACCAGGGTTCGCTCCGGCCCGAGGTTTCGGAGGGAGACGCGTTCACCGCCGTCCCCGCCCTGATCCGGCGCGTTGAAGGCTGTATTGAGCGCCGAGCCGGAAGCCGAAAACTCCTGCAACAGATCGCTTAGCCGCGTATGGCCGGTTCTCTCGATGGCCTCGCGGTCGATCACGGCGACCGGTGCGGGACCTTCCAGGTCATCGCGCCTGATGCGCGTACCGGTGACCTGCACCCGATCGAGGTCGGTCGATTCCGGTTCTTCCTGGGCGTGCGCGTTGCCGGCGATCATCGCCGGAAGCGCCGTTGCGAAAGCCACCGCAAACGCGGTGAGTCTAGGCTGATATTGCTTCATGGATTACGGTCTCCCTGATGCTTCTGTGAATGGCAGTCATCCCCCTCTCTTCACAAAAATGTCACATATGACCGGGTGATTGCAAGCTCACCGAGGCAATTCGTGAGCCAGGTACGGTCCGACTCAGGGGGGCAGGAGGTTTTCAGTCGTTTCCGGCCAGGCGGCTGGCCGGATCGACCAGTTCCAGGCGTCTGAGGGCAACGCCGGCCTGGGTTCGGTTACGCACTTCGAGCTTGTGGAGGATTTCGCTCATATGCGCCTTGACGGTACGTTCCTGGATGCCGAGCTCGTCGGCAATCTGCTTGTTGAGCCAGCCGTCGGCAACCAGCGAAAGCACACGGAACTGCTGCGGGGTGAGGCCGGCGATGCGCTCGGCCAGCAGCAGGTCTTCGTCGTTGGAATCGAGGTCGGCCACCGCGCGCTCGAGGTGCGGCGGCACCCATTCGCGACAGTCGAGCACGGCATCGAGGGCGGCGGTCATCTCGTTCAGGCCTGAGCTTTTGGGAATGAAGCCGGCCGCGCCGTGATCGATCACGCGCCGGATGACGCGTGGATCTTCGTTGGCCGAAACCACCACCACGGCCACGGCTGGATGATTGCAGCGAATTGCGGCCAGGCCGGCCAGACCGTGACTGCCCGGCATGTGCAGGTCGAGCAAGACCAGGTCGATGGCCTCGTGCGTCTCAAGCAGGGCCGTGGTTTCGGGCAGATCGCGCGCCTCGAGGATGTCGACATCGTCCATGCAGGCGCTCAAGGCCTGAACCAGGGCGGTTCTGAACAGCGGGTGATCGTCGGCAATCAGGACGCGCGTGGCCATGGACAGGAGACTACTGTACAGTCCAGCCGCCGTCGACAACGATGCACTGGCCGGTAATATTGCGGGCCGGCGGCGTCAGAAGGAAGGCGCAGATACCGGCCAGTTCCTCGAAGGAAATGAACACGCCCTTGGGCATCGGCTTGAGCATGATCTCGTCAACCACCCGGTCTTCCGAGATGCCGTGGGTTTTCGCCTGGTCGGCAATCTGTTTCTCGACCAGTGGCGTTTTGACGTAGGTCGGGCAGATGGTGTTGACGGTGATGTCGGTATCGGCCGTTTCCAGCGCGAGCACCTTGGAAAAACCGGTCAGGCCGTGCTTGGCGGCGACGTAGGCGCTCTTGTACGGGCTGGCGACCAGGGAGTGAATCGAGCCGATGTTGATGATTCTCCCGTAGCCTTGTTGACGCATACCCGGCAGCAGGGCGCGGGTGAGCCGGGCGGTGCCGGTGAGCATGACCTGGACCAGCTGATCCCACTTGTCCATCGGGAAATCCTCCAGCCGGGCTACGTGCTGGAGGCCGGCATTGTTGACCAGTACGTCGACCGGGCGATCGAGTCCCGACGCCAGCCGCTCGACATCGCTATCACGGCTTACGTCCAGGGCATGACCTTCCGCGCTGCCGCCGGCATTCACGATTCCTTCGACCACGGCATCGACCGATTCGGCGTTCAGGTCCGTGACGAGAATGTGGTGACCGGCGGCGGCCAGTTCGGTGGCAATGCCGGCGCCGATGCCGCTGCCGGCACCGGTGATCAGAATACGCTGCACTCGATCGTTCATGCTCGGATTGATTCTCCTGACAAACCTGTCCGGCTTGGTTCTGGCAAAGCCTAGCAAACACCGGTCAAGCGCGAAGCTGTACCAAAGTCCATTGCCCGCGAATCCACACGCGCTGCTAAAGTGAATCCCCAATCAGGATACCGGGTGAAGTTTCGATGATGTCTGCAAGATCCCTGTTCAGCCTTGCGATCGCAAGCCTCCTGGTCGCCTGCCAGCCCGCCGACAGGGGCTCCGAAGAGACCTCGCGCAGCGGACTCGATCTCACCATCCGTAGCACTGAGCACCGCGAAGGCGATGATCTGCTGAGCGCTGGTCTGGGTTTGGACGGCCTGACCTCCGAAGCACCCCGGCCGGCCGATCCGGACGCCCCTGACGCTGCCGAGTTGCGCCGCCTGGCCATCTACAAGGCCTGGAACGGTATCTATTCGCTGACACCTGCCGGTGGTGTGGGCGGCCTGCTCGATGACCTTCCGACGATCCCGGGGCGCGAGTTTCAGGCTCTGGTAAAGGTCGAGGATGCCACGCATCCCATCCGCATCCTGGTGCAGCTTCCGGATGACTTCGACACCGAAAAGCCTTGCCTGGTGGTGGCGCCGGCATCGGGTTCGCGCGGCGTCTACGGCGCGATCGCGTTCGCCGGACCCTGGGCCCTGCCGGCCGGTTGTGCCGTGGCCTATACCGACAAGGGGGCCGGTACCGATTTTTTCGACTATTCCGACAGCAGCGGTACCGGCCTGGACGGCCGCCGTGTGCATGCTGATGAGGGCGCGCTGGCGTTTCGGCCCGAGGCCGCGCCGGAATCCGATGCGGGTTCTGAAGTCATTGCCTTGCCTCACGTTCACTCCGGTGACAACCCGGAAGCCGACTGGGGCCATCACGTTCTGCGGGCGGCCAAGTTGGGCCTGCAAATCCTGTCGATGGAGCTGACCGAGCAGATCAATCCGGACAACACCCGGATCATTGCCGCTGGCCTGTCCAATGGCGGTGGTGCGGTACTGCGCGCGGCCGAGCTCGATGATCAGGGCCTGCTCGACGCGGTCGTGGCCGTGGCGCCCAACATCACGGCGCCGGAGGCGACCCCGCTGTTCGATGCCGCGCTTGCAGGGGCGCTCTACCAGCCTTGCCTGCTGGCCGATCCCGAAGCCGTTGCCGACATGCCGCTGGGCAATCCGATGCTCGCCGCCCTGGGTGAAGTTCGCTGCGAGTCTCTGGTGCAGGCCGGACTGCTCGATGCGCCCGAAGCGTCCGCAGCGCGGGACCGGCTGGTCGAGGCCGGCTTCGATGCACCCGCCCTGGAACAGTCGGCGGTCAATGTGGCGCTGGATTTATGGCGCACTATTGCTGCCAGTTATGCCTCGGCGTACCTGCGACGCGGTGCTTTCGACATGCCTTGTGGCTATCGCTATTCTGCCGCTGATGCCAGTACCGCACAGCGCCAGTCCTGGTGGGCCACGCACTCGGGGATCGGTCCGGGAGAGGGCATCGTGCTCGACGATGCCATGGCCGAAGGCCAGGACAGCACGCTGCCCGGGCTGCTGTGCCTGCATGAGCTGCGCATGGGCGAAGAGGCTGAAGCCGAGCGTCTCGACCAGGGCATCGAGGCGACGCGTGCCACCGCGGAACTGCCCGACATTCCGGTGGTGGTGATCCACGGCCGTGACGACGGGCTCGTTCCCGTGGCGCTGAGCTCACGCCCCTACGTCGAGCTCTCGCGTGAGAACGGGGCGCGCCTGGCCTATTGGGAAGTGGCCGACGCTCAGCACTTCGACGTACTGCTGGCCGCACCTGGCGTGGCCGGGCGTTACGTGCCGCTGCTGCCCTATGGCTGGCATGCGCTCGACCATATCGGCGCGGTTCTCGATGGCCGCCAGGCGCTCGGTGAGGACCGTCGAATCGATCCCGATCCGGCCCGGGCCGGCCAGCCTCTACGCGAAGCCGACCTCGGTCTGTAAGTCGATGAGCTAGTGGCGGATTAGCGGAGCACGCCGCGGCGCAACATCGCGCGGTTATAAAAGACCAGGAAAATGCTGACCAACGCGATTACGCCCGAGAAAATCAAGCCGCCGGTGCCCATGATCTCGGCGCCATTGGACAGGACGAAGTTCTGGAATGACGTGATCACCATGGCGACCAGCGAAATCACGAACAAGTGCAGGGCCCAGCGCAGGCGAAGCAGCATGGACAGCGATCCGAGCACGGCCGACCAGATGGCGATGGCCCAACAGGCCACGGCCCAAGTGGGGATGCCGTAGAAGAAGGCCAGCTGCTCTTCGGTAAAGGCAGACATGTAGGATTCAAGACGTAGCTGCGTTGCGACGTAATCGAAGGCGCCGACGGCATTCCACAGTACGGCAATCACGGCGACGATCCAGAAATGTACCGGCGGCCGAGAGGCGGGTGTATCGATCATGGCGGTTCCCTCTTCTATCGTTTTCGGCATTCTGCACCCGTCCGGTATCATCACGCAATGACGTCGAATCGATTAGCAAGCGCAGTCGGCTTCCTGCGCCGTTGGGGTGCCATTCTCAAAGCCGCCGGCAAAAACTGGCTCGATAGCCAAGCCTTTATCTATGCCGCGGCCCTGGCCTTCTTTACAGTCTTTTCGATCGCGCCGGTGATGATCGTGATCGTCGCCGTAGTCGGGCTGTTTCTGGGGGAGGAAACCGCACGCATCGAACTGATGAGCCAGATCGAGGCCGTACTTGGCGCCCAGGCCACGGGCGTGGTCGAGACGGCCATCGAGAATTCCCAGATCGAGAGCGGCGGATTGTGGCCGACCGTGGCGGGTATCGCGGCCACGGCGGTGGGTGCAACGACGGTCTTCGCCCAGATGCAGAAATCGCTCAATCAGATCTGGGATGTGGCGCCGCGGCCGTCGCGCAACAGCATCTGGCTGTTTATCAAGACGCGCGTTCTCTCGCTGACCATCGTGCTGGCGATCGGCTTCGTCCTGCTCGTCTCGCTGCTGCTCAGTGTCCTGGTTCGCGCCGTGATGACCCATGCCGAACAGTGGCTGCCGGTGCCGGGATGGACCATGATCGGTATCGAGATCCTGCTGTCCCTGGCCGTGGTGACGATGCTGTTCGCGGCGATCTTCCGAATCCTGCCGGATGTCGCGCTGCGCTGGTCCGAGGTGCTGGCCGGTGCCTTCGTCACGGCCTTGCTGTTCACGCTCGGACGGTCCCTGATCGCCTGGTACCTGGCGAACACGGCGGTGGCGTCGGCCTATGGTGCGGCCGGATCGCTCGTACTGCTGTTGCTCTGGGTTAACTACTCCTCGCTGATCCTGCTGTTCGGTGCTTCCATTTGCCGCTCGCGCCTGGAAGCCG
The DNA here is from genome assembly GCF_011008905.1 of Wenzhouxiangella sp. XN201. NCBI lineage: Bacteria > Pseudomonadati > Pseudomonadota > Gammaproteobacteria > Chromatiales > Wenzhouxiangellaceae > Wenzhouxiangella > Wenzhouxiangella sp. XN201. The sequence goes on from NZ_JAAIVI010000017.1 coordinate 827,735, forward strand.
ATAACCGGCCGATCCGGCCGCGCAATACGGCCGTGCGAGTGCATCGCGAGTTGATCGAGGATTCAGGTCCGCAGAAAGGGCGTTGACCACCATGGCAAGAAATATCGAAATCAAGGCCCGCGTAGGCGATCCGGATGCGACGGCCAGGCGTGCTGCAAGCGTGGCCGAGGAAGGCCCCTGGACCATCGAGCAGGACGATACCTTCTTCGGCTGCCGGGACGGCCGTCTCAAGTTGCGCGATTTCGGCAACGGCAACGGCGAGCTGATCTTCTACCGTCGAGCTGACCAGGCCGGGCCGGGCCAGTCCGAATATCGCATCACGCCGACCGAAGACCCCGAGGGCCTGCGCGCTGTGCTGACGGATGCACTTGGCGTCACCGGACGGGTTTGCAAGCAACGCAAGCTCTACCTCGCGGGCCGAACGCGGATTCACCTTGACCATGTCGAGGGCCTGGGCGACTTTCTGGAGCTCGAAGTCGTGCTTTCCGACAGGGAGTCTTCCGCTATTGGCGAGTCCGAGGCGCGGTTCCTGATGGAGCGACTGCACATTGCCGAAGCGGACCTGGTTGAAGTGGCCTATGTCGACCTGATTGAGGAGTCCCGGGCATCGTCGGACGATCCGGATTGATCCGGATCATGCAATCAGCACGTTGCGCCAGCCTTGCGTGAGCTTTCGACTCGTCCAGCGACTCACGTCGGGCGCGTCGATCCGTGTGTCGGCCAGAACGTCGCGCAACCTGGAGACAAGTCCTTCGACGTCATCGGCCGGGTAGCGAAAGGGCTCGGGGTACTGCTCCGGATAACACAGCGCATCCGGCACGACCGGGATCGCGCCGGCGCTGACGGCTTCGAGCATGGACAGCCCCTGGAACTCGTGAACGGCGGTACTGACCACGATACCGGCACCGCCGAGCAGGGTGCGATAGTCCGCTCGCGGCAGCAGGCCGTCGGCAATGATGCGCTCGCCCAGATTTTGCCGGAGGCGTGACAGGGCAGTCGGTGTTTTGCGCGGGCGTTTGCCCAGCAGGGCAAGGCGGAAATCGACCCCCTCTTCGGCCAGGCGGCACACAGCCTCGGCAAACAACTCGGGTCGCTTGTCATACTCCCAGCGGTGATTCCATACAATCAGTCGCCGATCGCGGTTTTCGGCCGCCGGCACGGGTTCGATCGGCACCGGCAGGACGCGGCATTTCGGTGCCAGCCTGTCGCCGAGGTCGCGAGGTGCGCGATCGGGCATCTGGTCAGCGAACCGGTCGGCACCTTCCAGGAAGGTCTGCCGGTTGTAGTCGGAATTGAACAACAACTCGTCAGCCGCCAGGGCGCCGTAGATCTGCACGATGGCGTGCTCGATGCTCCTGACCTGGTTGTGGCTGACCGGGTAGGCCAGCTGGTTTTCGTGAAAGTAGTAAATCGTCGGCACCGCGGCCAGCTGTGGATGAATACCGCGCAGGGTGGCCAGGTCGACCATCGAAGTGGCCAGCACGCGATCCGGTGCCTGGGCGGGAATATCGTCGAGCCAGCTCAAGGGGTTGCCGCGGATGCGCCAGGCGAAGTGTCGGCCCGGCAGTTCGCGCACCGTCCACTCGATGCCCTCGACATGATTCTGCAGCCAGTCTGCCCAGGCGGCGTGGCTGTCGGAGCGGTAGGCGGACAGGAGCAGAATGCGGGTCATGGAAACGGGTTTCAGTTCGGCGGCTGAAGCCCTTAATCCTCGAAATGGACTTGGTTACCCGCGTCACCCGCGCGGGCGACCAGGTCGTTGTACTTAGCCTCGATCACGTCGCGCTTGATCTTGAGCGTGGGCGTGAGCAGGCCGTTATCGACCTCCCAGGTTTCGCTGACCACGATCAGGCTGGCAAGACGCTCGTGTGGTTCCAGATCGCGGTTCAGCCGGCCGAGGTCGGATTCGAGCTGCCGGGTCAACTGCGCCCGGTCATCGGGCGCATGATCGGCCAGCTGTACGAGCGCAACGGGTTGCGTCATGCCGCTGCCGAGAACGCAGGCCATCTCGATCCAGGAATTGCGCGCGAGCAGGCTTTCGATCGGCACCGGCGCGATGTATTTCCCCTTGGCCGTCTTGAACAACTCCTTGACCCGCCCGGTAATGGTCACCCAGCCGTTCTCGATAAAGGCGCGGTCCCCGGTGCGAAAGAAGCCGTCTTCGGTCATGCTTTCGGTGGTGAGCTCGTCGGCCTTGTAATAGCCGTCCATCAGGCAGGGGCAGCGAATCAGCAGTTCCTGCTCGTCGCTGACCTTCAGTTCGGCTTCGGGCAGGGCGCGACTGATGGTGCCGAAGCGCGGCTCGATGTCGAGCCCGATCTGTGTACCGTAGGCGAAAGTCTCGGTCATGCCCCAGCCTTCGCGAATGGTCACGCCGACGCGGTCCCACCATTCCAGCAGTGAGACGGCCATCGGCGCACTGCCACTGGCGAACCAGCGCACCTGGTCGATGCCCAGCCGTTTTTTGATCTTGCGCTTGATCAGCGTTGATACGAGCGGAATACGCAGCAGTCGATCGAGCTTTTCCGGAGGTAGTTTTTCGAGCACGCCGAGCTGAAAACGCTTCCACAGGCGAGGCACGGACCCGAACAACGTAGGCCGGGCGTGGCACAGGTCTTCGGCGAAGGTGTCAATGGACTCGGCGAAATACAGTGAGGTCTCGGCGTAGAAGCTCGCTGCCTCGACGTAGGCGCGTTCGGTGCAGTGCGAAAGCGGCAGGTAGGAGAACACACGGTCGCCCGGCTCCACGCCCAGAGCGGTCGGCAGGGTGCGCCCGACGAAGGCGAAGTTCGAGAAGCTGTGCACGGCGCCCTTTGGCGTACCCGTGCTGCCGGAGGTGTAGAGCAGGGTGGCCAGATCCTCTTCGCCGCGCTTGCGGGGCTGGAAGTCTCCGGCGGGCTGCTCGATCAGCTCGTCCCAGGACCGGTCGCCCCCGGTGTCGGGATAGGGCATGGCGATGGTTGTCACGCCTGCCGGCACACCGGCAAGGCGTTCGGCCGCCTGGTCGATCTTGCCGACAAAACAGGCACGGCAGCCGCTGTGCTCGAGAATCTGGCGGATGGTGTCGGCCTTGGCCGTGGGGTAGACCGGCACGCTGACCAGCCCGGCGAGAATGATGGCCATGTCGGCCAGCACCCAGTGGGCGCAGTTGCGCGAGATCAGGCCGACCCGGTCACCCGGTTCCAGCCCCAGCCGCTCCAGCGCGGCGGCCATGCGGCGCGCCTCGTCGAAGGCCTCGGCCCAGGTCCAGGTGTGCCACTCGCGTTCGATGGGCTGTGACAGGTAACGCTGGTCAGGCGTCTGCTTCGCCCGATGCGCCAGTTGATCCTGAATACCGCGCATGCTGGCTCCTCCCCTCGTATTGTGCTGTGGACCGGAGTATAGCAACGGCCGTCAGAGGCGCCGTCGGTATCCATTGCGGACGCGTAAAATGGCGGGCATGAGCGACCTGTTTGCAACCGAAGAAGAGCGAGCTGCGCCATCCGGCCCGCTGGCGGATCGGCTGCGTCCACAGCACTTCGACGAAGTGGTCGGACAGGACCACCTGCTCGGCGAGGCAGGGCCGCTCAAGCGCATGATCGACTCGGGCCGCGTCGTATCGCTGGTGTTCTGGGGGCCGCCGGGTACCGGCAAGACCACGCTGGCTCGCCTATTGGCGCAGGTCGGTGATCTGCACTTCGTGCAGATTTCGGCCATCTTCTCCGGCGTGGGCGATCTCAAGCAGATCTTCGAGGCTGCCAGGATCCGCCGCCGCAATGGTCAGGGCACGCTGTTGTTCGTCGACGAGATCCATCGTTTCAACCGGGCCCAACAGGACAGCTTCCTGCCGCATGTCGAGGACGGCACGATCACGCTGGTGGGCGCGACCACCGAGAACCCGAGTTTCGAGCTCAACGGGGCGCTGCTTTCACGCATGCAGGTGATGGTGCTGAAACGCCTCGACCATCAGGCGCTCGATCGGCTGCTGGCGCGGGCCGAGGCGCAACTGGGTCGAACCTTGCCGGTCGACGAGGCAGCACGCGAGATGCTGCTGGCCATGGCCGATGGCGACGGCCGCTACCTGCTCAACATGGCCGAGGCGATCGATGACCTGGCCGGCGATGCCGAGATGATCGACAGCGAGCGCCTGATGGGCCTGGTACAACGCCGTGCACCGGCCTATGACAAGGATCGCGAGGAACACTACAACCTGATCTCGGCCCTGCACAAATCCCTGCGCGGATCAGATGCCGATGCCGCGCTCTACTGGCTGGCGCGCATGCTGGTCGGGGGAGAGGACCCGCTCTATATTGCGCGCCGGCTGATTCGATTCGCCTCCGAGGATGTCGGCCTGGCCGATCCCCAGGCACTGGTCCAGGCACTGGCTGCGCGCGAGGCCTACGAGGTGCTGGGTTCACCCGAGGGCGAGCTGGCCATTGTCCAGGCCACCCTCTACCTGGCGACGGCACCCAAGTCCAATGCGACTTACAAGGCGGCCGGCGCAGCATGGCGCTCGGCGAAGGAGACCGGTTCCCTCATGCCCCCGGCCCATATTCTCAATGCGCCCACCGGCCTGATGAAGGAGCTGGGTTACGGGCGCGACTATGTCTACGATCACGATACCGAGGCCGGGTTTTCCGGGCAGAATTACTTTCCCGAAGGTCTCGAGCGGCAGCCGTTCTATCGGCCGCCGGAGCGCGGATTCGAGCGTGAAATCGCCAGGCGCCTGGCCTGGTGGGCGCGAAAACGCTCAACCTGAGTCGGCAGCGGTGTCCGCCGTACGGTTGTCCTGCGCCGCTAATCGGTTTTCGTTTCGGGCAAATGTGCGATATATTTCACCAATCAGGCTCGATTGAATGATCGGGTCGCCAGCTCGAAGAGCGGAGGTTGCCATGCCACGCCGTGAACGTGACGACGACATCTACGAGTTTTTCGACGAGGAGACGCTCAAGCGGGCCGACGAGCTGGTCTCGTCCCTGTCGAGCACCCTGGGCCTCGAGCGCCGCGGTCAGACCACCTACTACCAGGGCGCGGTTGCGGACATGAACCAGTCCGGCAGCCGCTTCATCAAGGTGACGGTGGCCGACTCGGGCAACAACGGCGAACAGCTGGTGCTGGTCAGCGAGCAGCCGCTCTCGGTTTCGAACAAGGCGCTACTCGTTTACCGCGCCGGCCCCGGCCATGATCTCAAATATATGGGCCTGACCAGCGAGTCCCGGCCCGGCCGGCGGCAGGAAGACGAGGGCGAGAACAGGTTTTTCACCATATACACCATCAACCAGGACGTGCGGCGGCAGCGCTGATCGCTTCGTCAACCCCCGGCGCGCAGGATGCGCATGGGTGACACCCCGAGCACACTGCGGTTGCCCAGCCAGCCGCTGCCCATGACGATCACGACAGCTGCCGCCAGGCCGGTGCCGAGCAGGCTCGCCGAGGGGCGGTAGGCAAACTCGAACAGCTCGCTCGCCAGCAGCCAGCCGGTCAGCGCAGCACCCCCGGTGGCCAGCACGGCCGCAATGATGGCCATCACCCCGTACTCGATCAGCAGTCCGCGCCGGACCATGGCGTTATCGGCGCCCAGGGCCCGGATCAATGCGGCTTCCTGGCGGCGTTCGTCGCGGGTCGCTTCGAGTGCAGCCAGCAGCACCACCAGGCCAGCCAGCAGGGTAAAGAAGAACACCACCTGGGCGGCCGTGGTCACGCGATCGATGATTTCGCTCACGCGGTCGAGCAGGGCGCCGATGTCGATGATCGACACGTTGGGCCAGGCCTGCTGGATGTCGCGCAAGGAACCGGCCGTCTCGGGCCAGCGAAAACTGGCAATGAACTGGTGGGGCAGCACCTCGCCGGCACTCGGTGTCAGCAGAATGAAAAAGTTGACGTTGAACGACTCCCACTCGACCTCACGCATGCTGGTCACGGTGGCCTCGATGCGGCGGGCGCCGGCCTCGAAAGTCATGCTGTCGCCCAGGCCGATGCCGGTGCGTTCCGACCAGCGTTGTGCCAGGGAGATTTCGCCTTCGGAATCCGCTTTGAAGAACTCGCCTTCGGTGACGCGATTGGCCGGCGGCAGGTGGTCGATCCAGGAGACATTCACCTGTCCGGCCCAGCGATGATCCGGCGGCGGCTCGCCGTTGACCTCGACCAGGTTGACCGTGGCCATCGGTCGCAGTTGCAGGTTGCTGGCACCGGCCCCGGCCAGGGCAGCCTCGACGGCATCTCGCTGGTCGGGCTGAATATTGACCACGAAGTGATCGGCGGTGTCGGGCGGCAGACTGCTGCGCCACTGCTCGAGTAGTTCGCTGCGCACGATCATCAACAGCAGCAGCGCCATCAGGCCCAGGCCCAGCGCGGTGATCTGGACGATGCCCTGGCCGCGACGCCGATGCAGTCCGGCCAGGCCGAACCGCCATCCGGCCCGCGTGCGGCGGGCGAGCCACTGCGTGGCCAGCATCGCCAGCCAGGCTGACAGGGCCAGCAGGGCGGCCAGGGCTGCCGAGCCGCCCAGCACGATCAGCGCGAGCCGGAATTCTCCCAGTTGCAGCACCGGGATGGCCAGTGCTCCGGCCACGGGCAGCAGCCAGGGCCAGCCGGAAAGTCCCGGCCGCGAATCGAGCGAGCGATTGAGAATACGTATCGGCGCGACCGCGCGCAGGCCGATCAGCGGGGGCAGGGCAAAGCCGGCGGCCAGTAGCAGGGTGAAGGCGGCGCTGCCGAGCAGCGGCAGGGCGCGCACCGCGGGCAAGGGGCCGGCCGGGCCGTCGGCCAGGATCGTGGCAATCACGGCCTGGGCACCCAGGCCGAGCAGTCCGCCAACGACGATGCCCGCCAGCGCAAGCCACAGCAGCATCAGGGTGAGCGCGCGCAGAATCGACCCGCTTTCGGCGCCGAAAGCCTTGAGCAGGGCGACCAGGTCGCGCTGTGTGCGTGAAAAGCGCAGTGCGGCGAGCAGCACGGCCACACCGGCGAGAATCACGGCGGTCAGGGCGGCCACGCCCAGGAAGCGGCGTGCCTGGGTCAGGGCCTGGCCGGTTTCGGCCTCGGCCTCGGCTGTGGTTTCGATCTCCTGCCGTTGTTCGAGCCGGGGCTCGACCCAGTTCCGGAACGCGGCGACCGCCGGTTCGCTGCCGGCCACCAACAGGCGCCAGCGAACGCGCGAGCCGGGCCCGATCAATTCGCTCTCCAGCAAGTCATCCATGTGGACGATCAGTCGCGGGGCCAGCATGAAACGGCTGCCGCCGCGGTCGGGTTCCCAGGTCAGAACCCGGTCGATGGTGATCGGGCGGCGGCCGATCTCGGTTTCTGCACCGGTGTCGGTCTCGAACAGACGCAGCCCGCGGGCGGCCATCCAGCCCAAGCCCGGTTCGGGGCCGGTCGTCAGGATCACTTCGTCACCGCCGAGGTGTTCGGCAATCTTGAGCTGTCCGCGCAGGGGATAGCCGTCGGTCACCGCCTTGAGATCGACCAGGTGGCTTTCCTCGCCGACGAACAGGATGGTCGACAGCAGCGCGATTTCGGCCGTTTCCAGGCCCAGTTCGGCGGCTTTCTGGTGGTACGCCTCCGGCAATCGCTCGCGCCCGGTCACGACCAGGTCGGCGGCCAGCACTTCCCCGGCCTGGCGCTCCAGCGCCCGCCCGACCCGGTCGGTAAACAGGCTCACCGCCGAAAGCGCCGCGGTGGCCACGACCAGCCCGGCAAACAGCATCACCAGGGCGCTGGAGCGCCACTGGCGGGTCAGCAGCTTGAGGGAGAGAGTGGTGGCGTTCATCGGGGGCCGCACCGATTGTTGCGTTTGGTCATTGGGGAATTGGAGCTTGAAAATTGTTTGAGAATTGGCATTTGAAAATTGATCATTGCGAGCGCTCCGCACGCTCAACCGCCATCTCGCCCTGTACCAGCGAGCCATCCACCATCTCTTCCACCCGCCCACACCGCCGAGCGAGCCTGACATCGTGGGTGACGAGCACCAGCGCGGTGCCATGGTGTTCGTTGAGATCGAACAGCAGGTCGGCCACGGCCCCGCCGGTACGTTGGTCGAGGTTGCCGGTGGGTTCGTCGGCGAACAGGATGTCGGGTTCGCCGGCAAAGGCGCGGGCGATCGCCACGCGCTGTTGTTCGCCGCCGGAGAGCTGGCGCGGGTAATGCTCCAGGCGCGGGCTCAGGCCGACCTGGTCGAGTGCCCGCCGGGCGCGCGTGTTGACGTCCTCGAAGCCGGCAATTTCCAGCGCCAGTTTGACGTTTTCCAGCGCCGTCAGACTGGGCAGCAGGTGAAAACTCTGGAAGACGAAGCCGACGTGGCGCCGGCGGACGCGGGCCCGGCTGTTTTCGTCGAGCGCATTGAGATCGGCGTCGATCAGCCGGATATCTCCGACAGTCGGCTGGTCCAGCCCCGCCAGCAGGCCCAGCAGGGTGGTCTTGCCGGAACCGGAGGCTCCGACAATGGCCAGCGTTTCGCCGGCGTTCAGGTCCAGGCTGATATCGTGCAGGATATCGAGCCGCCCGCCGGGGGCATCGACACTGTAGCCGACCCGGCGGGCCGACAGAATGTTCTTCTGACCGGAATCGTTCATGTTCAACCGTCTGTTATGTAACGTGATCGCCCGATTGATGCTTGGCAGTGTATTGTGCCTGCCCGCGCACGCCGCCACCGTCATGATTGTCGGTGACAGTCTGTCCGATGCCTATTCCATTCCGCGTGAATCGGGCTGGGTGGAACTGTTGTCGGAGCGCGTCGATGGCGAGCACGAGATCGTCAATGCCAGTATTTCGGGCGAGACCACCGCCGGAGCGGCCAGCCGCATCGACGGACTGCTGGAAGCCCACCGGCCGGACCTGCTGCTGATCATCCTGGGCGGCAACGACGGCCTGCGCGGACTTTCGCCGGCCCAGACCGAAGATAATCTGGCGGCCGTGATCGAGAAAGGCAAGTCAGCCGGTGCCACCGTGGCCCTGATGCAGATCCGCCTGCCGCCCAATCTCGGCCCGGTTTACATCGAGCGCTTCGAGGCGGTCTTTCCACGCCTGGCAGAACGCTACGACATCGAGCTGCTGCCGTTCTTCCTCAACGACGTGTTCGACCAACCCGGAATGCTGATGGATGACGGCATTCACCCCACGGTCGAGGCCCAGCCGTTGATGCTCGAAGCCGTGTGGTCGGGGCTGGAGGCGCTGTTGTCCGAATGAGCGGGCGAATCGGTCGCCTGGAGGCCGGCTGACACCGTCAACGCCTTCCCTGTATCCTTTGGGGTCTGTCCCGAGACTTCCAGCGAACCCCATGTCCGAACGCGAAATCATGGAATACGATGTCGTCATCGTCGGCGCCGGCCCGGCCGGACTGGTCTGTGCCATCCGGCTCAAGCAGCTCAACAATGAACTTAACGTCTGCGTGATCGAGAAGGCCGCCGAAATCGGCGGGCACATCCTCTCCGGCGCGGTCATCGAGCCCGAGCCGCTGGATGCGCTGATCGAGGGCTGGCGCGACGATCCGCCGCCCATCTGCGTGCCGGCCGGCAAGGACCAACTCCTGTACCTGACAAAGACCGGCAAGCGCAAGCTGCCGACCCCGCCGCAGCAGAAAAATCACGGCAACTTCATCGTCTCGCTGGGTGCGTTGTGCGCCTGGCTGGCGCCCAAGGCCGAGGCGCTGGGCGTGGACCTGTTTCCCGGTTTCGCCGCCGCCGATCTGTCTTACAACGACAAGGACGAGATCCAGGGCGTGATCATCGGCGACATGGGTGTCGATGCCGAGGGCAATGAAAAGGCAAGCTACGTCCAGGGGATCGAGATCCACGCGCCGGTAACCGTACTGGGCGAAGGCTGCCGTGGTCACTTGACCAAGCGCGCGATCCGCAAGTACAAGCTCGACGCCGACAGCGACCCGCAGACTTACGGCATCGGCATGAAGGAACTCTGGCGATTGCCCGAGGGGCGAGTCCAGCCCGGCCTGATCCAGCACACCGTGGGCTGGCCGCTGCCGCCGGAGATTTACGGTGGCAGCTTCGTCTATCACCTCGACAAGGATCGTGTGGCCGTCGGCTTCGTCTGCGGACTCGATTACCAGGACCCGAAATTCTCACCTTTCGAAGCCTTTCAGCAGTTCAAGCATCATCCGATGCTGCACGAATTGCTCGATGGCGGCGAGATACTCTCCGCCGGCGCTCGTGCGCTGGTCGAGGGCGGCTACCAGTCCCTGCCGAAGATAGAGATGCCGGGCGCGCTACTGATCGGCGATACGGCTGGCCTGCTCAACGTGCCCAAGATCAAGGGCGTCCACCAGGCGATGAGGTCGGGCATGCTCGCGGCCGAGCACCTGGCCGAAAGACGCACCAGCGAGGGCTTTGACGCCCGCCTGCGTGAGTCCGAAATCGCGACTGAACTTAAGAAGGTGCGAAACATCCGCCCCGGCTTCAGCAAGGGTCTGTGGCGTGGCATGGCAACCGCCGCTATCGAGACGGTCACCGCCGGCAAGCTGCCCCGCACGCTGTCCAACCACGCCGACCATGAGCAGTACCGCAAGCTCGACGAGCAGGGCCTGAACTCCGACTACGTCGACCGCGACCTGCCACCGCGCGACCGTCTCGCCTCGGTCTACTTCGCCCAGACCGCCCACGATGAAGACCAGCCGGTGCACCTGAAAATCATCGATCCGGATGTCTGCTTCACGCGCTGTGAGGAGGAATACGGCAATCCCTGCACCAGGTTCTGCCCGGCCAATGTCTATGAAGTGGTCGAAGATGATGGCGGCAAGCGCCTCCAGATCAATGCCGCCAATTGCGTGCATTGCAAGACCTGCGACATCGCCGACCCCTATCAGGTTATCGACTGGGTCACGCCGGAAGGCGGGTCGGGGCCGAACTACACCAACCTTTGATTGCGAACCGCAGATGAACGCAGATCAACGCAGATGAAAATCGAATTCAAAAAAATCTGTGTTCATCTGTGTTCATCTGCGGTTCCAATTTCATAGCCTTATATCAATACGCGAGGACAGCCGGTGGCATTCAATTCATTCGGCCGGGTTTTGACCCTAACGACATTCGGCGAAAGCCATGGGCCGGCGATTGGCTGTGTAATCGACGGGTTTCCGCCGGGGATGGAGATCAGTGCTGAGGAGATCCGGTCCGAGTTGATGCGGCGGGCGACGGGGCAGAGTCGGTGGACTTCGCAGCGCAAGGAAGCCGAGGACGTCCAGATTCTCTCCGGCGTGTTCGAGGGCAAGACCACCGGGTCGCCGATCGCGCTGTTGATCCACAACACCGATGCGCGTTCGAAGGATTACTCGAAGATCGCCGATCAGTTTCGCCCCGGTCACGCGGACTACACCTACCACCACAAGTACGGCATTCGCGATTATCGCGGCGGTGGGCGCTCCTCGGCGCGGGAAACGGCCATGCGGGTTGCCGCCGGCGCGTTGGCCAGGAAATACCTGAAGGACAAGCTCGGCGTCGAGATCACCGGCTGGCTGGGCCAGCTCGGCGAACTGGTTTGTGACCAACAGTTCGACCCGGCGGTCATCGACAACAACCCGTTCTTCTGCCCCGACGAAGCACGCGTGCCAGATCTCGAGGATTACATGAAGAAGCTGTGGAAGTCGGGCGATTCGGTGGGGGCGCTGGTGAAGGCGCGGGCGACCGGTGTGCCCGTCGGCCTGGGCTCACCCGTCTATGCCAAACTCGACGGTGACCTGGCCGCGGCCATGATGAGCATCAACGCCACCAAGGGCGTGGAGATCGGCGCCGGTTTTGCGTCCGTCGCGCAGAAGGGCACCGAGCATCGCGACGAGATCACGCCCGGGGGCTTCGAGTCGAACCATGCCGGCGGCGTCCTGGGTGGAATTTCCACCGGTCAGCCGGTCGAGTGCGCGGTGGCGTTCAAGCCGACTTCGTCGCTGCGCCTGCCCGGGAAAACCGTCGATATCCGGGGCGAACCGGTTGAAATCGTCACCACCGGCCGCCATGACCCCTGTGTCGGGATACGCGCCGTACCCATCGTTGAGGCCATGCTGGCCCTGGTGATCATGGATCATTACCTGCTTGACCGCGCCCAGTGTGGCGACGTGCCGGAGCAGGCGCCGCGTATCCCCACCTGAAGACTGGAGTTTTTGGAACCGCAGATTTCGCGGATTAGCGCAGATTTGAGCAGGCTCGCGTTTCGCCAAGCTGCGAGACGATTGGGGCGATAGCCCTTCGCATACTGGGTTTTTGATCAGGCCAGAATTATTAAATAATCTGCGTCAATCTGCGAAATCTGCGGTTTCAAGTACTCCTCCATCCAAACGGGAAGCAAAACCACACAACATGAGTGAAGCGAAGCAAGGTTATCGAGTAGTCGTCGCCGGTGCGACCGGTGCGGTCGGGCATGTCATGCTGGAATTGCTGGCCGAGCGCGAGTTTCCGATCAGTGAGTTGGCGGTGCTGGCTTCGAGCCGGTCGGCCGGCAGCCAGGTCGATTTCAAGGGCAAATCGGTCACGGTTCAGGACCTGTCCGAGTTCGATTTCAGCGGCTGGGATTACGCGCTGTTCTCCGCCGGCGGCAGTGTGTCGGCCGAACATGCCCCGCGGGCGGCCAAGGCCGGCTGTACGGTGATCGACAACACCTCGCATTTCCGCCTCGACCCGGACGTGCCGCTGGTGGTGCCCGAGGTCAATGCCGGCATCCTCGACGATTTCGGCACCGACGGCGGCATCATCGCCAATCCCAACTGCTCGACCATCCAGATGCTGCTCGCTGTCGCACCCATTCATCGCGCCGCTGGTGTGGCCCGTATCAATGTGGCCACCTACCAGTCGGTCTCCGGTGCCGGGGCCAAGGCGATGGAGGAACTGGCCCAGCAGAGCAAGGACCGCTTCAATTTCAGGGATCCCGAAGTCAAGGCCCTGAATGCACCCATCGCTTTCAACGTCATTCCGATGATCGACGTGCTGCAGGACAACGGCTACACCAAGGAAGAGATGAAGATGCACAACGAGACGCGTCGCATCCTCGATTCCGATCAGATTGCCGTCAATGCCACGGCCGTACGAGTGCCGGTGTTCTTCGGCCATGGCGAGGCGGTTCACCTTGAGACAGTCAAGCCGCTGGAAGTCGAGGAAGCGCGTGAATTGCTGCGCAAGGCGCCGGGCGTGAAGGTCGTCGGGGATGAAGAAATTCTCACGCCGCTGACGCACGCCAGTGGCCACGACGAGACCTTTGTCAGCCGCATTCGCCGCGATCTCAGCCACCCGCAGGGGCTGGATTTCTGGGTGGTGGCCGACAACGTGCGCAAGGGTGCAGCGCTCAATGCCATCCAGATAGCGGAGTACTTGATCAGCCGCCGCTGAGGATAGCGCTTTCGCGCCATGTGAAGACATTGGTATACTCGCTTGAATTGACGCAAGTTTGTTCAAGCATTAGAGGGAAGCGGCGCTCATGGTCACTAACGTTGTTCGACTGATTGTCCCGGCCCTGCTGGGTGCATTCATGCTGTTGTTTCCGAGCGACGGCCTCCGGGCGCTCGGGCTCGGGGAGGCCCGCGTCGATTCCTGGCTGGGCCAGCCGTTGGATGTGTCCATTCGCCTGCTCGCGGCGGAGGGCGAAAACGTCGAGTCGCTGAGCGTCGGGCCGGCTGCACTGGCTGATTTCGAACGCCTCGGTGTGCCGAGCGAGTCGCTGGGACTGGGCCTGGAAGTCACCGTCGATCGCAGCGTCGAGCCGGCGCGGATACGCGTGCGCTCGCGCCAACCGGTCAACGATCCGATCGTCCAGATTCTGATCGATGCGCGCTGGTCAAGCGGCCGGGTTCTGCGCGAATACACCCTGTTTCTCGATCCGCCGACGGTCGATTCCAGCGCGCCGGTTCGGCGTGTCGACGGCGAGCAAGCGGCGCCGGCCGAACGTCCCGCGCGCGAGCAGGCACCGGCCCCGACCCGTCCAGACGAACCCGCCGAGTCGCGTTCTCAGCCGGCCGAACGATCGGCCCCGGAAGCCCCTCAAGCCGGACGAGAGTCCGCGACCGACCGTTTTTCGCAAGACACCATCACCGTGGCGCCGGGCGACACGCTGTGGCGAATAGCGTCCGAATGGCGCCCCGATACCAGCCTCAGCATGGATCAGGTGATGCTGGCCATCTTCAATCGCAACCGAGATGCCTTCCTGGGCGAGAACATCAACCGGCTGCGTAGCGACACCCGCCTGGACATGCCGGGCATCGACGAAGTCCGCACCGTTGATCGCGCAGAGGCCGAGCGCCGCGTGCGCGAGCAGATGAATGCCTGGCAATCCGGATTCGCGTCGGAAACGCCGGAGGTCAGCGAAGCCGCCATGCCCGAGGCCGAACCGGAACGTGAGACTGCCACGACGCCGACTTCCGGCGAGCAAGACACCGATCATCGGCTCGACGTGGTTCCGCTCGAAGATGAGCCCTCCGACGAGGGTGCGGCCGTTTCCGACGGCGAGATTCGCCGGGTACGCGGCGAACTGACTGAGATCGAGGACGAGATTTTCGCCGGCGGTCTCGAGCGCCAGGAATTCGACGACCGCATCGCCGAAATTCACGATGCACTCGACCAGAGCGATCTGGCGGGCCTGGCGGTGGCCCAGGAATCGTTGGCCGAGCTGCAGGAGCGTCTGCGCGAGGTGCGCGAGGCCGAGGCAGCACAGGACGATGCACTGGCCGACACGGGCGACGGCGAGACCGCTGAGGCCAACCGCGTAGACGAGTATATGCGCGAGCTCCAGGGGCAGTTCGACGACGATGCCTCGGACTCGGACGCTGCCGAACCGTCTCCGGAAGAAACTGCAGACGCCGCAGAAGACACCGGAGACGTCGCCCGGAATGAACGGGTGTCAACGGAAGCGTCGGCCGACGACAGTCTGCCCGGCTGGCTGCTTCCGGCCGTTGGCATCCTGGTACTGGCCCTGATCCTGGCGGTTGTCGTGTTCTGGCTGCGTGGCCGGCGTGCTACGGACGATGAACCGCAGGCCGGTGAGGCCCGGGCCTTTACGGTGAAATCGGCCCGATCCCGGGTTGCTCGTCATCCTACCGACTTGGCAGCGCATCTGGCTCTGCTGCAGGTGCTGGCAGATCGGGGGCAGACGGAGGCCTTTACCGACGCGTTCGACCGGATGTACCAACAGGTTGACGACGAATCTGATCCGAACTGGCAGGAGGCGGTGTCTCTGGCTGCCGCCCATGCCCCCGATCATCCGCTGCTGACGCCGCAGGAAACGTCGGCCGGGGATGAGGGCGACGAATATGATCGCCGCGCCGACGAGATGATCGGCATGCTGGAAGCGGACTCCGACGAGGAGGCGGCCGAGGAACACGAGGCCCGCGAGGAACAAGCGTCCACGGTTGAGAGTTACGACCTGAGCGGCGAGAGCGAAGCGGACGAAGAAGAAGTCGATCACCCTGCGCCGGAGGCAGTGATCGAGGACGAGGATGCCCTGAGCGATGACATGGACCTGGCTGTATTGTCCGAGCGAGTCGATGATCCCTCGACCGAGCCGGGCCAGGACCGCTCATTCGATCGCGATGAGGGTGACCTTGATCTAGGCGGTTATGGCGAAGACGACGGATCGAGTGAGTCGGAACCTGCCAGCGGCTCGGGCGAGCCGACGGAGGAACTGCCGGACGAGGCCGCACCGGAGTCGGATCTGGATCTTGGTCCGGCGCGCGACCAGGAGGCCGACGAGATTTTCGGCGAGTCTGGCACCCGCGATGAGGAAGATCTGGATCTCGAGTTCACCTCGGACGTCGAGGGCGATCCCGAGCTGACCACTGATGGCGGCCTGGATTTCGAGCTTGACGAAACACCCGAAGCACACGGCGATGATGATTCCGCCGGGGCCGAGGCCACAGACGAGGCGGAATCACAGGCCGACGAACCCGATACCAGCGGTGACGAATCCTCCTCGCTCAGCGACGAGGATGCCGACGTCAAGCTCGACCTGGCGCGCGCCTATATCTCGGTCGACCTGGGCGATTCGGCGCGCAGTGTGCTCGAGGAAGTGGTCAGCGAGGGCAGCGCCGAAAAGCGGGCCGAAGCTCAGAAGCTGCTCGACGATCTCTGATCGCAATCCGGGTCCGGGCATGCGACTGGCCGCCGGAATCGAGTACGACGGCAGCGGCTTCTACGGCTGGCAGCGGCAGCGCCAGTCGCCGACCGTGCAGGAATGCCTCGAATCGGCCCTGAGCCGGGTTGCTGACCAGCCGATCGTGGTGCACTGTGCCGGTCGCACCGACACCGGCGTCCACGCCCACTGCCAGGTCGTTCACTTCGACACCCCGGCCGAACGTCGGGAACGGTCGTGGGTGCTCGGCGCAAACACGCAATTGCATCCGGGTATCTCCACGTTGTGGGTGCGGTCGGTCGACGAGACCTTCCACGCCCGCTTTTCGGCCACGCGCAGGCGCTATCGCTATCGCATGCTCAATCGCTGGGTGCGCCCGGCCATCGAACGCGGCCGGGTTGCCTGGATTCGCCAGCCGCTCGATGCCGAGCGCATGCACGAAGCTGCGCAGGCACTGCTGGGCGAGCACGATTTTTCCAGCTTCCGGGCGGTGGGTTGCCAGGCGAAATCCCCGGTGCGTGAGATTCACCGCCTCGATGTGACCCGCCGCGGCAGTGAGGTGATCGTTGACATCGAGGCCAACGCCTTCGTCTACCATATGGTGCGAAACATTGCCGGCACGCTGATTCCGGTGGGCAAAGGCGAAAAGCCGGTGTCCTGGCCAGGTCAGGTCCTGGCAGCTGCCGATCGAACAGTGGCGGGGCCGACGGCGCCGGCGGAAGGCCTGTACTTCGTGGCGCCGACCTATCCGGACTACCCGCAGTTGCCGGTCGACCGGGAGATCGATTTCCCGCCCCGTCAGACGTGACGTTCCTGGAACCGCAGATTTCGCAGAATTACGCAGATTGAACTAAACGATCTCGAACAATCGGTGAAACGTGTGGAAAATTTTTTCGAATCTGCGTGAATCTGCGTAATCTGCGGTTGCAATGAACTCATATCGGAAATCGACATGACCCGGGTAAAGATCTGCGGCATCACGCGCATCGAGGACGCACTGGCAGCAGCAACGGCCGGTGCCGACGCGATCGGGCTGGTGTTCGCCGATCAGAGTACCCGGCAGATCGATCCGGAACGCGGGCGCGCCATCTGCCGTGTGCTTCCGCCCTTCGTCACACGAGTGGGCCTGTTCATGGACGCCTCGACCGAAGCGGTCGAAAGTATCCTCGACCAGGTGCCGCTGGACTGGCTGCAGTTCCATGGTCGCGAGGATCAGGATTTCTGCCGGCAGTTCGGCCGGCCGTGGATGAAGGCCCTGGCGATGGGCGGTGAGCGGCCCGATGATCCGGCGGACTACGAACTGGCTGATGCCCTGCTGCTCGACGCTCACGCGCCGGGACAGGCCGGCGGTAGCGGCGCAACCTTCGACTGGACCCGGGTGCCCAGGCTCGATCGTCCCTGGGTGTTGGCCGGCGGTCTGAACCCCACCAACGTGGCCGAGGCCTGCAGGCGTCTGAAGCCCGACGCGGTCGATGTTTCCAGCGGGGTGGAAGTCCGTCCCGGTGTGAAGAGTGATAAGCTGATTCATGACTTGATCAAGGCGGTAAGAAATGGCTGAAACAGCCGAAAAGACAGCGGTTCCGACCCAATTGCCCGATGCCGGTGGCCACTTTGGCGTATTCGGCGGGCGCTTCGTTTCCGAAACCCTGATGGCGGCACTGGAAGAACTCGAAGCCGCCTGGCGCAAGAATCTGGCCGACGATCAATTCGTCGCCAGGCTCGATGCTGATCTGGCGCATTTCGTCGGCCGGCCCTCACCGCTGTATTTCGCCGAGAACCTGACCCGCAAGACGGGTGGGGCGAAGATCGTGCTCAAACGCGAGGACCTCAATCACACCGGCGCGCACAAGATCAACAACACCGTCGGGCAGGCGCTGCTGGCGCAGGCCATGGGCAAGCACCGCGTCATCGCCGAAACCGGGGCGGGTCAGCATGGCGTGGCCACCGCCACCGTGGCCGCGCGGCTGGGAATGAAGTGCGTGGTCTACATGGGTTCCGAAGACGTCGCCCGCCAGTCGGTCAACGTTTTTCGCATGAAGCTGCTCGGCGCCGAAGTGGTCAGTGTCGAGGCCGGCTCGAAGACTCTGAAGGATGCACTGAACGAGGCGATGCGCGACTGGGTGACCAACGTCGACGACACCTTCTACGTGCTCGGCACCGTCGCCGGGCCGCACCCCTATCCGGCCATGGTGCGCGACTTCAACGCGGTGGTCGGGCGCGAGGCGAGGCGGCAAATGCAGGACGAGTACGGTCGCTTGCCGAACGCGCTGGTGGCCTGCGTCGGCGGCGGCTCGAATGCCATCGGCCTGTTCCATCCTTTCATCGGTGATCAGGAGGTCGAAATGTTCGGCGTCGAGGCCGCCGGCAGGGGCCTGTCCGGCCACGAGCACGCCGCCAGCCTGTGTGCCGGGCGCATCGGCGTGCTGCACGGCTCGCGCACCTACCTGCTCGACGACGACGCTGGCCAGATTCTCGACACGCATTCGGTCTCGGCCGGCCTGGACTACCCGGGCGTCGGCCCGGAGCACGCCTGGCTCAAGGATTCGGGCCGGGCGCAATACGTCGGCATTGACGACGAGGAGGCGCTGGCCGCCTTCCATGAACTGACCCGCAGCGAGGGCATCATGCCGGCGCTGGAGTCCGCGCATGCCATTGCCTATGGCATGAAGCTGGCCGCCGAGCGCGGCAGGGATGAAATCGTTCTGGTCAATCTCTCGGGCCGCGGCGACAAGGACATCAACACCGTGGCCGAACTGGAAGGAATCACGCTTTGAATCGTATCGATGCCCGTTTCGAAGATCTTGGCAAACGCGGCCGCCGCGCCCTGATTCCCTATGTAACCGCCGGCTACCCGGGGCCCGATGCCACGGTGCCGGTACTGCACGCGGCCGTGGAGGCCGGCGCGGACCTGCTTGAAATCGGCATGCCGTTTTCCGATGTCATGGCCGATGGTCCCGTCATCCAGGAAGCCTGCGCGCGTGCGCTGGAGCAGGGGACGGGGCTTGAGCAGGTGCTGGCCATGGTCGCCGAATTCCGCCGCAGCGATGCGCACACGCCCATCATCCTGATGGGCTATGCCAACCCGATCGAGCGACGCGGCGTGGCGCGCTTCTGCGAAGAAGCCGCGGCGGCCGGCGTTGATGGCCTGCTGATCGTCGATGTGCCGGCCGACGAAGCCGGCGAAATGCGTGCCGAACTGGCCCGGCACGACTTGCACCAGATTTTCCTGGTCGCCCCCACGACCACGGATGCGCGGCTGAAGCGGGCCGCGGAGTTGGCCGGCGGCTTCCTCTACTACGTTTCGCTCAAGGGCGTGACCGGGGCGGCCAGTCTCGACACGGCGTCTCTGGCGCCGGCGGTCGAGCGCATCAAGGCGGCCGCCGGGGTGCCGGTTGCGGTCGGTTTCGGCATCAGCACGCCCGAGCACGCCGCCGCTGCGGCCCGAAGTGCCGATGCGGTGGTGATTGGCTCGGCCCTGGTCAAACGCCTGGGCCAGGCTGACTCGACCGCGGCTGCGGTGGCCGCTGCACGCGACTACCTTGCCCCGATTCGTCAGGCCATGGACAATACCGCCTCTTCGACAAGCAACGTGGTGAGTGCCTGACATGAGCTGGTTTCAGAAATTGATGCCTGCGCGGATTCGCACCGAAGGCTCGAACAAGAGCCGCAAGGTGCCCGACGGCCTCTGGACGAAATGCAAGGCCTGCGATGCCGTGCTTTACCGGCCAGAGCTCGAACGCAATCTCAATGTCTGTCCCAAGTGCGACCATCACATGAGCCTGTCGGGCCGGGCGCGCCTTGACGCCTTTCTCGATGATGGCGATCACGTCGAGATCGGTGCCGATCTGGCGCCGGTGGACGTGCTCAAGTTCAAGGACACCAAGAAGTATCGCGACCGCCTGGTGGCCAGCCAGAAGGCCACCGGGGAGAAGGATGCTCTGGTGGCACTGCGGGGCCGGCTGCTCGAAATGGAGGTGGTCGCCTGCGCTTTCGATTTCCGCTTCATGGGCGGCTCGATGGGATCGGTGGTGGGCGAGCGCTTTGCCCGGGCTGCCCACGAATGCCTGGAACGGGAGTTGCCGCTGGTGTGCTTCGCGGCCTCCGGCGGCGCGCGCATGCAGGAAGGCCTGTACTCGCTGATGCAGATGGCCAAGACCTCGGCGGCACTGGCGCGCATGGCCGAGCAGGGCCTGCCCTACATCGTGGTGCTGACGCATCCGACCACCGGTGGTGTGTCGGCCAGTCTGGGCATGCTCGGCGACATCAACATCGCCGAACCCAACGCCCTGATCGGTTTCGCCGGTCCGCGCGTGATCGAGCAGACCGTGCGCGAGAAGCTGCCCGAGGGTTTTCAGCGCTCCGAGTTCCTGCTCGACAAGGGCGCCATCGACCAGATCGTCGATCGTCGCGAACTGCGCCAGCGTATCCACGGCCTGCTGACCATGCTGATGGCGCCGCGGCGTGCCGGCGAAGCGCGCGAAGGTGAGCTGGTCGAGCGCGAAGACTGATTCGCCCTCGGCCGCACGGCCTTGAACGAGACGCCCCCCATTTCCCCCGCTACGCTTGCTGACTGGCTCGAGCGCCTGGAACAGCGCGCCCCCGCTTCGCGGATCGCGCTGGGATTGGAGCGCGTCGAGCGGGTCTGGCGCGCGCTCGCCGTCGATCTGGCCGTGCCGGTGATCAGCGTCGCCGGCACCAACGGGAAGGGCTCGGTTGTCGCCATGCTCGAGGCCATGTTGAGGGCGGGCGGCTATTGCCCGTTTGCCTACACATCGCCGCATCTTCTCCAGTTCAACGAACGCATGCGTATTGGCGGGCGCCCGGCAGAGGATGCCGACATCGTCGCCGCGCTCGACGCGGTGGAAGCCGCCCGAGGCGAGATCGCGCTGACCTATTTCGAACAGACCACCCTGGCGGCCCTGTGGCTGGCAGCCGAGCAGGCCGCGGACGCAGTCCTTCTCGAAGTCGGCCTCGGCGGGCGTCTTGACGCGGTCAATGTCGTCGACGCCGATGTTGCCGTGATCACGTCGATCGGAATCGATCACGCGGAGTATCTCGGCTCGACACGCTCGGCCATCGGCCGCGAAAAGGCCGGTATCGCCCGGCCCGGCCGTCCGGTCATTGTCGGCGAGAGCGATCCTCCGGAAGGACTGCGTACGGCGCTGCAGGAATGCGGCGCCCGAGTGCTGTGGCCGGGTGCGGACCTGAGCTGGCGCGAGACCGCCGGCGGGCTTGAAGTTCAGTGCCACGAACAGCGGCTGGAACTGCCGCGACCCGCGCTGGCCGGCCGCTGGCAACTGGGCAACGCGGCCTGTGCGGCGGCGGCCCTGCTGCAGCTCGAAGACATCCTGCCGGTGTCGGAAGCAGCCATGGCCGAAGGCCTGCTGCGGGTTCGCCTGCCGGGACGTCTCGAGCGCGTTCAGGACGATCCGGAAGTGATACTGGACGTGGCGCACAATCCTGCAGCTGCCCGCATGCTGGCCGGGTTTCTGGGACTGCCCGGCGGTCGCAGCACGGCCGTGTTCAGTGCACTGGCGGGCAAGGATGTGGCCGGTATCGGGCGCGAGCTCGATGCCTGCTTCGATCGCTGGTTGATCGCCCCCCTGGCGGGTGATCGAGGCCAGCCAGCCGGAAAGATCGTGGACCAACTGGCGCACTCGCCTGTTTCCGGTTCGCGGGAAACGGTAGAATCCGTAGCTGCCGCGCTCGAGCGGGCACTGGCCGACAGCGGCCCCGGCGACCGGGTGGTGGTGTTCGGCTCGTTCCTGACCGTGGCCGAGGCCCGGATTGCACTTACACCGAAGGCGCACTGAACGATATGGATAAGGTTCTCAAGCAACGCCTGGTCGGCGCCAGCATCCTGATTGCCCTGGCCGTCATCTTTCTGCCGATGCTGTTCGACGACGGTCGTGAGGATCGTATCGAGCAGCGTGAACTGGCGCTCGACGTACCCGAGCGCAGCGAGGGTGAACGGCGTATCCGGCGCTTGTCGCTGGACCCGGCCGAAGCCCGTCGTCCGGGTTCGGACGCGCAGGCCGAGCCGCCCGAAGCGTCCGGCGATGCCGAGCCGCGTCCGGAAAGCGGCGGCGAATCGGCTTCCCGACCGGTGCTGCCCGACACCGAGCCCGACGCCGACGCTGGCGATGATCGGGATCGAATCGGGGAACTGGCGGCGCCGGGCCAGGATGCACCCGATGACGAGTCCACGACGGAGCCTGAAATGCTCCCGGCCGAGCGTGAATCGGAGGTAGAAGCGGAAGCAGAAACGCCCGCAGATTCCGGCGTCGACGACGTTTCAGTTGCCGAAACCGACACCGAAGGCTCGGAAACGGTCGCGTCCGACAGCGGCGGCGGCTGGGTGGTGCAGGTTGCGGTGTTCGGCAACGTCGACACGGCCGCATCGATCCGCGAGCGCCTGCAAGAGCTCGGCCACGAAGTGATGGTTGATGTCATTGTCCGCGACCAGGCCGAGCTTCACCGCCTCAGGGCCGGGCCTTACGCCAGCGAGGACGATGCCGGGCGCGCCCGCGGGCAGATTGCCGCCACCGTTTCCGGCGTCGAGCCGGTGGTGCGCCAGCTCGACGGGACCGCCGGCAGCCAGGACCGCAAGGGCATGGCTGTGCAGGTCGGTTCCTTTGCCAGCCGCAACAATGCCGAGCGTCTGGTGGGCCAACTTGCACAGGCCGGTTATGACGCGTTCATGCATGGCGAAGTCTCCGGTGGCCGTACCATCTGGCGTGTGCGTGTCGGCACCTATGAAACCCGGGACGAGGCCGAGCGCCTGCTCAAGACACTGATCGAGGAAGAAGGCCTGCAGGGCATCGTGGTTTCCCATCCATGAACGCTGCGGACTACGCCATCCTCGGCATCTGTCTGGTGTCGATGGTGGTCAGCCTGTTTCGCGGCTTCATCCGCGAAGTGTTTTCGCTGCTGGTCTGGATTGCGGCTGTCTACGCCGCCCTGCAGGCGTCCGGACCGATTGCGGTGCAGCTCGAAGGCCTGATCGAAGTGCCTTCGGTGCGCGTGATCACTGCATTCGTCGGTGTCTTCGTGCTGGTGCTGGTCGTCGGAGGCTTGATCAACTTCCTGCTGGGCAAGCTGGTCGACAGCACCGGACTGAGCGGAACCGATCGCCTGTTCGGGGCCGTCTTCGGCGCCCTGCGCGGTCTGGCTATCGTGCTGGCAGCAGTCCTCGTGGCCGGATTTACGCCCTTTGTCGAGGACCCCTGGTGGCAGCGTTCGATACTGCTGCCGGAAATGGAGCGCCTGGCCGACTGGCTGGTGGCGTTCTTTCCCGAGTCCATCCAGGAATATCTGCCCGAAGAGGGCATAACCGAAAACGTCGAAATGGAGACTGATACCTGACATGTGTGGAATTGTCGGAATCGTGGGGCGCTCGCCGGTAGCAGCCCGCCTGTACGATGCCATGACCATCCTGCAGCATCGCGGCCAGGATGCAGCGGGCATCACCACCCTGGATGCCGGACGCATGCGTTCGGCGCGCGGCCTCGGTCTGGTACGCGACGTTTTCTCGGAAGAGGATGTGGCGGCCCTGACCGGACCGATCGGCATCGGTCATGTCCGCTACCCGACCGCCGGCTGCGATCAGCCCGACGAGGCCCAGCCGATGTACGTCAACTCGCCCTGCGGCATCGCGCTGGGCCACAACGGCAATCTGATCAACAGCGAACGCTTGAGCCGGGAGTTGTTCGAGGAGGACCGCAGGCACATCAACACCGAGTCGGACTCGGAAGTGCTGCTCAACTGCTTCGCCCACGAATTGAGCGTGCGCACCGACAACGGCATCCGGCCGGAAGACATCTTTGCCGCTGTCGACGGTGTATTCGCGCGCTGCCGCGGCGGCTATGCCGCCGTGGCCCTGGTCGCCGGCGTCGGTCTGCTTGCCTTCCGCGACCCGCACGGCATCCGGCCGGCGGTGCTCGGGCGCCGCGAAGCGCCGGAAGGGCCGGAGCATATTGTCGCCTCGGAGTCGGTCGTACTCGATATTCTCGGCTTCGAGCCCATCTCGGATATCGCACCGGGTGAATGCGTGTTCATCACCCTCGATGGCGAGGTTCACCGGCACGTCAGCGAACACGCCGAATCGCACACGCCGTGCATGTTCGAGTACGTCTACTTTGCCCGTCCGGATTCGATGATCGACGATCTCTCCGTCTACAAGGCCCGGCTTCGAATGGGCGAGGCGCTGGCCGAGAAGATCCTGCAGGAATGGCCCGACCATGACATCGACGTGGTGATCCCCGTGCCGGATACCAGCCGCACGGCCTGCCTGCCACTGGCCCACCAACTGGGCGTCAAATACCGCGAGGGCCTGATCAAGAACCGCTATATCGGGCGGACCTTCATCATGCCCGGCCAGGAGGCGCGGGTGCGCTCGGTACGGCGCAAGCTCAATACCATCGCACTCGAGTTCAAGGGCAAGAATGTCCTGCTGGTCGACGATTCGATCGTGCGCGGTACGACTTCCAAGCAGATCATCCAGATGGCGCGCGAGTCCGGGGCGAACAAGGTCTACCTGGCCTCCGCCTCGCCGCCGGTACGCTACCCCAACGTCTACGGCATCGACATGCCGGCGGCCAGTGAGCTGGTCGCCTCGGGTCGCAGCGAAGACGAAATCCGCGAGGTCATCGGTGCCGATCGCCTGATCTACCAGGACCTCGATGCGCTCGAGAAAGCCGTGCGCGGCAAGAACACCAAACTCGATGGATTCGACAGTTCATGTTTCAGCGGCGAGTACGTGACCGGCCTGGAAGATGGCTACCTCGAAGCACTGGAGGCAAGACGCTCCGACGCAGCGCGCATGCAGCGCCGTGGCATCAAGTGATGGCTTGATGCGGAATTGAAGTCGCGGGTGCAACAATGGCGCCCATGACCGATACCGCAATCGTCTGGTTCCGCCGGGATCTGCGCCTGGCCGACAACCCTGCGCTCGATAACGCCCGCCGGCATCATGCGCGGGTCGTGCCCCTGTTCGTCCATGATCCCGAAGCCGAGGCGCCCTGGAGCCCGGGCTCGGCGAGCCGCTGGTGGCTGCATCACTCGCTGGTTGAACTCGATGGTCGATTGCGCCATCGCGGCAGCCGCCTGATCGTGGCCAGGGGCGATCCGCTCGAAGCGATCGAGCGGGTGCGCCAGGTGACCGGCGCCGAGGCCGTCTGCTGGAACCGCTGCTACGAAAAGGGCGCGGTCGAACGCGATCGCGAGATCAAGCAGCGCCTGCACGAGAACGGACTGACGGTTCGCAGTTTCAACGGCTCGCTGCTGGTCGAGCCCTGGAATGGTACCAAGGCCGACGGTGAACCCTATCGGGTCTTCACGCCTTTCTGGAAGCAAGTGCAAAAGCGCTGGATGCCGCTTGTGCAGCATGTCGAACCGCGTGATCTGCAGGCCCCGGCGCGGTGGCCGGCCAGTCTGGAGATCGACGAGCTCGAGTTGCAGCCGGACCATCACTGGCCGGAAAAGCTGACGGCACATTGGTCTCCGGGCGAGCTTGGTGCCCGCCGACGGCTGGAGGATTTCGCTGAACGGGCGCTTGAATACCACGCGGCCCGGGATCGCCCGGATCAAACCGGCACATCGCGACTATCGCCGCATCTGCATTTCGGCGAGATCTCGCCGGGTCAGGTCATTCGCGCCCTCGAGCCCTCCGGCGAACTGCCTGGCGGCAAGGGGCGCATGGTCTTCGCCAGCGAACTGGCCTGGCGCGAGTTCTCGTACCACCTGCTGTGGCATTTTCCGCAAACCAGCGACGAATCCCTCAAGGAAGGGTTCCGGGCGTTTCCCTGGCGCGAGCGCGACGACTACGCCAGCGACCTGGCGGCCTGGCAGCGCGGGCGAACCGGCATTCCGATGGTTGACGCAGGCATGCGCGAGCTGTGGGAAACGGGCTGGATGCACAACCGGGTGCGCATGATCGTGGCCTCTTTCCTGACCAAGAACCTGCTGATTCCCTGGCAGGAAGGGGCACGCTGGTTCTGGGATACCCTGGTCGACGCCGACCTGGCCAACAATACCCAGGGCTGGCAGTGGACGGCCGGCTGCGGCGCCGATGCCGCACCGTACTTCCGCGTCTTCAACCCCGTCCTGCAAGGCGAGAAATTCGACCCGCACGGCGACTACGTCCGCCGCTGGTGCCCGGAATTGGCTAGGCAGGATGCCAATCGCATCCACCATCCCCTGGCCCCCGACGAGGCCAAATCATTCGGCTATCCCGAACCCATAGTCGACCTGAAAGCCACCCGCCGCCGCGCCTTGGATGCCTGGAATTCCATTCGTTAACGAGTGAAGTACCAGTGCCACGGCTCCCAACTGATGCGGTGGCGGTTGTGGCGGGGATAAGATTCCCGAAAGCCGAAGAATCGCGCGTTCGATACCAGCCACTGGTAGGCCTTCGTATGGCCGAATTCCTCGTCCAGTGGCTTGCAGCCGCGTGTGGTGAGATCGACGGCACGGCCGCTGTGATGCTCGCTGTAGCCCGGCGGCGCCGAGACCAGCAGGATTTCCTTGATGGTATGACCCTGATCGAGCTTGCGGCGGAACAGGTTGGCCTGGTAGGCGACGGTGCGAAACCCGGACACGATCTTCAGTTCGAGACCGGAGTTCATCGCGGCCTCGCGCATCCGCTGCAGTGATTCGGCCGCTGCAGGAATGAGTCGTTGCTCACGCTCGAAGATGTCATGGCCGGCATAAATGACTTCGTCGGCTTCCAGCGTCAGCGGCATGCGATGTTCAGGCCCGTAGTGTTCCGGAACGCCCAGCTCGTCGCACAATTCGATCACGCGCACGATGGCTTCGTCGGCCTCCTCGAGCAAATTCTTGCGGATGGCGATGTGTTCAGGGTTATCCCGGTCCGGCACACATTCGTAGCCCAGGGAACGCATGAAGCCCGCCACGCGTTTGCGGGCCTTTCCGGAGAGTACCCGGATGCCGAAACGCAGGGCGTGGTGCTCCAGCGCCTGGAACAGGCGGCGTGGTGTGTCGGGTGAGGCGATCTCAGGGTCAAGATAGCAGGCCAGGATGCAGTGCCTGTCGAGATCGAGTGCGCCAAGGCCGGCCAGCCGCGTGCCGTGGGTGGCCACCAGCAGTGCCCGATCAGGAATGAGCCCCGACAGGTGGGATTCGACATTCTCGCCATGTTCGGCGTTGGCCATCATATCGGGCAATCTGGAGCGAACCAGCTTGGCCAAGGTGCCCACTTCAGAGGTGCGTGCGGGCCGCACCCGGATTGAGTCTTCCATCATTGCTCCGGCAGTTTGTCGGCGCCCTGATGCTCCCGTTCAATCCCCCGCGGAGCTGGGCAAAAGGCTGTTTTCAACGTGCTATATTCTGACACATGTTGCCACGTTTGCCATCGACCTTGCTGCGCACCCTGCCGGCAGGCGCAGCACTGCTTGTGGCAATACTTGTCGCTGTGGCCTGGCCGGCACGCCATGTGCTGTTGCCGCTCTGGCCGACTTCGGTTGATGAATGGCTGCTGGCTGACCCTGAGGGCGGACTCGAACGTGAGTTCGCCGCCGAATCCGTTCCCGGCCGCGACCCCTCGCATGCGCTGGCACGCAACCGCCCGATCAGTCTGTGGCGGGTGGAGATGCGCTCCGGGCAGGTCATCCACTCCTGGCTGGCCGGTGTTCGGGACGCGGAAAGCGGGCAGCTGCTCGCGGCACGGCCCGCTTGGCTGGGCAGCCGGCGCATCGACGGCCCGCTGCCCACGGCCCGGTTACTGGTGCTGATGGGTGAAGACGGAAACTACTCAGAAGTCGAAACCAGTGCGGTGGCGCGCATGTTCCGGCCCAACGAACTGGCCTGGCACGAACGCTTCGACCTGGCGCTCGATCGTTTTCGCGAGATCTGGATCTGGCCCCTGCGGCCGGCTAGCAAGATGCGAATGGCACCACCTCGCTGATCGATCCGGCGCCGGTCCAGGCCATCAGCAGGCGATCGAATCCGACCGCCACACCGGAGCACTCCGGCAATCCCGTCGCAAGGGCGTCGAGCAGTGCCCCGTCGACCGGCATGATCTCCCGTCCGAGTTCATGTCGGAGACGGTTGTCTCGCTCGAAGCGCCGCCGCTGCTCGGCCGGATCGGTCAGTTCCTGGTAGCCGTTGGCCAGTTCGAGCGAGCCGATGAAGACCTCGAAACGCTGTGCCAGGCGTGAATCATCGGGGTCAAGGCGTGCCAGCGCTGCCTGGCTGGCGGGGTAATCGAAAACCACCGTGATGGCGCCATCGGGCAGTTCCGGCTGGATGCGGGTGGCGAACAACCAGTCGAGCAATTGGTCGCGGTTCAGATCCGCCGGTACATTCGGGTCGAGGGCGCGCAGGCTGCCGGTGTCGGCGCTCAGTGCGTTGATGTCCAGGGCGTTCTCAAAGCAGTCGCGCCAGCTTCGGTAGCGGACCTCGCGCGGGGCATCGTCGAGTACCTGAGAGAACAGTTCGACCACTTCCCCGGCCAGTTCACGCCAGCTCCAGCCAACGCGATACCACTCCAGCAAGGTGAACTCGGGATTGTGGAAACGTCCCTGCTCACCGCGCCGGAAGACCGGGCCGAGTTCGTAGAGATCTCCGAGGCCCGCGGCGAGCAGACGCTTGTGGAAGTATTCCGGCGAGGTCCGTAGCCAGCCAGCGGGGTCGTCGGTGGCCACGCTGTCGATTTGTACGTCGGTCACCCCGCATCGGGTCAATACCGGGGTGGTTACCTCGGTGACGCCGCGTTCGGCAAAGAAGTGCCGGACTTGGGCCAGTAGCCGGGCGCGTTCGCGCAGGTGGTCAGGAGTGGCAGTCGGACGCCAGTCGGACACGCCGGACCTCAAGGCTCAGCGATCACGATCGCGCTGGCGCAGTCGCTCGCGTTCGCTCAGGCGCAGCCACTCGGCACGCAGCTGATTGAGGCGTGAACCGATGCGCGAGCGCTGGTAATAGTCGAGGTCTTCACGTTCGATCACACGTTCGAGCTGCACGATGGCTTCCCAGATGCCGCCGCGCATGTAGTAACTTTCGGCCAGCGCTTCGGCCGCCCGCACATGGTCGCCGGCACGGTCGGCGGCGCGCGCGTAGAGTTCGGTTCTGGGCAGATCATCGGGATGATGCTGCAGGTAGTCACGCAGTACCTGGGTGGCTTTTGCCGCCCGCTCCGTGTCGCGTTCATGCATCAGTGTGCGCGCATACTCGATCGTCACCTGTCGGCTGCCGGGGTACTGGCGCATGAGCGACTCGAGTTCGTCGAGCGCCTCGGCCACGCGGCCTTCGTTGACCAGCAGTTCAGCGTGCAGCAGGCGGAAAATCTGGCGGTTGGGGGAAGATTCCAGCAGGGTTTCGACTTCGTCGCGGGCGGCGTCGAGCCGCTGATCACGCATCAGCGTCAGGGCCAGGCCGTAGCGCATGGCATCAGTTGGCCGCTCGCTGCCGGACAGCCGCACGCGGAACCAGAGCTCGGCCTTGGTCGTTTCGGTGGACAGGGCCCGCAGTCGGGCCTGGACGAAATGAAATTCGTCGTCGCCACGTTCAGGTTTCGAGTCGAGCCGCTCGGCCCGGGTGCGTGCCTCGGCAATGCGGTTGACGGTCAACGGGTGGGTACGCAGGTATTCCGGCGGGCCCTCGCCCATCGGTCGGCTCAGGAGGTTGAGTCGTTCGAAAAAGCGGGTCATGCCGTGCGGGTCGTACCCGGCGCGCGCCAGCAGCTGAATGCCGATGCGGTCGGCTTCGGATTCGCTCTGTCGCGTGTAGTTGATCTGGAACTGCTGAGCCAGGCTCATGCCGCCCAGCAGAATGGCCTGGCTGGCGTCTCCGCCGCTGCCGGCCGATGCGGCGGCCAGCGCCAGTCCGATACTGGCCAGCAGGGTGGGCAGGGCGGTGCGTTGCGCATTTTCCATGCCGCGGGCCAGGTGGTCCTGGGTCACATGGGCGATTTCGTGGGCGACCACGCCGGCCACTTCGTGCTCATCCTGGGCGGCCAGCAACAGTCCGGAGTGCAAGGCGATCACGCCCGCGGGTGCGGCAAAGGCATTGATGTTCGGCTCTTGCAGGACGAAGAAGTGGAAGTTTTCTTCGGCGCGGTCGGAATAGGAGACGAGGCGATAGCCCATGTCCACGAAGTAGTCGCGCACCATCGGGTCTTCGACCAGTAGCTCGCTGGCCCGCATATATTGCTCGAATTCGCGCGGGAAGCGACGTTCCTCTTCCGGCGAAAGAATCCGAGTGCTGGTGCCGCCAAGATCCGGCAGGCGAACCGATTCCTGCGCGCCGGCCACGGCACTGACCGCTACAATGGTGCAGCAGAGAAGAAATTTTCGGCAAGTCTGAATCATCGGAGGTTCAGACCGGCTGAAGGCGTCGGGGGTTCACTCACTGGCTGACAGGAACGTGGCTTTGTCGGAAGCGCTACAGTATCACCGAATTCTGCTGGTGCGTGCCCGCCCGGGCTCGTACGGCAGTCGCCAGGCACTGGCCCGGGCCGAGGCCGCGCTGCGCCGGCATGGCGCTCGGGTGCTGGTGTTTTTTCACGGAGCCGGTGTCGATCATGCCGCTGACGATGGGGCCGGTGCTGAATGGCGCCGCCTGGCCGGCTGGCTGGGGGCGCGGCTGGAAGTATGCAGTGGCTCGTGGCGACGGCGGCACGAGTTGGCGCCCGCTGAACCCTTCATGCTGTCCAGCCTGGTCAGCTTCTGGCACCAGGCGCTGGATGCTCCGCAGGTGCTCAGTTTCGGAGACGACCATGCCGGGTGATGTATGGGTCGTCATCATCGACTCGGCGCCGGATGCGGACGACAGCCGGGAGATGCTTGAACTGGTGCTGGCAGGCGCCACGCTCGAGGTGGGGCTGGCAGTCGTTTTCCGTGACGCCGGTCTGGACCTTTTCGATCCGAAACTGTTCCGACCCTGGCGGCAGTTGGTCGATCATGAATTGGCCGATTTGTTCGGAGTCGGCAATGGTCTCGAAGCCAGTTGGCCCACGGGCGTGGCACCGCTGTCCGAGACCAGCCTGAAGCACCTGTGCTCTGAGGCAGCCGGAGTATTGCGACTGTGAGTGATCAGAGTACGCTGCTGTATGTGGCGGGTCGGCCGGTGAGGCTCGATGGCGAGGGCTTTCTGTGCGATGCGGCACAGTGGTTTCCAGAGGTGGCCGAGGCTCTGGCCGAACGCGACGGGGTCCGCCTGGGCGAGGAGCACTGGTGGCTGATCGAATTCGTGCGTAATCAGTACACAACCTACGGCAATCCGCCGCTGATGCGCGTGGTCGTGGCCGAGTACCGCAAACGCCACCCTGACAGCCGCGGCAGCCGCGATCTGTACCGACTGTTTCCGGACGGCCCGGTGCGCGAGGCCTGCCGCTATGGCGGGCTGCCCAAGCCGGATTGGTGTATCTGATCAGTGGTTGCGTGAGAATTGACCGCGCAAACCCGCGCGCAGTAGCCTCGTCTCCAGACTAAAGAAAGTCCTTTCATGGGCGGAGATGGACGATGCGTCAATGGCTTGTTCCCTTCATTCTTGGATTCATTCTGGCTTTCGCATCCGGAGCCCTGGCCGTGTTTACTTCGGCCGAACTGATACTCGGCGATCGCACGCCGCCGAAGCTGCGTATTTGGGACTTTGAGGATCGAACGGGTAGCCCGCCGCTGTATGTGTCCAAAACGGCCACGGAAGCGGATTTCAATGCGTCCACCTTTTATACGCTTATCCCACCCGGTGAGGATGTGCAGACTGCGGCGCTGGGTACGGCGATTCGGCAGGAAGGGTCGGGTGCGGCGGTTGGCGCCACGACCTATGCCGAAAACGAGGGACAGGGCGGCCCTGTCTGGGGGCTCAACAGCATCGCCGTGACCTACAACGGCCATCCAGCCGTCGGCATGGAGGTCAATGGCTTCAATTATTCCGACAAATTTGCCCTGGTGCGTGGCCTTGAAATCATCAACGGCGGCTCCGCGCCGACGGAAGTGGGGCTGAGCGTAATGACCAGCAACGCCCAGCCTGCTGGCAAACCGCGCTACGGCATTGTCCTCGGTGGGCCGGAATTCGGATACAGTGAGCACGCTCCGGCCTCGCGGGCCGGAATCGTGATCGACGCCGTCGATTCCGGCGAAGCGTTACGCATTGCGGCTGGCAATTTCATCACTCTGGATGGTGCTGACGGCCGGATTCGTATGCGCTACAACCCGGACGAGAAGCAGATCGAATTTTTCAATGGCGAGCGCCTGGCCCATGCCATTCCCATGGAGTAGCGCTGCTGCCGGAGTGATGGAAGAGACCTGAATATGCCCCAGAGCGCTGTTTTGATATACGCCACTGCCACCTGTCCGTTCTGCACGGCCGCCCGCAATCTGTTGCGCGACAAGGGTGTGACGTGGACGGAAATTGCGGTTGATGCCGATCCTGACAAGCGGGAAGAAATGATCGAACGCAGCGGCCAGCGCTCGGTACCGCAGATCTTCATCGGCGATGAGCACCTCGGTGGCTTCGACGATCTCGATGCGCTCGACCAGGAAGGCGCCCTGGATCGGATGCTCGGTCTTTAGGTAAAAATTTCAAATTCCAGGCATCAAGTATCAAACAAATTCGAATGACCGAGATTCGAATGAATTAAACGATCAGGTGCTGCAGGCCTGACGGTTGCGAGTGCGATGCCGGGCCGGGATAGGATTTATAATGACCGGCTTGAGTGCAAACGCATGATCACAACAGGAAGAGCAGCGTGACGCAGCAAATCACCGTCATAAGGGGCGACGGCATCGGCCCCGAAATCATGGACGCCACCCTCCGCGTGCTCGACACGATCGGTGCTGGTCTGAGCTACGACTTTCAGCTTGCCGGAATGGCCGCCCAGGAGGAGACGGGAGAACTGTTGCCGCAGGCCACGCTGGAATCGATCGAAGCCAACCGCATCGCCCTCAAGGCGCCGCTGACCACGCCGGTCGGTGGCGGCTTCAAGTCGCTTAACGTCGCCTTGCGCAAGCATTTCGACCTGTATGCGAATGTCCGTCCTGCGATCAGCTTCAAGGGTTCGAGTTCGCGCTATGACAACGTCGATCTCATCACCGTGCGTGAGAATACCGAGGGGGCCTATCTCGGCGAAGGTGCCTGGACGGCACCGGACGACAGCCGTGCCGAGTCCAAGATGGTGGCTACCCGCAAGGGTTGCGAACGGGTTGTACGCTTTGCCTTCGAGTTGGCCCGCCGCGCCGGCCGCAAGAAAGTCACCGTCGTGCACAAGGCCAACATCCTCAAGGATGTCACCGGCCTGTTCCTGCGCGTGGCCCACGAGGTGGCCGAGGAATACGACGATATCGAGAGCAACGACCTGATTGTCGACAATGCCTGCATGCAGTTGGTCATTCGCCCCGAACAGTTTGACGTGATCGTGACCACCAACCTGTTCGGCGACATCATTTCGGATCTCTGCGCGGGGCTGGTCGGTGGCCTGGGGCTGGCGCCGGGCGCCAATATCGGCGACAACGCGGCAATGTTCGAGGCAGTCCACGGTTCGGCGCCTGATATCGCCGGCAAGGGGATCGCCAACCCCTGCGCGCTGATGCTCGGCGCGGCCCAGATGCTCGAGCACATGGGTGACAACGAACGGGCTGCGCGTCTACGCAAGGCCATAGCCGAGGTGATCGAAGCCGGCGACCGCACCACGCCTGATCTCGGCGGCAGCGGCACGACCGAAGGGTTTGCCGACGCAATCTGCGAACGTCTTTAGACGCCCGGATCGAGCTGGCGGTCGGCGAAGGGCAACAGGCCGAGGTCGCCGCGGATCGGCATCCAGCGCCTGCCAATCAGGGTCTGTAGCCACTCGACCGCTTTCGGCACCACTGCGGACAGTTCCTCACCGCGGGCCAGGCCTGCAGTGATCGCCGCCGACAGGGTGCAGCCCGTGCCATGCACCTTGCCTTCGACGCGCTGGTGTCGCAGTCGCTCCCGCGTGTCTGCTGTCACGAACCAGTCTTCGATTTCGCCGGACCGGGCGTGACCGCCCTTGAGCAGCACGGCCCGGCACCCGAGTTCGAGCAGGGCGTCGGCCAGGTGCTCGGCGGGTGTGTCCGCGGGCAATCCGGTCAGGACGGCCGCTTCGGGCAGGTTGGGCGTAACCAGTGCGGCCAGGGGCAGCAGGCGCTCGATCATCACGCGCTCGGCATCGGAGTCGAGCAGCCGCGCGCCGCTGGTGGCGACCATGACCGGATCGAGAACCAGCAGCGGCCGACCCGCGTCGGACCAGCTCCGCGCGAGCGCTTCGACGATGGCGGCATTGGCCAGCATGCCGGTCTTGGCGGCTCGCACGGGCAGGTCGGCGAGCACGGCGTCGAGCTGCCGGGCGACGAAGTCGGCGGAAAAGATTTCCACGGCGTCTACACCCAGGGTGTTCTGAGCGGTCACGGCCGTGAGCACGCTCGCGCCCTCGACCTGCCAGGCGCTGAAGGTCTTGAGATCGGCCTGAATTCCGGCGCCCCCGCAGGAGTCCGAACCGGCGATGGTGAGCGCGCAGAAGGGAGAGTTGTTGTTCATGTGCAACAGTGCAGGATCTCTGAAGGGCCAACTATAACAGGGCTTTGGCGCCGTTCGACCACTTGAGTGGCCCGGGCGTTGTATTTTTGTCATGGGAGGGGGTACACTTGCCCCGAATCCATTGCCAGCGTGCCGGAATCGTGACTCGACGCCTCGTTGCCTCTGCCATCATTGCCCTCGCTTTCTGCGTCGGGCAGCCTGCCCAGGCCAGGACTCACCTGCCGGGCTCGCTGCACATGACGCCGTACGCGGGGCTGGCCTGGTATATGGCCGGATTCGAGCTCGGACCCTGGGAGCAATACCTGCTGCAGGAGATGACGCCGGAGCTGGAACGGCTGGTGCCACGCGAACTGCCGCGCGTGAGCTGGCTGCAATTCGACGATGCCGATATCCTGCCGGATTTTGCCCTGCCGTTGATCCGCTCGCGCGACTCGGTGCCACTGTCGCTGTCTTTCCGACAGTCTCGTGTCGGCCTGCTGCTCGATGACTCGCTTGGGCGGGTCCTGCGCGATACCCGTCGATTCGAGCAGTCGCTGGTCATGCCGGGGCTGACGCATCGCGTCTCGGACAACAGTGCCCTGACCGTCAGTGCGGTGCTTGCCAGCCAGCGTTACGGCGTGGCCGACATGAACCTGGATACCGCTGACCGGCTGGTGAATGTCTCCGATCCGTACCTCTGGTTCGATCGGGGGCGTACCGAGGTGTCGCATGGCACCGGCCTGCGTTTCGCGCTCAGCAGCGAACTGACTGCGGGTGTGCGGCTTGAGGCGGCCTTTCAGTCGCGCATCAACATGGACGAGTTCGCCAGCATGCGCGGTATTCACGGCGCCAGTGCAGAACTCGACATTCCGCCGCGTGCCCAGGTCGGCCTGGAGTTTCACACCACCAGCCGTTCCTGGCTGAATCTGGGTGTCTCGCAGATCTTCTACAGCGATATCGGCGCCTTCCCGAGCCGCTCGTTGCCGGCACGCTTCACGGCGCTGCTCGGCGACCGCAACAGTCCGCACTTTGCCTGGAACGACCTGACCGTCTACAGCATGGGCTGGCGCTGGCAGGCCGCCGATGATGTCGAACTGTTCTTCGACTATCGCACGCGCACCCAGCCCAAGCCGACCGCATCGACCCTGGCCTCCGCGCTCGATCCCGAACTGGCCAGCAATGCGCTGTTGGCGGGTGTGTCGAAGAGCGTGGGAAGCAGCAGCCGACTGCATTTCAACGCAGCCTATGCGCCGCCCGAGTTCGCCTTTGGCGGCAATCTCCTGGGCGTAGTGTCCGACAAACTGGATCAGGAACTCGAGGTCCAGGCCATGTTCAGCCTTGCTTTCTGACTGCCCGGCGAAACAATCGATTTATCCCCGCTGCTACAACACTCCTGACCGATACGGCGCCCGGTGACCTTCTTGCGGGGGAGGCCACCGGGCGGGGCTTCTGAATCCAGAGGCGCCCAAGCCCGTATAATTTATCCATGATCGCGCGCGTCAACGAGTGGTTCAGACGGCATTTTTCCGATCCGCAGGTGGTGATCCTCGCCCTGTTCCTGCTGCTCGGCGTGCTCGCTGTTGTCCTGTTCGGACGAATGCTGGCGCCGGTGCTGGCCAGCCTCGTTATCGCCTACCTACTCGAAGGCGGTGTCCAGCGGTTCGAGCGCCTGGGCCTGCCGCGCCTGATCAGCGTGATCGGTACGTTTACGGCGTTCATGGCGGCGCTCGTCTACCTCCTGTTCGGGCTCGTGCCGATGCTCACCCGACAGATCGCCGCGATCGTGCGCGACCTGCCGAGCTATGTTGCACTGGCCCAGGAATGGGTGGCGACATTGCCCGAACGCTATCCACAGTTCGTGGCCCCGGCCGGGGGAGAGTCCGAGAGCGCGCAGGTTCCGGCCGATGGCGCGGAGTTGGTGGCCGAGGAAGTCGAGCGTGAGACGGCGCTGATCTCACAGGATCAGCTTTCCAGCCTGCTCGATAATCTCGGCACCGAGTTGGTCAACTACGGCGCCAACCTGGTGTCTTTTTCCGGTGTGATGAGTGCGGTCAACCTGCTCATCTTTCTGGTGCTGATGCCGGTGTTGGTGTTTTTCTTCCTCAAGGACAAGCATCAGCTGATCGCCTGGGTCAGCCAATACATGCCGCGCGACCGGGCGCTGGTGACCAGTGTCTGGCAGGAAGTCGACGCCCAGATCGGCAATTACGTGCGCGGCAAGGTACTCGAGATCCTGATCGTCTGGGTCGTCACCTACGCAGTGTTCACGCTGTTGAACTTGCCCTTCGTGATGCTGCTGTCGATGCTCGTGGGGTTCTCGGTGATCATTCCCTACATCGGCGCCGCTGTGGTGACCGTGCCGGTTGCCCTGGTGGCGCTGGTGGCATTCGGGCCGACTGCACCGTTCTGGTACGTCCTGATCGCCTACGCCATCATCCAGGCGCTCGACGGCAATGTGCTGGTGCCCATCCTGTTTTCAGAAGTCGTCAATCTTCACCCGGTCGCGATCATCACCGCCGTGCTGGTCTTTGGCGGCATCTGGGGCTTCTGGGGCATCTTCTTCGCCATTCCGCTGGCGACCCTGGTCAACGCGGTGCTGCGAGCCTGGCCGCGCTTCGACCTGGATGAGCTCGAAGCGGAAGCGGACCATGCCGAAGACTGAGCCGGCTGGGCGGGTCGGGAAATGGCGGCGCGAGGACAGTCGCGTCTTTCGTTTCGTCGACCGCCATCTGGACCCCGTTTCCGGAACCATCCGACTCGACTACGAGCTCGACGGGATTGCGCTTGTCGAGCGCTTCAGCCTGCCGGTCGAAGGGCAAGCAGCGGCTTGCGAAGCCGCGCTGGCGCCAGCCCTGGACCTGCTGCACTGGATTGCCGGCGTCAGCTACTGGAAGGCCGGCTGCCCCGATCGTATCGAGTTTGCCGGCCGCCGCCCCGAGGCCTGGCAAGCCGACTGGCTCACCCGCGTTTACCGTGAGGGATTGGCGGAATTCGCCTGGCACAATGGCCTCGATCCGTTCGCATGGCCGCTGTTCCAGCCGGGCCCCGATGAGCCCAACGCACCGGCTGCGGTTCCTTGCCCCTTGCCCGAGCGAACGCTGCTGCCCATGGGCGGCGGCAAGGACTCCCTGGTGGCGCTCGAGCGCCTGCGTGCCCTGGGCGATTTGCCCGTGACGGTCCAGGTCGGCCAGGCGGCGCTGATCGGGCAGGTGGCCGAGGCCGCCGGCAGCCGGCACCTGATGATTCGTCGCAGCGTCGACCCGGTCCTGGCCGAACTCAACCACTGCGGCGCCTTCAACGGCCATGTGCCCATTACGGCCATCAATGCGGCGGTCCTGACCGTGTTTGCGCTTGTGGCCGGGTTCAAGCGCATCGTCTTCGCCAACGAGCGCTCGGCCGACGAGGCGACGCTCATCGAACAATCGGGGCGTGCGGTCAATCACCAGTTTTCCAAGTCCCTGGCCTTCGAGACCCTGTTCGGCGACTGGCTCGAGCGCTGCATAACGCCCGACCTGGCGGTGTTTTCGCTGCTGCGCCGCGATCGCGAGCTGGCCGTCTGTCGCGAGTTCGCCGGTCTCGAGCGCTACCACCGCGTCTTTTCCTCGTGCAACCGCAATTTTCATCTCGACGGACCGCGTACGGATCGCTGGTGTGGGCACTGCCCGAAATGCCACTTCGTCTTTCTGGCCCTGGCGCCGTTCATGTCGCCGCATGCCCTGGCCGACATCTTCGGCCGTAACCTGCTCGATGATGAAACGCAGCTCGACGGGTTCCGCGCGCTGTTGGCCCTCGACGGCGCCAAGCCCTTCGAGTGCGTCGGTGAAGCCGACGAGGCGAGGGCGGCCCTGGCCGAGCTGGCGGTCGATCCGCAGTGGAAGTCATGCTGCGTGGTGGCGCGCCTGGCGCCCGAACTTGATGCACTGAACATACCCTCGGTCGAACAGCTTTGCCGGCCGGGTCACGATCACAGGATTCCCGATGCGCTCCGCGCCGACGATTGAACGCCTGGGACGAGGCCGCATTGGCGTGCTGGGCTTTGGCCGTGACGGCCAGAGCGCGATCCGGGCGTTTCGTTCACGGCTCGGTGATCCGGACCTGACCGTGCTGGTCGAGTCCGGCGAGGCCGGTACCGACCTGCCGCTCATCCACGGCCCGTTCGACGAGCAGCTGCAAGCCTTCGATGTGCTGATTCGCTCGCCCGGCATTCCGCTCCGGCATCCGGCGCTGCTTGCCGCCAGACGGTCGGGTGTGGAGATCGTCAACCCGGCCTCGATCTGGCTGGCCGAACGGGGCGCGGACATGACGGTCGTGGGCGTGACCGGGTCCAAGGGCAAGAGTACGACTTCGGCCCTGCTGGCGCATCTGCTGCGCCATGCCGGAAGCGAAGTGCTGCTGGGCGGCAACATCGGCGTACCGCTGCTCGATCACCTCGAAACGGCCGCCGAGGTGGCGGTGGTCGAACTGTCGAGCTATCAGTTGGCTGACCTGCAGGGACGCTTGTCGATGGGCCTGATCACACGGCTGTTTCCCGAGCACCTGGACTGGCACGGGAGCGAGGCCGACTACGTGGCCTGCAAGCTGCGCCTGGCCGACTGCCTCGATGGCGAACCGTTGCTGATCAACGCGACCGACGAGCGCCTGGTCGCGGCGACAGAACATCTTGCGGGTCGCGTACTGGCCAACCGGCCACCCTGCATCCACCGTGACCAGGATCTGCTCAGGCTGGGTGATCGTGTGCTTTGCCGGCGCGAAGCCATGCCGATCATCGGCCGGCACAATCTCGACAACGCGGCGCTGGCACTCGAGGCCGCGCGCCGGCTCGGTCATTCGGCAGACGAGCTGATCGGCGGGCTGGCAGACTTTCATGCCCTGCCGCACCGCCTGCAGCCGATCGGCGAGGTCGACGGCATTCGCTGGATCAACGATTCGATCTCGACCAGCCCGTATGCCACGTTGGCGGCGCTCGAGGCGCTCGAGCCCGCCGCCGCCGTGCTGATCGTCGGTGGCCTGGACCGGCGTCCCGACTGGCAGACCGTGATCGAACGCTGCCGGGAACAACCCCTGCGGGCGCTGATTACGCTGCCGGACAATGGCCCGGGGATTGGTATGGCTTTTCGACAGGCCTTGCCGGAACTGGAGATTCGGTCAGCCGATTCGATGCAGGAAGCTGTCACGGCCGCCGCCGGGCTGGCCCGTCGCGGCGACGTGGTGCTGCTCTCGCCGGGTGCACCGAGCTTCCCGCATTACAAGGATTTCGAGGATCGGGGGCGGCAGTTCACCGCGGCGGTGAGGGCGCGCTCCGGCGGGGCGTGATCAGAGCCGGCGTTCGACCGCATAGGCGGCCAGCCAGGCCAGGGCCCGTCGTTCCGGGGAGTCGGGCAGGGCCTTCAGGGCCTCGTCGGCGCGCGCGGCCAGGCCCCGTGCCTGTGCCATGGCCTCGTCCAGTGCATCGGTCCGGTCCAGGATGGCCCGAACCTCGTCCAGGCGTTCGCTTCCACCCGATTCGATGATCCCGCGAATCAGTTCGCGTTCGCTGTCGTCGCCGTGTTCCAGCGCCAGGATCAGGGGCAGGGTCACCTTGCCCTCGGCCAGGTCGTCGCCCGCATTCTTGCCGATGTCGTCGCCGGCATCGCGGTAGTCGAGCACATCGTCGGTGATCTGGAAGGCCTGGCCCAGATACAGGCCGAACTCGGCCAGGCGATCGCAGCCACTCTCGTCGAGACCACCGAGCAGGCCGCCGAGCCGGGCGCTGGCCGCGAACAGGCAGGCGGTCTTGTCGGAGATCACCTGGAAATACTCGTCGACGCTCAGGTCCGGGTTACCCATCTGCATCAGCTGCAACACCTCGCCTTCGGCGATGGTATTGGTGGTGTCGGCGAGGATGTTCATGATCGCCATGCGGTCCAGTTCGACCATCAGCTGGAAACTGCGCGAGTAGAGGAAGTCGCCGACGAGCACCGAAGCGGCATTGCCCCACAGGCGGTGAGCGGTGACCTGGCCGCGTCGGCGTGAGGACTCGTCGACCACGTCGTCGTGAAGCAGGGTCGAGGTGTGGATGAACTCGATGATGGCGGCCAGCTTGACGTGATCGTCACCCGCATAGCCGGCGGCCCGGGCACACAACAGGTGCACCAGGGGGCGCATGCGTTTGCCGCCGCCGCTGATGATATGACTGCTGATCTGATTGACCAGCACGACGTCCGAGGACAGCCGGTCGACGATCAGGCGATCGACCGCCTCACGATCGGCCCGGGTCAGTTCCAGGATTTCGTCGAGGCCGGTCGGCAGCGCATGCGCGGTGGAATCGTTCATGGCCGACAATTATACGGGTCGATTTCCTTCACCGTGTCGGGGGATTCTCCCGGCGGCCAGCCGGCGGCGCTATGCTAGACTTCTGCGCATTCTTCCAGTCAATGCAAGGAGAGGCCCGCATCATGGCCCGAGGTATCAACAAGGCGATTCTGATCGGCAATCTTGGCGCCGATCCCGAAACCCGGCATACCGCCGGCGGCAATGCAGTGACCAACATCCGTATTGCCACGTCCGAAGCCTGGCGCGACAAGCAGACCGGCGAACAGCAGGAGCGCACCGAGTGGCACCGCGTCGTGATGTTCGGCAAGCTCGGCGAGATCGCCGGCGAGTACCTGCGCAAGGGTTCCAAGGTCTACATCGAAGGCCGCATCCAGACCCGCAAGTGGCAGGGCGATGACGGCCAGGACCGCTGGACGACGGAGATTGTCGCCAACGAAATGCAGATGCTCGACAGCCGCGGTGGCGGCAGCGCGCCGTATGACAACAATAGCCCGTCGGGCAACGACAGCGGCCCGCCCAGCGACAACAGTGGCGGCCTGGAAGACGATATTCCGTTCTGATTCGCGTCTTGGGTTAATCGCGAATCCGGGAACCACGGAAGGCACGGAAAGCACGGAAGACTCGAACGGAATCTATTCCGACATAATTCGAGCGCAATCAACCTGGCCATAGAGCGTGCCCGGAGACGGAGTGATGCCCGAATTTCTTCCGTGATTTCCGTGTCTTCCGTGGTTCCATTCATGATTCGAGCCGTGGTTCCATTCATCATTCGAGCCGTAAACCAATGAGCACGATTCTTGTTACCGGCGGGGCTGGATTCATCGGCGCCAATTTCGTCCACCACATGCTGGGCAAAGCCGACACGCGGGTGGTCAATCTCGACCTGCTGACCTACGCCGGCAATCGCGAGTCCCTGGCCGGCCTGCCGGACGATCGGCACCTGTTGGTCGAGGGCGATATCTGCGACGGGCAACTGCTGCGGCGCCTGCTCGACGAGCACCGGCCCGAGGCGATCGTGCATTTCGCCGCCGAAAGCCACGTCGACCGCTCGATCGATGACCCGGGCGCTTTCATCCGCACCAACGTTGTCGGCACCCAGACCCTGCTTGATGCCGCGCTGAATTACTGGCAGGGCGGGGCGAGTGACTTTCGTTTCGTGCATGTCTCCACCGACGAGGTCTATGGCACGCTCGGCCCGGATGAGCCCGGTTTTACCGAGACGCATCGGTACGCGCCCAATTCTCCGTATGCCGCTTCCAAGGCGGCGGCCGACCACTTGGCGCGAGCCTGGCAGCGCACCTACGGCCTGCCGGTGATGATCACCAACTGCTCCAACAACTACGGCCCGTTCCAGTTTCCCGAAAAGCTGATTCCGCTGATGTTGATCAATGCCCTCGAAGGCGAAAAACTGCCGGTCTACGGCGACGGCCAGCAGCGCCGCGACTGGCTGTTCGTCACCGACCACTGTCGGGCCATCGAGCGCGTGCTCGAAGCCGGCAAGGCCGGCCGCGTCTACAACATCGGCGGTAATGCCGAGATGGCCAATCTCGATGTCGTACACCTGCTCTGCGACCTGCTCGACGAGCGCGTACCCGGCAAGCGACCCCGGCGTGAGCTGATCGAGTACGTCACTGATCGCCCCGGCCACGACCGCCGCTACGCCATCGATGCGACCCGCATCCGCGACGAACTCGGCTGGGAACCCTCGGTCGACTTCACCGAAGGCCTGGCCCGGACCGTCGACTGGTACCTCGAAAACCGCGACTGGTGGCAACGCATCCGCGACGGCCGCTACCGCTCAGAGCGGTTGGGCGTGTCGCGGTTGAAAGATTGAAAAGAATAATTGTCCACAGATGAACACAGATGGACACAGATTTGAAAAAGACCTTATGTCTGTGGAGCCTGACTTTCTGGTGGAAGATCAACTGATTGTCGAGATCAAGGCGGTGAAGGACTTGTCAGGCGAGCATCAGTCCCAATTGTTGAACTACTTGAGGGCAACCGGACTTGATGCCGGTTTGCTTGTCAATTTCGGAAAGCCACGGATACAGGTCAAACGCCTTGTTAATTAATATTTTTGTTTTTCATCTGTGTTCATCTGTGGACAAATAGGTTTTAGATTTTCAGGACAATGACTGAATGAACAGAAAAGGCATCATCCTGGCCGGCGGCTCCGGCACTCGGCTCTATCCCCTGACGCAGGTCATCAGCAAGCAACTGCTGCCGGTCTACGACAAGCCGATGGTCTACTATCCGCTGTCGACCATGATGCAGGCGGGTATTCGCGAGATACTGATGATTACCACGCCGCACGAACAGGCCCTGTTCAAGCGCCTGCTCGGGGACGGCAGCCAGTGGGGTATCGAGCTGAGCTATGCGGTGCAGGATGAGCCGCGCGGGCTGGCAGATGCCTTCATCATCGGCCGCGATTTCGTCGACGGGCATCCCTCCTGCCTGATCCTGGGCGACAATATCTTCCACGGCGGTGGCTTGCGCGAACTGCTGCGACGCGCCCATGAGCGCGAACGCGGAGCGACG
This sequence comes from Wenzhouxiangella sp. XN201, assembly GCF_011008905.1. NCBI lineage: Bacteria > Pseudomonadati > Pseudomonadota > Gammaproteobacteria > Chromatiales > Wenzhouxiangellaceae > Wenzhouxiangella > Wenzhouxiangella sp. XN201. The sequence goes on from NZ_JAAIVI010000017.1 coordinate 871,106, forward strand.
GTATTCGGCTACTGGGTCAGCGATCCGGAGCGCTATGGCGTGGCCGAAATCGATGCCGCGGGCCGGGTGTTGTCGCTGGAGGAAAAGCCCGAGCGGCCGAAGTCGAATTACGCCGTCACCGGCCTGTATTTCTACGATGAGCGCGCCTGCGATTTCGCCGCCGGGCTCGAACCCTCAGAACGCGGCGAGCTGGAGATCACTGATCTCAATCGCTGCTACCTCGAGACCGGCGAGCTGACAGTCGAGCGCATGGGCCGCGGCTACGCCTGGCTCGATACCGGTACGCACGCATCGCTGCAGCAGGCGGCCAGCTACATCGAAACCCTGGAGTCGCGCCAGGGTCTGCGCGTGGCCTGTCCGGAAGAGATCGCCTTTCGCCAGGAATGGATCACCACCGAGGAGCTCCTGGCCCTGGCCGAGCCCCTGACCAAAAGCGGCTACGGCGACTACCTGCGCATGATCGCGCGCACGAGCGATCCGTCATGAAGGTCAGCGACACCGACCTGCCGGGCGTGAAACTGATCGAGCCGCGTGTATTCGGTGATGAGCGCGGCTGGTTCCTCGAAACCTGGCGGGCCGAGCGTTATCGCGAGCACGGTATCGGAGCGGATTTCGTGCAGGCGAACTGTTCGCATTCCGGCCGCGGCGTGCTGCGCGGCCTGCACTACCAGTGGCCCGAGCCGCAGGGCAAGCTGGTCTGGGTTTCCAGCGGGCACGTGTTCGACGTGGCCGTCGATATCCGTCCCGAGTCCGCCAGCTTCGGACGCTGGACGGCGATTGAGCTGGATGCCGAAAGCCATCAACAGCTCTGGATCCCTGAAGGTTTCGCCCATGGTTTCCAGGTACTGAGTGAGACGGCCACTTTCAACTATCTGTGCACGCGGCCCTACCGCGGCGAATTCGATGCCTCGATTGCCTGGAACGATCCCGAGATCGGTGTCGAATGGCCGCTTGAGCCGGCCGGGCTTTCGGACAAGGACCGGGCCGCACCGCACCTGGCCGCGATCGAACGCGACCGCCTGCCGTCGTGACCACCCTGTTGCTCGGTGCCAACGGCCAGCTCGGCCGGCACCTGCGCGCCGAGATCGCCGGCATGGCGACCTGCGCGCGCAGCCAGGCCGATCATGCGCTGGACCTTTCCGACATCGAAACCGCGTCCCGGCTTCTTGATCGAATTCAGCCGGAAGTCATCGTCAATGCCGCCGCCTGGACGGCGGTGGATGACGCCGAGGATCACGAGGATCAGGCGTTTCGCCTCAACCACGATCTGCCGGCCGCGCTGGCCGAATGGTGCCGTCGCCACGAGGCCCTGCTGGTGCATTACTCGACCGACTATGTGTTCAGCGGCCAGCCAGGGCGGCCCTGGCGCGAAGACGATCCGGTGGCGCCGGAATCGGCTTATGGCCGCAGCAAGCTCGCCGGCGAGCAGGCGATTGCCGCCAGCGCTTGTCGGGCCCTGGTGTTGCGCACCGCCTGGGTCTACAGCGCCCTGCCGGGAAATTTCGTCTCGGCCATTCTCAAGCGCGCTGGCGAGGGCCAGGACCTGAAGGTCGTAGCCGACCAGACCGGATCACCGACCTGGGCCGGCACCCTGGCGCGTGCCACCAAAGCGCTGCTCGGCCAGGCCGACCAGATCGAGCGACCACAGCTGATGCATGTGACCGGGCAGGGCGCGGTCAGCTGGCACCAGTTGGCGTGCCTCGCCGTGCAGATGGCCGCTGAGCGTGGCATTATCGAGCGTGCAGTCGAGGTCGAGCCGATCGGCAGCGACCAGTGGCCGCAGAAGGCCCGCCGTCCGGCCTGGTCGGTGCTCGACGGCGGCCGCTTTGAACACTTCACCGGCAAGCGCCTGCCCGACTGGGATGCGGCGCTGGCCGAGTGCCTGGAGCAATGGAGCGAAGCCCAATGCTGATACCCGTAATCATGTCCGGCGGCGCCGGTACCCGGCTGTGGCCGGTATCGCGCAAGGCGCATCCCAAGCCGTTCATGCGCCTGGCTGACGGCCAGACCCTGGCCGCCAGCACCATCCGGCGGGCACTGGCCGTGGCCGATCAGCCGGTCACGTTGACGGTCACGGGGCGCGATTACTATTTTCTGACCCGCGATGAATATCAAGCGGTCGACGATCAAGCCGACTACCGCTTCCTGCTCGAGCCCGAGGGCCGCAACACCGCGCCGGCGATTGCCGCAGCCGCGCTCTGGGCGGAGCATCATTACGGCCCCGAGGTGCGCCTGCTGGTCATGCCGGCCGATCACCTGATTCGCGATCAGGCGGCATTTGCCGAGGCGGTCGCCCATGCCGAGGCGCTGGCTGCCGAAGGGTGGTTGACCTGCCTGGGCGTGACGCCAACGCATGCCGAAACCGGTTACGGTTATATCCGCCTGGGCGATGAAATCGGTATGGACGGGCGCGAGATTCGTGCCTTCGTTGAAAAGCCCGACGAGGACACCGCACGACGCTACTACGAGTCCGGTGAGTTCCTGTGGAATGCCGGGATGTTCTGTTTCCGCGCCGATGCCATCCTGGCTGCGCTGGCGGCCCACGCCGGCGACATCCTGGAGCAGGTGCGCAACACCTGGTCCGAAACCGACCCGAATAGCGCGCCGATCGAGCTCGATGCCGCGCGCTTCGCCGATGTGCGCGCCGAGTCGATCGACTTTGCGGTCATGGAAAAGGCCGAGCGCCGGGCCGTCGTGCCGGTGGATTGCGGCTGGAGTGATATCGGGTCCTGGCAGGCGATCAGCGATCTCTACGAAACCGACGCGCTGGGCAACCGCGTTCAGGGCGAAGCGGTTCTGATCGATGCGCGCAACACCTTCGTGCAGGGCGACAAGCGGCTGGTAGCGGCAGTGGGCGTGGACAACCTGGTCATCGTCGATACCGGTGATGCCGTGCTGGTAGCCAGCCGCGACCGTGCCCAGGAGGTCAAGGCAGTGGTCGAGGAATTGACCCGCAACCAGGACGAGCTGGCGGTGTTTCACAAGACCGTACATCGTCCCTGGGGCAGTTTCACCGTGCTGGAGGACGCCGAGGACTGCAAGGTCAAGCGCCTTGTGGTCAGGCCCGGTGGTGTACTGTCGCTGCAGCGCCATCAGCACCGCAGTGAGCACTGGACGGTGGTCTCCGGCCAGGCGAAGGTGCGTGTCGGCGATGACGAGCGGATCTACGGCGCCAACGAAACCGTGGAGATCCCGGTCGGCAATCTTCATCGCCTGGAGAACCCCGGCAGTGATGATGTGCATATCATCGAAGTGCAGACCGGAACGTATTTCGGCGAGGACGATATCGAGCGGTTGGAAGACGTCTACGGACGAACCTGAAAACTTCAAATTCGAAATTCCAAGCACCAAGTACCAAACAAATTCAAATGACCAAAATTCAAATGATCGAAATGTATGAGGTGCTGCTTTCATGCCGATGAACAGGTTTGACAGAGTGGTTTCCGGCGCGCTCACCATGCTGGCGGGCAGCTTGCTGCTCGCAGGTTGCGCAATCGATTCCGAGCGGCCGGCAAGTGAAGCGTCGGCGTCCGCCGAGCAGCAGTGGCGGGCCGAGACGATGGACTGGCGGCAGCGTCGCTACGATCGCCTGACCGAAGCTTACGGATGGCTCAGCCTGGTCGGGCTCGATTTCGTCGGCGATGGTCGCTGGCAGATCGGCACCGACGATGCTTCGGATCTCGTCATGCCGGCCGGTCCGGAAGACTGGGGTGTGCTGGTCATCGACGGAACGCGCGCCCGCTTCGAGCCGTCCAGCGATGCGGTCAGCGTCGATGGTCGCCCCGGCGTCCCGGGTCTGTTGGTCCAGCCTGGCCGCGACGAGCCGGTCTGGGTGCAAGCCGAGGACGTACGTTTCCAGATCATCGAGCGCAATGGCCGCCTGGCGGTGCGTACGCGTTGGCCGCGCGCCGAAACGCTGACCGAATTCAAGGGCCTGGACTATTTCCCCTTCAACCCGGACTGGCGGGTGGAGGCGCGCTTCGAGTACCACCCGCCGGGCACCACCATAGCGATCGGCAGCGTGCTCGGTGACGTCCTCCAGGAGCCTAATCTGGGCGCCGCGGTGTTCGAGCACGAAGGCGAAACCTACCGGCTTGAGGCGGTGGCTGATGAGGACGACGAAGAACTGTTCTTCATCCTCGCCGATCGCACCACTGGCCGCGAAACCTACGGCGCGGGTCGCATGCTTTACGCGCCCATGCCCGACGAGAATGACCGCACCGTGCTCGATTTCAACCGCGCCTACAACCCGCCGTGCACCTTCACGGAGTACTCCACCTGCCCGCTGCCGCCACCGGAGAACCGCCTCGACGTGCGAATCACCGCGGGCGAGAAAGACTATGCGGGAGAGTCTGGCTATCTCCAGTAGCTGTTGGGCTCACGCAGAGCCGCGGAGCCGCAGAGTACGCAGAGAAAAAGAAAGAAAGAAAGAAAAAGGGCGGTGATGATCATCGCACTGCATCTCTCTGCTCATTCCCCGGCTTTTTTGAATCTCTTCTTTACTCTGCGCACTCAGCGACTCTGCGGCTCTGCGTGAGGAGTAAAGAAACGCCTCAACGCCCTCTAAATTCGGGTTTGCGTTTTTCGAGAAAGGCGCTGGTGCCTTCCTGCATGTCCTCGGTGGCGCAGCACAGCGCGAAGCGCGCGGTTTCCAGGGCCAGGGCCGTGTTCATGTCGGTATCGGCGCCCTGGTTGATGGCCTGCAGGATGCCGCGCACGGCTTCGGGCGCTGCCTGGGCCAGTTGATCGGCCAGTTCCTTCACGCTGGCCGCCAGCGCATCCGGTTCGACCACACGATTGACGATACCCAGCGCTTCGGCGCGTTCGGCCGTGATCGGTTCGCCGGTCAGGGCCATCTCGAGCGCACGGGTTGTGCCGGCCAGACGCAGCAGGCGCTGGGTGCCGCCGAAGCCGGGCATGATGCCGAGCTTGATTTCGGGCAGGCCGAGCCGGGCATTGTTCGAAGCGATTCGGAGATGGCAGCCCAGAGCCAGCTCCATGCCGCCGCCCAGGGCAAAGCCGTTGACCGCGGCGATGACCGGCTTGTCGAAGTTCTGGATCAGGGCCATCAGGTTCTGCCCCATGGCCGAAAACGCGCGCGCCTCGATCGCGCTCTGCTGGCGAATTTCGCCGATGTCGGCACCGGCAACGAAGGCTTTCTCACCGCTGCCGGTAATGACGATGACCCGAACGGCTTCGTCACCGTGCGCTTCGATCATGGCCTGCTGGAGTTCCAGCAGGGTCTGCCGGTTGAGCGCATTGAGCTTGTCGGGGCGGTTGACGGTGATCGTCCGTACCGCGTCGCGGTCGGCGACAAGGAGGTTCTCGTAGGGCATGGGGGCTTCCGGTTGGGGAAGTGCTTATTGTAGCGTCGGGGCTGGCGGCGTGTGCCTTTGTTAGCTGGTTGGCTTGTTTGCTAGTTTGCTGGTTCGGCGACTGGTTGCATTGCGGGGCGGCTTTGCCGCGAAAGGGTTGCCGGTATCGGAAACTATTGCCGAACCAGCCAACCAGCCAACCAGCCAACCGAACACCGGCGTTTTGTAAAAAATGATTGGGTCAGACGATCACGTTAGCCTGCACTTACTACCCGCATGATCAACCACCCCGCCAACCCCAGCGTTGCCATTCCGGCGAGCAGCAGAAGGATTCCCGGCGCCATCGGCGCCATCTCCGCCAGCAAGGCGCTGGCGTGGGGCAGGGCGGTGGACAGGCAGTCGAGGTTGGCCAGGGCTTCGACGAGGCCGCTGCCGATTCCGGCCAGGGCGGCCGGAATCAGTAACAGCAGGGCGATCAGGCTCAGGAGGAAGTGCATGGGAGATCCTTCGAGCGTGGCCTCGTCCGCCTAGTCGCGCAATTCGCGATCGATGCGGTATTCGCTGGATGTCAGCCAGGCCTCCATGCGCTGCAGGCGCTTGTCAAGCTCACGGAAGCGCTGGTTGAGGCGGCTCACGCCGTCCTTCGGCCCGCGCCGAACTTCCTGCCAGAAGGCCTCGTCACGCTTGTCGCGGTAGAGGTTGATCGGGCGTTTCGGCACCAGGATCCACAGCACGATGTAGCCGATCACCATCACCGGCGTAAAGGGAATGGCCAGCAGCACGGTGATAACACGCAGTGCCGTCAGGTTGAATCCGGTCCAGTCGGCGATGCCGGCACAGACGCCGCCCAGAATGCCGCGCTCCTTGTTGCGGTACAGGCGATTGCGACTGGGTTGTTCGTATTCCTCGTAGTGGCGGTTCATGTGCGGCTTCTCCAGTTCGGGCTATCGTCGTCGAGGATGCGCTCCAGGGTGTGGATGCGCTCCTCCATCTTGCGTGCCGTGTCGTGCAGGTCTTCGAGCAGGGCTTCGTCCTTGCTGTTGAGGCTTCGGTTGGCTGAATTGCGTGTGGCGTAGTGCAGGATCAGCCAGATGGGCGCCACGATCACCATGAAGATGATCAGGGGTACGAAGACGATGTCACTCATCGTTACTTACTCCTTGTTGCGGCGCGACTTGAGTTCGGTCAGGGCCTCCTCGACCCGTTCATCGCGCTCGAGCTGTTCGAACTCCGAGTTCAGCGACCGGCCTTTTCGGCCCATGTCCAGTGCTTCGGCCTCGGACTCGATCCGTTCGATGCGTTCCTCAGCGGCGTCGAAGCGGTAGAGCATCTCGTCGATCTTGCCGTTGTGGACGTGCTTCTTGGCCTTGAGCTGATGGTTGGCCGAGCGGTGACGCATGACCAGGGCGCGCTGGCGGTTGCGTGCATCGGTGAGCTTGGCCTGCAGCTTGCCGATGTTCTCGTCGTACTTGGCCAGCTGCTCCTCGTACTGCTCGAGTTCTTCGGTGAGATAGCCGATACGGTCGGCGAGTGCGGTTTTTTCGGCCAGGGCTGCGCGGGCCAGGTCCTCGCGGTCCTTCTCCAGTGCTAGTTCGGCCTTGCGCTCCCACTCGATCTGCTGCTGCTGCAGGCGCTTGAGCAAGCGCATGCGCTCCTTCTTCTCGGCAATGCACTTGGCCGTGGCCGAGCGGATCTCGACGAGAGTGTCTTCCATTTCCTGAATCATCAGGCGGATCATCTTCTCGGGGTCTTCAGCTTTTTCCAGGGCCGAGTTGAGATTGGCATTGATGATGTCGCCCATGCGGGAAAAGATGCCCATTGTTGTCTCCTGTGCGTTAATGATTGGACCTGCCCTCAAGTAGCAAGCGCCGTGCCAGGTGGATTCCCACAATAAAATCAACAACCTGCATTTCTCGGGTTGGCGGATTGGGTAAATAATGCCGGATAATAGGTGAAAAATACCATCTATTTGGCGCAGGGAACCGCTCCAGGATGGCGGTGTCAATGAAGGCGAACGAGTCGGGTGTTGCGACGTCCGGCGGCCCGGAGCCAGCGTAGTCAGCGCCCGGGTGGTCGGGTACAATGTCGCCCTTTCGACTTGACCCGCAATAACGACTTTCCATTATCGGAGGCAACATGCAAAAGCGTTTCGTCGTCGCGGCACTGGCCGCGACACTGGCCCTGCCGGCCCTGGCTCAGGACCTCGAAAGCGAGCCCGGCAAGCTGGGCTACTCGATCGGCTACGAGTTCGGCGCCGAGCTCAACAGCTATGACATCGACATTGATCTGGAAGCCATTTTCCAGGCGGTGCGCGATGCCTACAACGAGCAGGAACCTCGCGTCGAAGTGAACGAGATGCGTGAGCGCATGACGGCCTTGCAGGAGAAGCTTCGCCAGGAGCGAATGGAAGCCTTCGAGGCGATGGCCGAGGAAAACCAGGCCAAGGCTGAGGAGTTCCTGGCCGAGAATCGAAGCAAGAACGGCATTGTTGCGCTGCCCAGCGGTGTGCAGTACCGCGTCATCGAGGAAGGTAGCGGCGGTCGGCCGAGCCTGGATGACTGGGTCACCGTCCACTATCGCGGCTCCAAGGTCAACGGCCGGGAATTCGATAGCTCCTTTGCCCGCGGCGTGCCGGCCGTCTTCCAGGTCAACTCGGTCATCGAGGGCTGGCAGGAAGTGCTGCCGCTGATGAAGGAAGGCGCCGAATGGCAGGTCTTCCTGCCGCCGGAGCTGGCCTTCGGTGTGCGCGGCGATCCGCCGATCATTGGCCCCAATGAGGCCCTGCGCTTCGACATCAAGCTGGTGCAGCTCGGTCAGCCGGAAGACTTCGACGAGAGTCAGGCTCAGCCGCCCGCTGGTCAGTAAGCCCCATGAGTGAGCCGGCCGGGTCGATTCCGAACATCGAATCACCCTGCATCGGGACCTGCACGCTGGGTCCCGCCGGGCTCTGCGTCGGCTGTTTCCGGTCGGCGGCGGAAATCGCCGCCTGGCTGGCCTACTCCGACGACGAACGCAGCGCGATCATGCGCGAGCTGCCGGAACGGGCCCGGCGCCTGTTTGATGAAGCCTGAAAATGCGCTGCCGCCGGAATGGCTGGCAGCGCAGCTTCATTCGCCCGACACTCCCCACGAGTCCCTGCCTGTAGGCGGATTTCGTCCTGCCCACGATCGCTGGCAGCCGCGGCCGGCTGCAGTGCTGGTTCCGATCGTGCACTGGCCGGAGCCGGCCATTGTCCTGACCGTGCGCAGCCGCAAGCTGTCCCTGCATGCCGGCCAGGTCGCTTTGCCCGGCGGCGGTCGCGCCTCGGCTGAGGCCTTTCCATTAGGCACCGCACTGCGTGAGACTCACGAGGAAATCGGCGTTGGTCCCGACTTGGTCGCAGTGCACGGCCTGCTCGACTGTTACGACACCATCACCGGTTACCGCATCGTGCCGGTCGTGGCGAGCATCGACAGCGACTCTCGCCTGCGTGCCTGCCCCGACGAGGTCGACGAGATCTTCACCCTGCCACTGTCGGTGGCCCTCGATCCCGGGCAGTACCGTCATCATCGCGTCGTGCGCGACGGCCATGCCCACGACCTGGTCTCCATGCCCCATCCGCGCTGGCTGATCTGGGGCGCGACCGCCGCCATCCTGCACCAGCTTTGCCAAAAACTCTCCTGAGTGCGCCCGCAGCTGCAAGATTGCCCCCGTGCAGGGTTTTTCAGAGGCTCCCCATTCAACGTTGCCTGACTTCGGCGGAGTAGGCGTGGCGCTCGCCTCCGGCATCGATCAGTTCGATTTCGATGGTGTCTCCGGCCGTCAGGCGCTGGCGTGGTTCGAACAGCATCAGGTGCAGGCCGCGCGGCGCCAGTTCGACGGTCTCGCCAGCTGGCACGATGAGCGTTTCGAGCCGGCGCATGCGCATCATGCCCTCGTTCATGCTCATCGTGTGGAACTCGACGCGGGCGAATTGCGGACTGTTACCGGCGACCAGTTCGATGTCGCGGTCGCCGGAGTTTCTGATCGTGACGAAGCCGGCCATGGTGCGGCCGGGCGGGGCCTCCGGCGACCAGGCTTCACTGAAGCTCAAGTCGGTCGTATCTCCGGCACTCAGGCCGGTGGCGAAAAGCAGGCAGGCCAGCAGCGTGGGCAGTCGTGTCGGCATGGATTGCGATCCGGCTCAGGTGGATAAGCATTATCTCATATTCGCCCGGGGTGCCGCCCCACACCCGGCTCCGTAACGGTACACTCGGCATCTGGACCCCCACGCGAGCGATTCCGCCATGATCGAACACCGCCAGCACCCCGACGGGGTGGTCGAGCTCGAACTCAATCGGCCGCCGGTCAACGCCCTCAACCCGGCCCTGGTTGCCGCCCTCGACGAGGCGATCGTGCAGGCGATCGACGATGGCGCCGGCGCGATTGTCATTTCCGGCCGTGAAGGTCTGTTTTCGGCCGGGCTGGACGTGCCTGAGCTGCTCACGCTCGATGAGTCGGGCATGCGCGAGTTCTGGCAGGCTTTCTTCGGTCTGCTCCAGCGCGTGGCCCAGAGCCCGGTACCGGTGGTCGCGGCGCTGACCGGACACAGCCCGGCCGGCGGCACCGTGATCGCGCTGTTTGCCGACTACCGCGTCCAGGCCGAAGGCGACTTCCAGCTTGGGCTCAACGAGGTCCAGGTCGGCCTGGTGGTGCCGCCTGCCATTCACCAGGCCCTGGTGCGCCTGATCGGCACCTATCCGGCCGAACGTCACCTCGTGGCCGGCGACATGATTCCCGCCGCAGAGGCGTTCGAGCTGGGTCTGGTCGACGAGCTCGCCCCACCTGACCAGGTGGTCGCACGCGCCGTTGCATGGTGCCGCGGCCTGCTCAAGCTTCCCGCACACTCCATGCTGGCTACCCGCAAGCTCTGCCGGGCCGATCTGATCGGCCTGTTCGAGACCGACGAGCCGCTCGATATCGACAGCTTCGTCCAGGGCTGGTTCGACGAACAGACCCAGGCTACGCTCAAGGCCCTGGTGGCCCGGCTGCGCGAAAAGTGACATTGCCGGCGCGGCGCGGGAGGGCTATGCTGGACTGACCTGTTCAGTCCGGGCCGAGCCGCCCGGGAGGTGCGTGATGAGTCAGGCCCAGTCCGATGATCGCCGGCGCTATCTGCGCTACCCGCCGGATGAAACCGAAATCGTCCTGTTCCAGTTTTCCAGCACGGTCCCCAGCGAAGAAGTGTTCGAGCCGGAAACCGCCGGCCTGGTGTGCGAGGAATCGCACGGCGGCCTGCGCGTCATCGCGCTGGCACGCGGTCCGATCAATACGGTCGAAAAAGGTGCCCGCTGCGTGGTGCAGGTCGCCAAGCTGGGCCTTCAGGCCGCCGAAATCCGCTGGATGGAAGAGATCGACGAAGACGTCGTCAAGTTTGGCGTCGAGTTCAGCTAGCGTTCTTCGGGGTCCCTAACCCAATTCCCGAATGCAGCCGGGCAGGGGCACCGGCTCGCCCTTCTTCTTGTCGATCCACACCAGGGTGCAGCTGGCGTCGGCATAGACTGTCGCATTGCCGCCGTCCTTCGGGATGGAACGAATTTCGTGTTCGAGCTTGATCGAGGAGCGACCCGGTGACAGGGGCTTGAGCGTGACCTCGATGTTCTCGGGCCAGTACATCGGCCGCCGGAAATTGATGTTGATGTTCGCCACCACCGGCCCGGTCTCGCCCTCCTGCCAGCGACTGGGCACCGATTCCATCCACTGCGCCCGACAGTCCTCGAGGAACCGCAGGTAGACCACGTTACTGACGTGGCCGAAGGAATCCATGTCGCCCCAGCGGGTGGGGAGTCTGATTTTGAATTCGGACATTGGGGGCTTCCGGTTGGTGATGCGGCAAATTGTAGCGCCGGGGCTGGCGGCGTGGGACTCTGTTGGCTGGTTCGCTTGTTTGCTGGTTGGCTGGTTCGGCAACTGGGACTATTGGTGGGCGGCTGGGCCGCGAAGGTTCGGGAGACGCATCGTAGGCCAGTCTCCTCCAGCAATCTCGCGGCGTAGCCGCCCCGCAAATCCAGGGGGAGCCGAACCAGCCAACCAGCTAACCAGCGAACTAGCCAACAACGGCTTCAAGCCGACTTCTTCCGCTTGCGTTTGATCCCCAACACATCCGCCAAATACTCCCCCGTCCAAGACCCCTCCGTGCGGGCGATTTCCTCGGGGGTGCCGGTGGCGATGATCTGTCCGCCGCGCTCGCCGCCCTCGGGGCCGAGATCGACGATCCAGTCGGCGGTCTTGATCACGTCCAGGTTGTGCTCGATCACGACCACCGTGTTGCCTTCGTCGCGCAGGCGGTGCAGTACCTCCAGCAGGTGCTTGATGTCGTGAAAGTGCAATCCCGTGGTGGGTTCGTCGAGGATGTAGAGCGTGTTGCCGGTATCGCGCTTGGACAACTCGCGCGCCAGCTTGATGCGCTGGGCCTCGCCGCCCGACAGGGTGGTCGCGCTCTGACCGAGCTGGATGTAGCTCAAGCCCACATCCATCAGGGTCTGGAGCTTGCGCGCCACCGCCGGCACCGGCTGGAAGAACTCGAGCGCGTCCTCGACCGTCATCTTGAGCACCTCGTGGATGCTCTTGCCCTTGTAGGTTACCGACAGGGTCTCGCGGTTGTAGCGCTTGCCGCCGCAGACGTCGCAGGGCACGAAGATGTCGGGCAGGAAGTGCATTTCGACGCGGATCACGCCGTCGCCCTGGCAGGCCTCGCAACGCCCGCCCTTGACGTTGAACGAGAAGCGGCCCGGCTTGTAGCCGCGGGCGCGGGCTTCCTGGGTGCCGGCAAACAGCTCACGGATGGGCGTGAACATGCCGGTGTAGGTGGCCGGGTTGGAGCGCGGCGTGCGGCCGATCGGGCTCTGGTCGATGTCGACCACCTTGTCGAACAGTTCCAGCCCGGAATGGCCGGTGTGCGGTGACGGCGTTTCTGAAGCGCTGTTGAGTTCGCGTGCCAGCAACTTGTAGAGCGTGTCGTTGATCAGCGTCGACTTGCCCGAGCCCGATACGCCGGTCACGCACACGAACAGGCTGGCGGGCAGTTCCAGATCCACCGATTTGAGATTGTTGCCGGTTGCGCCCTCGATCCGGAACAGGCGCTTGCGGTCGGGCTTGTGGCGTTTCTTGGGCACCGCGATTTCCCGGCGACCGGACAGGTAGTCGCCGGTGAGCGATTCCTCGCAGTCGACCAGGCCTTCGGGCGTGCCGTTGTAGACGATCCGTCCGCCGTGCACGCCCGGTCCGGGGCCGAGATCGACCACGTGGTCGGCCGAGCGGATCGCTTCTTCGTCATGCTCGACCACGATCACCGTGTTGCCCAGATCGCGCAGGCGGAACAGGGTTTCGAGCAACCGGGCGTTGTCGCGCTGGTGCAGTCCGATGGACGGCTCGTCGAGCACGTACATCACGCCCACCAGGCCGGCGCCGATCTGGCTGGCCAGGCGGATGCGCTGGGCCTCGCCGCCGGAGAGCGTATCGGCCTGGCGATCCAGGGTCAGGTAGTCCAGCCCGACGTTGACCAGGAACTGCAATCGCTCGCGCACCTCTTTCAGGATCCGTCCGGCGATCTCGCCGCGCCAGCCGCCGAGTTCCACCCGCTCGAAGAATTCCAGACACCGTTCCACCGACCAGCTCGAAATTTCCGGTAGCGACTGGTCGGCAATGAAGACATGCCGCGCGGCCCGGCCCAGGCGCTGGCCGTGACACTCCGGGCAGGCACGCGTGGAGATGTAGCGCGACAGTTCTTCGCGCACGATGCGCGAGTCGGTCTCGCGGTAGCGCTTCTCCAGGTTGGGGATGATGCCCACGAACGGATGCTTGCGCGTCTGCGTGCCGCGTTCGGACAGGTAGCGGAAGGCGATCTTTTCCGTGCCGCTGCCGAACAGGATGACCTGCCGCAGCTTTTCGGGCAATTCGCCGAAGGGGGTTTCGATGTCGAAGCCGTAATGCTTGGCCAGCGACTGGATCAACTGGAAGTAGTAGGCATTGCGTCGGTCCCAGCCGCGGATCGCGCCGCCGGCCAGCGACAGTTCGCGGTTGGCCACCACCCGCTCGGGGTCGAAATACTGTTTCACGCCCAGGCCGTCGCAGGTCTCGCAGGCGCCGTTGGGGTTGTTGAAGGAGAACATGCGCGGCTCGAGTTCCGGCAGGCTGTAATCGCACACCGGGCAGGCATAGCGGGCCGAGAAAAGCATCTCTTCGAATTCGTCGTCGGCATCCGCCGAGTCGGAGTCCGGGCCCGGCATCGGCGCGATCATCGCCAGGTTGTCGGCCAGGGCCAGCGCGGTCTCGAAGCTTTCAGCCAGGCGCTGAGCCTGATCCTCACGCACGCGGAAGCGATCGACCACCGCCTCGATGGTATGTTTTCTCCTGAGTTCGAGGCTGGGCAGATCGTCGTCGAGGTCGATCACCCGGCCGTTGACGCGGGCGCGCACGAAGCCCTGGGCGCGCAATTCCTGCAGCACCTGCACGTGTTCGCCCTTGCGGTTGCGCACAATCGGTGCGAGCAGCATCAGCTTCGTGCCCTCGGGCAAGTTGAGCACCGTGTCGACCATCTCCGAGACGGTCTGGGCGTCGAGCTCCTCGGCGTGGTCGGGGCAGCGCGGCGTGCCCACGCGGGCGTACATCAGGCGCAGGTAGTCGTGGATCTCGGTGACCGTGCCCACGGTCGAGCGCGGGTTGTGGCTGGCTGCCTTCTGCTCGATCGAGATGGCCGGCGACAAACCTTCGATGTGGTCGACGTCGGGTTTTTCCATCATCGACAGGAACTGCCGGGCGTAGGCCGACAGCGACTCGACGTAGCGCCGCTGGCCCTCGGCATAGATGGTGTCGAAGGCGAGCGAGGACTTGCCCGAGCCCGACAGCCCGGTAAACACGATCAGCCGGTCGCGGGGCAGTTCGATATCGACATTGGCCAGGTTGTGGGTGCGCGCGCCGCGGACGCTGATCGACTTCATTGCTCACTGCCGGAAATGAAAGACAAGCCTGCTAATATATCGCGCCTACTGTGATCGGCGCAAAGCAAACCTCGATTTCGGGGGTGGAGTCTGGCGGGAGCATGTATGGAACCGCAGATTTCGCAGATTAGCGCAGATTTTTCTGGAGTTTGCCCTGCCTTCGAGACTGCACAGCCGGTAACCATGGACGCTTGGCGTAATGCCGCCGAAAATTCGCTTGTTCAAATAATCTGTGTCAATCTGCGAAATCTGCGGTTTCAAGAACCCGGTCTCGACGACAGGCAGTGAGGGGCGGGTTTGCGTTGACTGGCGCTTACCGGTCCGGTAGAATTCCCGCTCTTTACTGGCGAGTTCTTGCGGAGAGTCATCCATGTACGCGGTATTTTCCACCGGCGGCAAGCAGTACCGGGCCTCTGAAGGCGACGTTCTGCGCGTCGAAAAACTGGACGCCGAGAAGGGCGCTACGGTCGAGATCGACCAGGTCCTGATGGTCGGCGAAGGCGACGATGTGCGTGTCGGTACCCCGAACGTTGAGGGCGGCAAGGTCACCGCCGAGGTGGTCGACCACGGTCGCGGCGACAAGATCCGCATCATCAAATTCAAGCGGCGCAAGCACCACATGAAGCAGATGGGTCACCGCCAGTACTACACCGACATCAAGATCACCGGAATCGAGGGCTAAGCAATGGCTCATAAAAAGGCAGGCGGCTCCACTCGTAACGGCCGCGACTCCAATCCGAAATACCTGGGTGTAAAGCGCTACGGTGGCGAAGCCGTTGCGGCCGGCAACATCCTGGTGCGTCAGCGCGGCACCCGCTTCCATGCCGGTGCCAACGTCGGCGTGGGCCGCGACCACACCCTGTTCGCTCTGGCCGACGGCAAGGTCAAGTTCGTGCAACGCGGCAAGCCGCTGCGCAAGTTCGTGACGGTCGAGCCGGCCGAGTAAGCGAAAAGACTTAGCATTCCGTCCCAAACCGGATGCCGAGACGGCCCCG
Source organism: Wenzhouxiangella sp. XN201 (assembly GCF_011008905.1). NCBI lineage: Bacteria > Pseudomonadati > Pseudomonadota > Gammaproteobacteria > Chromatiales > Wenzhouxiangellaceae > Wenzhouxiangella > Wenzhouxiangella sp. XN201. The sequence continues at coordinate 886,373 of NZ_JAAIVI010000017.1, forward strand.
CCTTTGTGCGGGGCTTTTTCGTATGTGGTGCCTGGTTCCTTAAAATCTTTGGAACGCAAAGCAGCGAAGCAGCAAAGAACGCGAAGAAAAACAAATAAATATAATTCAGAATGTGTATGGAGCCCAGGCCGCTGCCGCCTCAGCTTTTCTATCTCTGATTAATTCACTTTGCGTTCTTTGCTGCTTCGCTGCTTTGCGTTTTAAAGGTTTTGAATTTTCCCTTATCTGCCGCACCCCGCTTGAACGAGTAGACTGCCAGCATGAAATTTGTCGACGAAGCATCCATTCGCGTCACGGCCGGTAACGGCGGGCACGGCTGTGTCAGTTTTCGGCGCGAGAAGTACATTCCCAAGGGCGGCCCCGATGGGGGTGACGGCGGGGACGGCGGGGATGTCTGGCTGGAGGGTGATTCCGGGCTGAATACCCTGGCGGATTTTCGCCATGCGCGGCATTTCAAGGCGAAAAACGGTCAGCCCGGAGCGGGGCGGCAGCGTACCGGCAAGTCAGCCGACGATGTGGTCGTGCGCGTGCCGCTGGGCAGTATCGTTCGCGCTGCCGAAACCGACGAGCTGATCGGCGAGGTGCTCGAGCATGGCCAGCGCCTGCTGGTCGCGCGCGGCGGTCACGGTGGCCGCGGCAATATCCACTTCAAGTCGTCGACCAACCGCACACCGCGCCAGTCCTCCCCGGGCACGCCCGGTGAAGAGCGCGATCTGCATCTCGAGTTGAAGGTGCTGGCCGACGTCGGCCTGCTCGGATTCCCCAACGCCGGCAAGTCGACCCTGATCAGCGCGGTCTCCGCCGCCCGGCCCAAGGTGGCGGATTATCCGTTCACCACCATGCACCCGAATCTCGGCGTGGTCAGCCTCGAACCCGGCCGCAGTTTCGTCATTGCCGATATTCCCGGCCTGATCGAGGGCGCGGCCGAAGGGGCGGGGCTGGGGATCCAGTTCCTCAAGCACCTGCAGCGCACGGGCCTGTTGCTGCACCTGGTCGAAATCGCGCCGGTCGACGGCAGTGAGCCGGCCGACCAAGTCCGCGCGCTCGAGCGCGAGCTGGCCCGGTTCGATGCTGAACTGGCCGAGCGCGAGCGCTGGCTGGTGCTGACCAAGATCGACCAGCTCGACGATGAACTTGCAGCCGAGGTGTCGACCGAGATCATCGACGCACTTGACTGGCAGGCGCCGTGGTACGCGGTCTCTTCGGTCGCGCACAAGGGGCTGGACAGGCTGACCGGCGACGTGATGAACTATCTCGAGGAGCGGGGACGAGAGGAGGCCGAAAGCGGGGCCGTCGCTTCAGAGGACTGAACCCCGGCCCCTGAGGTTCGTCAAACCCCCTGTCACGTCACCGGAGAAGAACAATGACCAGAATTGTACTGGTGCTCATTTCCCTGGGCTGGCTGATCCCGGCCTCGGCCACGATCGAGTCGGTCACCGTCTTTCCCGACCGCGCCACCGTTACCCGCGTGATCGACGCGCGCGTCGATGCCGGCTCCGGCGAAATTGTTCAGGACGGCCTGCCCCTGGGCCTTTCGCGCGACAGCCTGCGCATTTCGGCCAGTGGGCCCGAGGGCCTGCGCCTGGGCGGCTATCGGCTCGAGACCGTGCGCGGTAGCGAGCGGGTCAGCGAGCGTGCCCGCGAACTCGAGGATCGCCTGCAGGAACTGCGCGACGGGCGCGATGCCATCGACGACGCCATTCGTGCCCGCGAAATGCAGGTGACCCTGCTGCAGTCCCTGGCAGGCGGCGCCGGGCAGGGCGAAGGGCGGCCGGCCATCGATGGCTGGGAGAACGCACTCCAGACGATTGGTTCTGGCGCCGAGGAAGTACTGACGGCGCGCCGCCAGCTCCACCTCGATCGGCGCGAGCTGCAGAGCGAAATCGAGCGCCTCGAGCGCGAACTCAGCGACCTCGGTCAAAACCAGCAGGACACGCAGTCGCTCCATCTCGACTACGCCAGTGCTGCCAGCGGCGCGGCCCGCGTCACGATTGAATACACCGTGTCGGGTGCAGCCTGGCGCCCGATCTACGAATGGCGCCTCGATACCGATGCCGGTAACCTGGAAATCGTGCAGTTTGCCGAAGTCCGCCAGCGCACGGGCGAGGACTGGTCTGATGCCGAATTGAGCCTGTCCCTGGCACGGCCTTCCGCCGGCGGCCGCCTGCCGGAGCTTCAGCCCTGGTGGGTCGATGTCTTCGAACCACCCAAGGAAGAACGCCTGGAGCGCGCGCGTGCGGCCGGCCAGCAGATGGACATGGCCATGGCGGAGTCGGCCGCCGCACCACCACCCGAAGCCGCCTGGGACACGGCAGATCTGATTGGCAGCGAATACACCCAGGCCTGGCAGGTCGCTGGCCGGGTCGACGTCGCCACCGATAACCAGCCCCACCGTTTCAACCTGGCCGACCACGCCCTGGATGTGAGCCTGAGTGCACGCACCGTGCCGCGCCGGCAGCCGACCGCCTGGCTTTACGCCGAGGGCGAATTCGACGGCGAAGCGCCGCTGCCGCCTGGCATGGCCACGCTCTACCAGGACGATACCCTGGTCGGACAGGTGCGCTTCGGCGGTGTCGCACCCGGCGGCGAACTGGCTTCCAGTTTCGGCGTGGACGACCGCATCACGGTCGAACACGAATTGCTCGAGGACGAACGCGCCACCGAAGGCATGATTCGCAAGTCCACCGTTCTGACGCGCAGCTACCGCATCAGCGTCACCAGCGGCCACGCCCGGGCGATCGATTTGACCGTACTCGACCAGATGCCGGTCTCGCGCGACGAGCGCATCGAAGTGAGCCTGACGGATGCCACCACACCGCCGGACGAACGCGATGTCGACGACAAGCCCGGCGTACTCGCCTGGGAGCGCGAACTCGCCCCCGGCGATGAGGAAGTCCTGACCATCGGCTATCGCCTGACCTTCCCGGAGGATCTCGAAGGCGTTCAGGGCTGGTAAAAGGTCATTAAAGTTAGTTGGTTGCTGGATCCGGTGCGTCCAGGTTCGCGCCGAAAAACAGCCTGATATGACTGACAATGCGTTCCGCTGCCCGCCCGTCACCGAACGGGTTGTTCACCCTGGCCATGGACTGGTAGGCGTCATCGTCGTCGAGTAAGGAAGCCGTCATTTCGACGATCTGTCCGGTGTCGGTGCCTACAAGTCTGGCGGTTCCGGCTTTGATCGCTTCGGGTCGCTCGGTGGTTTCCCTCAGGACCAGGACAGGCTTGCCTAGGCTGGGCGCCTCTTCTTGCAGGCCCCCGGAGTCGGTCAGCAACAGGTGGCAGCGCTGGATGGCGCCGATCAGACCTGGATAGGAGAGAGGCTCGACCAGAAAGGCGCGGGGATGTTGGCCCAGCGCTTTCTCGATCGGTTGCCGGACCCGAAGATTGCGGTGAAGCGGCAATACGATACGAAGATCGGGATACCGATCGAGCAAAATCGAGAAGGCGCGCAGGATGGAATCAATTCTCGCGCCCCAATTCTCCCGGCGGTGCACCGTGGCGAGAATGACGCGCCCCACGTCCCAGTCGAGACCCTCCACGGGACATTCCGGCCTGGTCGCAGCGGTCTGGAACAGTGCATCGACCACGGTGTTGCCGGTTTTGATGATCCGCCCTTCTATGCCGCTGGACTTCAGGTTGACGACGGCCTCGTCCGTGGGGGCAAAGTTGATTGTGGCCAATTGCGAAATCAGTCGGCGATTCATTTCCTCCGGAAACGGATCCTGCGCTGTGTTGGTGCGCAGCCCGGCCTCCACGTGAGCCACGGGGATGTGCATGTAGAAAGCAGTCAGTGCTCCGGCGAATGCGGTCGTGGTATCTCCCTGAACCACGACGAGATCCGGTTTTGCCGACTCGAGAGCCTGACTCAGCCCGTCAATGCTGCGACTGGCGATATCGGTCAGGCTCTGGTCGCGTTGCATGATGGCGAGGTCCTGGTCGGGCGTGAGCCCGAAATGCTGCATCACCTGTTCCACCATTTCACGGTGTTGGCCGGTCAACAGGACGATTGCCCTGCAGTCGCGGTGCTTTTCCAGCTCATGAATGACCGGAGCCAGTTTGATGGCTTCCGGGCGCGTCCCGATGATGATTGCAATACGAAGTTGGGGCATGGCCCGGCGGCACCTGAGAATGTCTCGTCCGAAGCCCGAGACGATGCCCGCAAGCCGGTTGGGAGTCAAGACAGGCGCGGCTTGTGTCGAGGGCGTCCGACGTGGACAAACGTTGTTTTCCCGTCTAGAATCGTTCCATGTGATGCACATCACAAAGTCGAGAAGGGGTTCTCTTTTTGGGCTTTCAGGAGCCCGTATGTAACCGCACCAGCTTCCACCCGGGATGCAGGCTGACAGGCCGTCGATGCCGGTAACAAAGGGGTACGCGAAAGATGCAATGGGTTGACCTGGTGGCAACGTATCTGTTTGCCCTCAAGTACATAACCATATTGACCGCCATCCTTCTCGCGATTCTGAGCCTGGATGACCTGTTCATCGACCTGGTTTACTGGGGCCGCCGGATCTGGAGAAGTCTCACCGTATATCGACGTTTTCAGCGTGCTGGCACGGGGTCCCTGCTGGACGCGCCACAGAAACCCATTGCACTCATGATCCCTGCGTGGCAAGAGGCCGAAGTCATCGGTGAGATGATCGACGCTGCCGGGCGATCGATCAACTACGAGAACTACCATATCGTGGTCGGCACCTATCCGAACGACTCCGAAACCCAGGCGGTGGTCGAAAAACTTGCGCATCGCCATCCGACGGTGCACAAGGTCATATGTGCGCGTCCCGGTCCGACCAGCAAGGCTGATTGTCTCAACAACGTGGTCGCCAGAATCTTCGAGCTCGAAGATGAACTTGGTATCCGCTTTGAAGGGTTCGTGCTCCACGATGCCGAAGATGTCATTCCGCCGATGGAGTTGCGGGTTTTCAACCACCTTCTGGATCAGAAGGATCTCATCCAGATTCCAGTCTACCCGTTGCCGCGCTCGCTTCATCAGTTTACCGGTGGGCACTACATCGATGAATTCGCAGAACAGCACGCCAAGGATGTCGTGATCAGGGAGGCGCTGGCTGGACAGGTTCCCAGTGCCGGTGTCGGAACGTGCTTCAGTCGACGTGCCCTGTTGAGTCTGATGCGCGAACAGGATGCCCTTCCTTTCGATACGCAATCGCTGACCGAAGACTATGACATCGCTATTCGTCTGGCCCGCAAGGGGATGAAGGAGGTCTTCGTTCGCTTTCCCAGCTCACGTCGAGATCGAGATGATGAACTGGAAGCAACGGTGGTGGCGGTCCGGGAGTATTTCCCGGATCGCTTCATGGCAGCTGTTCGCCAGAAGTCCCGCTGGATAACCGGCATTGTGTTCCAGGGTTCGAGCAGTCTTCGCTGGGGCGGCTCGTTCTGGCTGAACTACTTTCTGTGGCGCGACCGCCGCGGCCTGCTAGCGCACCCGGTCTCCTTTCTGGCGACCTTTCTTCTGTTCAATGTCGCAATATTATGGGCGTATGAGCTTGTAAGTAATGATCCCTACAGATTCCTGAGCATGTTTGCAGACGATCAGGTCCTGGTCGTGCTCTTGTGGCTCAATGGGTTCCTTCTTCTCAATCGTTTATTGCACCGCATATATTTTGTAACCACGCAGTACGGCCTTGTTCAGGGCCTGATGTCAGGCCCACGGATGCTCTGGAGTAACGTGATCAATTTCGCAGCCACGTGCCGGGCATCCTGGCTGTTCCTGACAGCAAAGCAGCGCAGGGGAATGGACTGGGACAAGACCCTTCACGAATTTCCTGAACTTGAGAAGACCGTTCATACGGGTGCTTTGGGAGAAGCGGCAGTGGCCCGAGGAATGCTTGCCGAGGCCGAGCTCAATCATGCCTTGACGGAACGTCGCCCGGTCGAGCGGCTAGGGCAGACTCTGTTGCGGCTGGAACTGATTTCTCCGGATGACCTGGCGCTGTTGCTTGCCGAACAGGCGGGCGTTGAGAACGAGCCATTCGATCCGCGCAACGTCACGCCCGAGCAACGCGAGCTTCTGGCGAAAGGGGTCGCCCGAAAATACGGCGTCTTTCCGCTGAGGCGTGAAACGGACGGGACTCTGGTCGTGGCCCGTGAGACTGCCCTGTTACCTGTTCAGTTGCAGGGGCTGCAGCGTCGCGTCGGCTCGCCGGTACGTTTCGTGATTGTGCCTCAGGGCACGGTTACAACCGCTCTGCGAATGTACTGCAGTGACAAACCGCAGGAAGCCCCGTTCTCCTTACTTGAAAAGGCCGTGGAGAAGGGACAGTTGAGCCGCAGCAGCGCGGAAAGGGTCTGGGAAGATTACGTGCACCGGCAGGTTCTGTTGGGCGACATCCTGCTGGGCACTCACACTATCCAGTCGGGGGCGTTGTACCAGGCGCTGCTGGAATTCGAGGATTCCGATCTGCCCCTTGGTCAATATCTGGTTCAGAAAGGATACTTGAGCGAACAAGCACTCGAGGAGGGCCTGGCGGTTCAGAGCCATTTCCAGCCGACGATGCGGCAATTGCTGGCGGAGGCGGACGTGGACTTGTCAGTCCTGCAGTCGGAGGAACAACCATGAAAGTCTGTTCCCTGGTCCTGTGCTCTGTTCTGGTCTGTTCATTGACGCCGATTCCCGAGCCGGTTCAGGCGCGCCAGTCCAGCGAGGAGTCGACGGAGTATCCAAGAGTTCTCGATGGTCTGGGCGAACTGGCGCGACATCGTGCCTATCCATACGTGGAACGAGCGCAGCGCGCAGTCGCCGAGGGCGAACTGGAAGTTGCAATCGAACACTGGCGTGCGGCACTGGAGCGGGCACAAGGCCATGTGCCGATCATCCGGGCACTGGCCGAGGCCTTGTTGGCCGCAGACCGTCCCGCGGCGGCCGATGAATTGCTCGAATCCGCTCCGGAGGACGATGGACTGCAAGCACTCAAGCAACAGGCGAGACTCGAATGGCTTGCGGACGGCGAAGATCCGCCGTCGGTCGAGCGCTGGTTGGCATGGCTGGCATCCGCCTCGACCAGTGATGCCCGGGCGCTGATCGACGGCTATGCCTTTTCCGACGGAGAAGATCTGGATCTCGAAGGCAAGTTGACCCGACTCAGCCGCGTTCCCTGTCCGGGCAACGGTTGCATTCATGCAATCGAGCGACGCGTCGTCATGGCAGAGTCGGCCGGCGAATGGGCCCATGTCATCGATGCCCTGCAGCAGCTCAAGGCGTATCGGAGCTGGGCGAGTGAAGACCGGGTCCGGGCCGTTTCCGCCTGGATCGCCCAGGGTGAATGGCGGGAGATGGAACAATGGCTGCTGGAAGAGCAATCGGCCCAGTATCCCGAACTGATCAGGATGGCGATCCAGAATGCCATCGGCCAGTCCGAATGGGAAGTGGCTCGCCGGCTACTGGAGGCGCTGGAGGTCAATTATGGATTGCGCGCGGATGAAGCCAGTCAGCTGGAACAGGTCTACGCTGAACTGGGTGAATTGGAGCGGGCTGCGGAACTGATTCGCACGCGCGGGGAGTGCCTCCGCGCAGTCGCGCAGTTGATCGAGGCCGGGCTGGCTGAGAAAGCTCATGAATGGCTGGGAGATTGCAAACCCAGGCCAGCCGAGGTCTGGCTTGATCTGGCCGTCGAGCTCGAGGCAGTGGACCTTCTGATTGATCAGCGGTTTGATCAGTCCGGGCCGGAGGGAAGAAGGATCGAGGCGGTCGCGGTGCTCTTGCAGCGCCGTGGAGAAGATGAGGAACTGATCAGGCTGTTTCACGACTCTCAGCATCCGGTCGCCCGGGAATACCTGCTGGCTGCGCTGGAGCGTCAAGAGCATTACGAGCAAGCCGCAGAAATTGTCCGGAACCGGTATCAGTCGACAGGATCCCGGAAGGATCTCGAACGCGCGAGCTACTTCTACCTGCTTGCTGACGAACGCAAGAAGGCTGCCCGCCTGTTGGTCGAGTCGGCGCCGTTTGGCGACGATGAACTGGGCCGACAACTGTCCCGGCGTTTGCTTACCTTGTATCCCCTGCCGGAAGTCGATCCAGGGGCAGCAGCTGCCGTTCGGGTTGTTGCGAATACCAGCGATCCGGATCTGCGAATCGATGGCGCCAATACCTTGCATTCCACCGGTCGCTGCGCGGATGTCCGTGACCTGGATCTAGTTCCCTCGGGTCCGCGGGCCGGTAAGGTTCACCAGCTGCTTGGGTTCTGCCTGCAGCAGGAAGCGCCGGGACTTGCCGTGCATCACTTTGGTCAGGCCGATCGCCTGGGCATTGCTCGAGCACGCGGTCCATTGGCCGTTTCCCTGTTTGAATCCGGCAGACCGGAGGAAGCGCTGGACGTCCTGGAACGGCTCGAATCCGATGGGAGGCTGGCTCCGGAGCAATACCGGCTGAAGGTGGAAGCGGCGCTCGAGGCAGGCCGGTATTCGACCGCTGCCGAAGCGCATGCGCAACTCGGTGACCAGAAGGATGACCGCCAGTGGTGGTCGATGCGCGCCAGAATTGCCCAGGGCCTGGGTCAGTTCAAGCAGGCCTTGCAGTGGTGGACAATCGTGGAGGAACGTTGGCACTCGGCCGAAGCCACGTTCCAGATCGGGGTGCTTCATCACGAAATGGGAGATTTTGAAGCCGCAGCGAATGCGCTGGGTCGCGCAGTTGAAAGGGATCCGGACAATGCGAAATATCTCTCCGAACATGCCTATGCCCTGGAACGCTTGGACTCCAGGCAGTCCGTGGCGGTGTTCGAGCAGGCGCTGCGCCACGAACCCTGGCGGTTCGAACTGCACGAGCAACTCGGATACGTTCATGCCCGGCTGAAGCAAGGCGAGCCGGCCCGGGCAGCGTTTCGTCAGGCCATCGATCGGCTGCGCCCCGAATTGCCGCCGCCCGACCTTGACCCCCAGGAGACGCGCAAGCGCTCATATCTGGTTCGGCGCAGCCACGAAGTGCTGGGACGGCGCTGGCGGGTCGAGTTCAGCGCTTGGGCGGCAACGGACAGTGTTCCCGGCGAATTCTTCCTCGCGGAGGATCCGCCGAGAAACTACGCCAACCTGATCGTTGATCGCCAGCTCGGAGCCGATTCCGGCCTGGGCAGCATTCACGCCCGCGCCCGGTTGATCGGGCAGGGCGGTTCCGATGATCCGTTTTCCGATCGCGCCGTGACCCTGGGCATGACCTGGCACCTGCCGCTCGGTAAGACCGTTGTCGGAGTCGATTGGCTCGAGCCCGAGAATGGCACTGGGGAGATTCTGGTGCACGCGGCTTCGGAGTGGCTGAGCGACGGAAAATACCGGCGTGACTGGCGTCCGGAGACCCCATCCTGGCAGGAGAGACGATTCTATGTCGAGGGCGCCTGGTGGGCCCGAAGCGATGCGTATCTCGTGTCGGCCAGATTCGACCATGCCTGGCACTTTGCTGTTGACGACTGGCGGGCAACCAGCTGGTATCCGTATCTGCTGGCCGAGTCCCGGTTGGTTCGTAGCGGTCACGATGTGCGTGTCGGAGCGGGAATCGGCCTCCGAAAATGGTCCGGGGAGAGTCGCTACGACGCCCACAAGCGCGTTCACAGTCTGCGCCTGGAGTTCCAGCACGCGGTCGAAACCAATATTGCCGATCGAAACGGCGTTTTCCTGCGCCTGGAGAGTGCATGGTGAAACGTTTGAAGCGAACAATTCCGATGGTCGCATTGCTGGTCATGCTGGCTGCACCCGCGTGGGGCGCTACCGTGTTCTATCAGCCGCAGTCGCGCGATTCAGGCCTTGGGCCAGCCCAGTGGAGTGCGATCTGGGAAGACCTGAAGCGGCAGGGGCACGATGGGCTGGTCGTGCAGTGGACCCGATTCAACGACGAAGACTTTGGCGGCTCGACGGGATGGTTGGCACAAGTCATCGACTCGGCCATGGAAGCCGGACTGGAAACCCACATCGGCTTGTATTGGAACGATGCCTGGTTGGACAGCCTGCTTGCAGACGAGTCCGCGTGGGGCGACCGGCTCAATCTCATGCTGCAGCGCAACCTCGACACGGCCCACAACTGGCGCCACCTGGTCGTGAGGAAGGAGTTTGCCGGCTGGTATTTGCCGCTGGAGCTGCCCGATCGGGGTCTGCACGACGCGGACAGGCGCGCCCTGCTGACGCGCCAGGTGGCGCTCCTTGCCGGGGCTCTCGATGGTCCGCTGGCCGTAAGCAGCTACTTCACCGGTTTCCAGTTGCCCCGGGACTATGCCGGGTGGCTGGAAGCGCTCGCCGAAGAGGCAGGCGTCACGCTGTGGGTCCAGGACGGCGCCGGGGTCAAGCGGCTCACCAGTCGCGAACGCGCCCTGTATCTCGAGTTGCTCGACTGCCGGATCGGGATCATTCGGGAGGCCTTTGAACAGACCAGCGCACCCGAAGAATCGTTCTCCGCCAGGCCTGGGGCTCCGGAAGCGGCCGTGAATGTGGCAGATTGTCATGAGACACTGCTCTTTTCGCTGCGCTACATCGCAGCCGGGAATGCGCTTCCGCTCTGAGTGGAAGAAACCGCTTCGCCAACGAAAAAGCCGCGCTCGGTGGCGCGGCTTTTTCATATTCAGCTTGTACCGGGCGAGGTTTAGCCCAGATCGCGGACGTGCTGGTTCAGCCGCGACTTGTGGCGGGCGGCCTTGTTGGCGTGCATGATGCCCTTGGACACGGCGCGGTCGATGGCCGGCACGGCTGCCTTGTAGGCTTCTTCGGCCGCGGCCTTGTCGCCCGATTCGATGGCGCGAAGCACCTGCTTGATCCGGGTGCGCACGTGCGAGCGCTGCGAGGCGTTATGCTGCCGATGCTTCTCAGCCTGGCGGGCACGCTTGCGGGCGGATACGCTATTGGCCACGTTGGAATCTCCTGGAAAATACGATCAGTGTTTAATCAAGCCGGCTATTATCGGGCGATGCGCCTCGATAGTCAACATCCACCAGCGCCGACCTTGCTGGTCCCCGGTCCCTGGTCCCTGGTCCCTGTCCGATGAGCTTGCTCCGGAACACCTTCACTTTCGGCGCCATGACCTTCATTTCGCGCATCCTCGGTTTCGTGCGCGATGTGGTCTTCGCGCGCTGGTTCGGGGCGGGGCCGGCGATGGATGCCTTCGTCTTCGCCTTCAAGATCCCCAATTTCCTGCGCCGGCTGTTCGCCGAGGGCTCGTTTTCGCTCGCCTTCGTGCCGGTGCTCAACGAGTATCGCGAAACGCGCAGCCGCGAGGAGCTCAAGTCGCTGATCGACGCCACCGCCGGCAGCCTGATGGCCGTGTTGCTGGTGATTACCGCCATCGGTATGTTCGCCGCGCCCTGGGTGGTCACGCTGTTCGCGCCGGGATTTCGCGACGACCCGGAGCAGTTCCAACTCGCCGCCGACATGCTGCGGATCACGTTTCCCTACCTGCTGTTCATCGCCCTGACGGCGCTTTCCGGCGGCATTCTCAACACCCTGGGCCGCTTTGCCCTGCCGGCGCTGACCCCGGCGTTGCTCAACATTTCGCTGATTGCCGCGGCCGTGGCTTTCAGCGCGCAATTCGAGCCGCCCATCGAGGCGTTGGCCTGGGGCGTGCTGGTCGCCGGCGTTCTGCAGCTGGCCGTGCAAATACCGGCGCTGGCCCGTCTCGGCGTGTTGCCCATGCCGAAACCCGATTTCGCCCATGCCGGCGTGCGGCGCATCATGAAACTGATGGTGCCGACCCTGTTCGGCTCCTCGGTGGCCCAGGTCAGCCTGCTGTTCGACGTGATCTTCGCCTCGCTGCTGTTTTCCGGTTCGCTGTCCTGGCTGTACTACGGCGATCGCCTGATGGAGTTTCCGCTCGGCATGTTCGGCGTGGCCTTGTCAGTGGTCATTCTGCCCACACTCTCCTCACTGCACGCCCGCGAGAGCCGTGAGGCCTTCCGTGCCACCCTGGACTGGGCCGTCACCCTCGGCTTCGTGATCGCCGTGCCGGCCGCGGTCGGCCTGGCCGTGGTCGCCGAGCCGCTGGTCATCACGCTGTTCCACCATGGCGCATTTACCGATCGCGATGCGGTCATGGCGGCACTGGCCCTGCTGGCCTACTCCCTGGGCCTGCCGGCATTTATCGGGGTCAAGATCCTGGCGCCCGCCTATTTCTCGCGCCAGGACACGAAAACGCCGGTCAAGGTGGCCATCATTGCGCTGGTTGCCAACATGTTTCTGAACGTGGTCTTCGTGCTGGCTTTCGTCTGGCACCTGGCCGGTGGTGATTTCGGCGCGGGGCTGTGGGCCACCCTGGCGGCGCATCCGGGTGCCCACGCCGGACTGGCCCTGGCCTCGAGCACGTCGGGCTGGATCAACGCTTCGCTGCTGTGGCGGGGCCTTCGAAAACGCGACCTGGCGCCGCGTCTGCCCTGGTTGCATATCGGCCAGGTCATGGCGGCCAGTGTCGCCATGGCGGTTGGTGTCTGGCTGATGCTCGACGACACAGCGACGTGGCTGCAGGCGGCCACCGGCTGGCGCGTCCTGGAATTTGCGACCGTCATTGCCGTCGCCGCCGCGGTGTATGCGCTGGTGCTGCTGGCGAGCGGCCTGCGACCACGTCATGTCATGCGGCCACGCGAGGCGGACTCGCGCTAGAGCTGCACTGGGTAGGGTCGGAGTTCAGCGAGCAGTCGGGCCAGTTCGTCGGGTCCGACCGGTGGTTGGGCAAGCAGCTCGAGTTCGTGCAGCGCCAGTTCCGGGGCCCGCGTCGCCAGTTCGTCGACCCAGCGTCGCTGCTGTTCGAGGCGTCGGGCGATGAAGTCGTGGTCGTCGTCGGGAAACACGCCGTTGACGATGCATCCGGTTAGTCCGATCCCGGTCTGGCGTAACTGTTCGGCCAGCCGCAGGGTTTCAAGAACCGGCAGGCGTTCGGGCGAACAGACCAGCAATGCGCCGCAGCGTTCGGCGTCGGTCAGGATGCGGCCCAGCTGTAACAGCTTCTCCTGACGACGCTGCAGGCGCTTGGCAATCTGGCGGCTGTGTTCGGGAACACTTTCGGGATGACCTTGCTCGACCCTCAGCTTGTCGTGTCGCTGCTGTTGGTCGAGCAGATCATCGGCCCAGCGTCCGAGGGATTGGGGCAGTTGCAGCAGGCGCAGGGTATGGCCGCCGGGCGCGGTGTCGAGCACGATTCGGGCATAGCTGTGGCCAAGGTCCTCGAGTAGATCGGCCAGCCAGTCGGTCAGAGCGGCGTCGACGGTGCCCGGCGCGTTGCGCGAGAGCGCCATGTGACGGTCGATGTCGGGCCAGGTATCGGGGTGGGCGTAATCGCGCAGGGCGCGGGCCACCTGGTCCACACGATCGGCCGCCAGCCGCTCGGCATCGACTTCGATTGCGTCCAGTCCGGCTTCGATGGGGGTCGCTTCATGGTCGAGCCGGGCCTGGAGCACATCGCCGAGCGAATGTGCCGGGTCGGTGGAGACCACCAGGGTGCGGTTTCCGGCCCGCGCGGATGCCACCGCCAGCGCCGCGGCCACGGTGGTCTTGCCGACACCGCCCTTACCGGCCACCAGAGTGATCTCACGCTCGCTCAGCAGCAACGCGGGCAGTCCAGCGGTGAGTGGGACAGGCCCATACGGCGGTGCCAGTCGTGGAAGTCGTCGGCCAGCAGCGGGCGCAATTCCAGCAGCAGTCCTGCGGCCGGGTGATCGATGCCCAGCGCATCGGCGTGGACCAGTAGCATCAGCAGATCGTGGCGATCGCGCCGGATGCGGGCCAGCTCGCGCCGGTGGCGGGTGTGATAGAGCGCCTCGAGCAAGGCATCGAGTCGATTCATTAGCCGCTTCATGTCGGCTCCCGGCTGTTGTCTCCCCGGCGGCTGCGGGTCAGGGCGGCGGCCGTTTCCAGGGCCACGAAAATTGCCGCGACCAGGATCAATGCATCCATGCCCAGCAGGAACCATTGGCCTGCACGGTAGAAATCGACCAGCTGGTAGAGCAGGGCGGCAACGGTCATTGCGATCAGGCCGAGCATCGGCACCAGCAGGGGCCAGGGCGGGCGTCCCTGGCGCACGACGAGCAGCCCGACAACCAGGAGGGTCAGGGCGGCCAGCAACTGGTTGGTGGTGCCGAACAGCGGCCAGATGACCAGGCCGCCGGACCCTTCGGTGCCGCCGGCGCCGAAGGCCAGGCCGACACAGCAGCCGACCGCCAGCGCGGTCGAGGGTCCCTTCCGGACGAGCGCCCGGATACCGTAGATCTGGCCCCATTCCTGGACGATGTAGCGTTGCAGGCGGATGCCGGTGTCCATCGTGGTGGCCGCGAACAGCACGGCCATGACCGCCAGCAGCGTGGTGCCCACGGCGATGGGCAGGCCGTAGCCGGCGTTCATCAGATTGGCCCCGCCCTCGACGAAGGCCGCCAGCCCGCCAGCCCCGAAGCTCGAATACAGTTCGTTCCACTCACCCAGCGTGGCGAAGCCGGCGGTGCAGGCCAGGATGGCGGCCAGCGCCAGGCAACCCTCACCAACGGCACCGAAATAGCCGACAAAACGCGCGTCGGACTCGCGGTCGAGCTGCTTGGAGGTCGTGCCCGAAGCCACCAGGCCGTGAAAGCCCGAAATGGCACCACAGGCGATGGTGACGAACAGCAGCGGAATCATCGGCGGGATATCGTCGGGCAGGCCGGTGTTGATCATCGGCGCGACCAGGTCCGGATTGGCCAGCACCACGGCGGCGAACAGCAGGCCCAGTCCGATGAAAAGCTGCAAGCCGTTGATGTAATCGCGCGGCTGCAGCAGCACCCAGACCGGCAGCAGCGAGGCGACCGCCGCGTAGGCGAACAAAACGAGGATCCACTGGGCGTTCTGGCCCAGCCCCAGCGCCGTCTCCGGTAGCGCCACGGGCATGTACTGGCCAAGCCAGATGGTGAAATACAGCACGATCACCCCGGCGATCGACAGCCAGGCCAGCCCGATATGGCCGCGGCGGATGAGCTGGCCGAGCACCAGGGCCACGGCGATGGCACTCCACGCCGGCACCACGCTTTGCGGATACTCGACGAACAGCCGCGCGATGACCACCGCGAATACGGCATTGACCATCAGCAGCAGCAGGAAGATCACGATCATGAAAAGGGCCCGCGCGCGGCCGCTCACCAGGGCGCCGGTGAGTGCCCCGACCGACTGGCCGCGGTTGCGAATGCTGGCCCAGATCGCGCCGAAGTCGTGGACGCCGGCAATCAGGACGGTCCCCAGCACCACCCAGACAAAAGCCGGGCCCCAGCCCCAGATCACCGCGATGGCAGGTCCCACAATTGGCGCGGCCCCGGCCACCGAGGTGAAGTGATGACCCCACAACACGAAACGATTGGTGGGTACGTAGTCGATGTCGTCGCGCATGGAATGCGCCGGGGTCGGGCGGTCGTCGTCAAGGCGGTAAATGCGCTCGGCGATCCAGCGTGAATAGACCAGGTAGCCCAGGGCGAAAACGCCCAGTCCGATGAGTAGCAGGGCAATTGCGTTCATGGCATGCCAGTAAAGCGCTGATTGAAACGTGCCCAAGGATTGGCCACCGGGCGACGGCTGTCAATGATTACTAAATTAGTGACCGTGCCACGGTGGCCGAAACCCGGTAGAATTCGTCGCTCGCCATGCGACTCGTCCGATACCTCAATCCCGACCGCGACAAACTGCCCGCCACCTCCGTGGCGGTGGGCAATTTCGATGGTCTGCATCTCGGCCACCAGGCGCTGATCGCGGCCGCACGCGAAGGGGCCGGCAAGTTGGCCCCGGCGCTGATGTGTTTCGAACCCTTGCCCGCGACCTTTTTCAGTCCGGATGAGCCGCAGCCGCGCCTGCTGGGCGTTCGCGACCGCATTCGCCTGGTCGGCGAGCAGGGCATCGACTGGCTGTTCATGCTGCGCTTCAACCAGGAATTTGCGCGCCTGAGCCCGGAACGATTCGTGCGCGACGTGCTGGTCAGCGGTGCCCGGGCCGAACGGGTGGTCGTCGGCGCCGATTTCCGTTTCGGTTCGCGCGCGGCCGGCGACGTGGCCATGCTCGAAAAGCTGGGCCGCCGCTATGGGTTTTCCGTCGTGCGGGTGGACGCCGTCGAAGAAAGCGGCGAGCGCATCTCTTCAACGCGCGTTCGAACAGCGCTTTCCGGAGGCGACCTGGACACCGTCGAGCGCCTGCTGGGACGGCCCTACGTGCTGTCCGGCCGCGTGCTGCGTGGCCGCGCCCTGGGCCGCGACCTGGGATTTCCCACGGTCAATCTCCGCCCGCCGCTGCCACCGGCGCTGAGCGGTATCCTGGCCGTACGCGTCTCAGGCGCCGGCCTGGTGTCACATCCCGGCGTGGCCAGCATCGGCCGACGCCCGACCATCGGCGGCGATGAATGGCTGCTCGAGGTCCACCTCTTCGATTACGATGGCGAGCTGTACGGCCAGCACCTCGAAGTCGCGTTCGTCGCGTTCATCCGCAACGAGGAACACTTCGATGACCTCGACGCGATGACCGAGCAGATGAAGAAGGATGCGGAGAAGGCTAAGGACATACTCAAAAACAAATGACCAAGTACCAAATCTCAATTTGCAAACAAGGACCAAGGACCGAATAAATCAATGACCAAAACTCCTCCGGTCGGCCGAAGCGGGTTTCGATCATTGAAAATTGAACATTGAGATTTGTTTGTAAATTGGAATTTGGTCCTTGAAAATTCCCTGAATCCTGAATCCTGAGACCCCGTGGACTACAAAGACACCATCAATCTCCCCAAGACGTCCTTCCCGATGAAGGCCTCGCTGGCCCAGCGCGAGCCCGGCATGCTCGAGCAGTGGTATGCCGACGGGCTTTACGAGCGCATCCAGGAAGCCACCGCCGGGCGCGAGACCTTCGTGCTGCACGACGGTCCGCCGTACGCCAACGGCGACATCCACATCGGGCATGCGGTCAACAAGATCCTCAAGGACTTCGTGGTGCGCTCGGCCTTGATGGCCGGCTACCGCGCGCCCTACGTGCCGGGCTGGGATTGCCACGGCCTGCCGATCGAGCTGCAGGTCGAGAAGAAGGTCGGCAAGGTCGGGCAGAAGGTCGATGCGGCCACTTTCCGGCAGAAGTGCCGCGAATACGCCGAGAAACAGATCGACAATCAGCGCACCGACTTCAAGCGTCTGGGCGGTCTGGGTGACTGGGACAACCCCTACGCCACCAAGGACTTCAAGTACGAAGCCGACATGCTGCGTGCGCTCTCAAAGATCGTCGAGCGCGGCCATCTCAAGCGCGGCGTCAAGCCGGTGCACTGGTGCTTCGACTGTTCCTCGGCCCTGGCCGAGGCCGAGATCGAATACCAGGACAAGACCTCCACCGCGGTCGACGTGCTATTCCCGGCCGTCGATGCCGAAGCCTTGGGCAAACTGTTCGGTGTAAGCGGGCTGGCCGATGATGCCGGCATCGTCATCTGGACGACCACGCCCTGGACCATTCCGGCCAACCAGGCGGTCTGCCTGCATGCCGAACTGGATTACGACCTGGTGCGCGGTCAGCGCGAAGGCGTGCAGCGCGACCTGGTCGTGGCCAGCGAACTGCGCGAGGTCGTTGCCGAGCGCATCGGTCTCGAAAAAGTCGAGGTGCTGGGCACGGTCAAGGGTGCGGCGCTGGAGCACCTGCGGCTGCGCCATCCCTTTCGCGACTACGACGTGCCGACCATCCTGGGTGAGCACGTCACCACCGAAACCGGTACCGGTGCGGTCCATACCGCACCCGGCCACGGCCAGGAAGACTTCGATGTCGGGCTCGAATACGACCTGCCGGTGGTCAATCCGATCGACGGGCGCGGCGTATTCGTCGAGGAAACGCCCGTGGTCGGCGGCGAACACGTGTGGAAGGCCAACGCCATGCTGGTCGAGCACATGCGCGCCAACGGCACGCTGCTCGCTGCCGAGGACTTCGCTCACAGCTATCCGCATTGCTGGCGGCACAAGTCGCCGACCGCTTTCCGCACCACGCCGCAGTGGTTTATCGCCATGGACCAGGCCGGACTGCGCGAAGACGCGCTCAAGGCCATCGACCAGGTGCGCTGGGTGCCCGACTGGGGCCAGGCGCGCATCCGCGGCATGATCGAATCCCGCCCGGACTGGTGCATCTCGCGCCAGCGGACCTGGGGCGTGCCGCTGGGCTTTTTCATCGATCGCGAGAGCCAGCAGCCGCATCCGGATACGCCCGAGATACTGGGGAAATTCGCCGCCATCGTCGAGAAGGAAGGCGTGGACGCCTGGTACGCCGACGACATCGCCGAGCGCCTGGGCGTGGATGCCGAGCAGTACGAACCGGTGCCCGATATTCTCGATGTCTGGTTCGACTCAGGCGTCAGTCACCATTGCGTGCTCGACCAGCGCCCCGAGCTCAAACGCCCGGCCGACATCTACCTGGAAGGCTCCGATCAGCATCGCGGCTGGTTCCATTCCTCGCTGTTGACCTCGGTGGCCATGCACGGGATTGCGCCCTACGAGCAGGTGCTCACCCACGGCTTCACCGTCGATGCCGAGGGCAAGAAGATGTCGAAGTCGCAGGGCAACGTGGTCGCCCCGCAGCAGGTCATGAAGACGCTTGGCGCCGATATCCTGCGCCTGTGGGTGGCGGCGGCCGATTATCGCCAGGAGATGAGCGTCTCCGACGAGATCCTCAAGCGCGTGGCCGACGCCTACCGCCGCATCCGCAATACCGCGCGTTTCCTGCTCGGCAACCTGCACGACTTCGATCCTGACGAGAACGCACTGCCGCTCGACCAGTTGCTGCCGCTCGATCGCTATGCCGTCGACATGGCGGCCAGACTGCAAAACGAGGTCACCGACGCCTACCGCAATTACCGCTATCTCAACATCTACCAGGGCGTGCACCACTTCTGCAGCGTCGATATGGGCGCGTTCTATCTCGACATCATCAAGGACCGCCTCTACACCCTGCCGGCCGACCATCCGGCCCGCCGCTCGGCGCAAACGGCCATGCACCATATCCTCGAGGCCCTGGTGCGTTGGCTCGCGCCGGTGTGCTGTTTCACCGCCGAAGAAATCTGGGCCGAGATGCCGGGTGAGCGCGAGGATTCGGTCATGCTCGCCACCTGGTACGAAGGGCTCGACACGGGTGACGAGGCCACACGCGAGAGCATCCAGCGCCTGCGCAAAGTGCGCGAAGTGGTCGGTCCCTGGCTCGAACAGCTCAGGCGCGACAAGACCATCGGCGCGTCCCTGGCGGCCGAGATCACGCTGGAAGCCTCCGGCAAGCTGGCCGAAGAACTCGATGCCGTCGGTGATGAACTGCGTTTCTTCTTCATCTCGTCGGACGTGCAACTGGCGCCGGTGGCCGAGCCGATGGAAACCGCCGAGATCGACGGCGATTCGCTCAAGGTGGCGGTCAAGCCGACCGATCACGCCAAGTGCATCCGCTGCTGGCACCACCGCGACAGCGTCGGCGAAAACCCGGACCACCCGGAAATCTGCGGCCGCTGCGTCGAAAACATCGAAGGCCCGGGCGAGACCCGGCGTTGGGGTTGAGCCCATGCTTCCGATGCGACCGACGCGATACGGGCTTTGGCTGCTGCTGGCCGGATTGATTATTGGGCTCGATCAGCTGACCAAGCATCTGGCGATCCAGTATCTCGAGCTTTACCGGCCCCACGAGGTGTTGTCCTGGTTCAATCTGACCCTGGCGCACAACACCGGCGCGGCCTTCAGCTTCCTGGCCGGCGGCAGCGGCTGGCAGCGCTGGTTCCTGTCGATCGTGGCCGTGGTCATCGTCGTCGTACTGCTGATCTGGCTGTGGCGCCTGCCACACCGCGCCCGTTTGCTGCCCACCGCACTATCGCTGGTCATCGGCGGGGCCATCGGCAACCTGATCGACCGCATCCGCTTCGGCTACGTCATCGACTTCATCGACGTCCACTACGCCGATTGGCACTGGCCCGCCTTCAACCTGGCCGACTCCGCCATCGTCATCGGCGTCATCCTGCTACTCATCGACAGCCTCTTCCCCAACCGCCACCAGCATCACGCCTAAGGCCTGAATGATGCGTTACGGCCTGCCGGCCTCCACGCATCCTACGGGTGATGGCACCGAATCGGTCCGTAGGATGCGTGGAGCGCCAGCGCAACGCATCGGTCCGGCATCGGAATGATGCGTGACGGTCTAACGGCCGCCACGCACGCTACGCTGGCTCGGTGATACAATATGACCAATTGGTCATCTGGAGCCCGCCATGCGCAAAGTCCCTGTAGCAGAAGCCAAGGCAAACCTCTCGGAACTGCTCAAGGCCGTCGAGGCCGGCGAGGAAATCGTCATTACGCGCCGAGGCCGGGCCGTGGCTCGGTTGTCCTCGCAGCAGCCGCTCAAGGCTGCTGATGTGCTCGCGCCGCTTTGGGACAGCCCCATCGATCTCGAAGCCCCCGAAGATCGTGCTCCTGAACCGGTTCCGGAATGGGATGACTGAGCGTGTCGCAGTACCTGCTCGACACAAATATTCTCATTGCCGCCATCAAGGGACGGGAGCCTGTCCGAAAACGCCTGGAGCGGATAGATGCGCCGAACATCCTTATCTCACCCATCGTACTGGGCGAACTGCTCACCGGCGTCGAAAAGAGCCAGCGCAGGACGTCCAACCGCCAGCGCCTGCTTGGCGTGCTCGAAGGCTTCCGATTGATCGAAATGGCTCCCGACGTAGCGATTCGTTACGGCGAGCTGCGAGCCACACTGGAAACCCGCGGTACGCCCATCGGTGCCAATGATTTATGGATCGCGGCTCAAGCCCTGGCGCTCGGTGTCACGCTGGTAACCGACAACGAACGCGAGTTTCGCCGCGTTGACGACCTGGCAGTCGAAAACTGGCTGGCCGAGTGAGTCCGGCGCTGGGATGATGCGTTACGGCCTGACGGCCTCCACGCATCCTACGTTGGCCCGGGCGCCGGTCTGGTCCGCGGGTCCGTAATCCATCCGGCACCGGGTTGATGCGTTACGGCCTGGCGGCCTCCACGCATCCTACGAGCGATGGCGCCGGATCGGTGCGACACCGGCATGGCGCGTTACAAAACGAAAAACCCCGGCACAGGGGCCGGGGTTCGAAGCGGATTGTTGCGTTTTGACCCGTAGGATGCGTGGAGCGCAAGCGCAACGCATCTGTGCCGTCTATTCCTCGCCGAAGAAAAAGCCGAACAGGTGCAGCAGGCTCAGGAACAGGTTGTAGATCGACACGAACAGCGTGACGGTGGCCATGATGTAGTTGGTCTCGCCGCCGCGCACGATCTGCTGGGTCTGGTACAGAATCAGCCCGCACATCAGCAGGGAGAACATGGCGCTCACCGCCAGGCTCAGCGCCGGCATGCTGAAGAAGTACGCCGCCAGGCCGGCCACGAAGGCCACCAGGATGCCGACGAACAGCATCGGCCCGAGGAAGCTGAAGTCCTTCTTGGTGATCATGGCGAAGCCCGACAGGCCGATGAAGGCCACACCGGTCGAGGCCATGGCGGCAAACACGATCTCGCTGCCATTGCTGAACATCGTCAGGTAGAGGCTGATGATCGGGCCCAGGGTCAGACCCATGAAGCCGGTCAGCGCGAAGGTGCTGAGAATGCCCCAGGCGGAGTTGCGCAAGGCGTAGGTCAGAAACAGCAGACCGAAATAGCCGACCAGCGTGATCAGCATGCCCGGATGGGGCCAGTTGTTGGCCATCGAAAGCAGCGCGGTGCCGGCGCTGAACAAAAGCGTCAGGGCCAGCAGATTCCAGGTATTGCGCAGCACACGGCGCGCACTGTCGTCCATCTCGACCGACCGGCCGGCGCTGATGGTTGTTGCACGAAGGTTCTCGCTCATTTGGGCGTTGATCCTTGAATTGAAGTGGGTTGAACCGACTGTTCAGACCGTGATTCTAGCAGGAAGGTTTCAACACCATGGGTTGGCTAGTTTGCTGGTTTGCTTGTTGGCTGGTTCGGCAGCCGGGCGGGTTGGCGATTACTCGCACAAGGCTGCTAGAATTTCTGGCAGCGTTGTCTGTAAGCTCTTGCTATGGGGACGATTTCTCGGTTTGAGGACATTGAGGCATGGAAAGAGGCTCGGGTGCTCGTGCAGCTCGTCTATCGTTGCTGCAGCAATACTGCGCTGAACCGGGATTTCGGTCTGCGAGATCAGTTACAGCGATCGGGGGTTTCGGTGATGGCCAATATCGCCGAGGGATTCGAGCGTAAGAATCCCAATGAATTCAAGCATTTCCTCCGAGTTGCCCGTGGGTCATGTGCCGAGGTGCAATCCCATCTGTATGTCGCCCTCGATACCGGCCAGATCAAACCCAGTCAGTTCGAATTCCTGCAAAATCAAGCCATTAGCACCGCACGCAAGATCAGCGCATTTCAGCGCTACCTGAACACCAATTAGCACCACCTCCAGAAGCGCCGAACCAGCCAACAAGCAAACCAGCCAACCAGCCAACCAGCCAACGTGTTGACCAAAGCCACCCGATGTCGGGCTTTTCCGCGGCCTCGAAACCGGCTACAATGGTGGGCTTGCTCCGGCGGCCTGGTCGCGGGCGGTCGGTTCTTTAACCCTCAATCGAGAGCATTTTGTCATGGCCAAAGCCAAACAAACCAAGATTCCGGCAGAGATGCGTACGGACGTAGGGAAAGGTGCGAGCCGCCGCCTGCGCCGTGCGGGCCGGGTGCCCGCCGTGGTTTACGGCGGCGACCGGGAACCTGCCAGCATTACCATCGATCACGCTTTCCTGCTGCACGAAGCCGAAACAGAGGCGTTCCACTCCTCCATCCTCGAGCTCAACGTCGGCAAGAAGAAGCAGAAGGTTGTGCTGCGTGACCTGCAGCGCCATCCGTTCAAGCCGCTGCTGACCCATGCCGATTTCCTGCGCGTTTCCGACGACCATGCCATCCGCATGCACGTGCCGATTCACTTCGTCGGCGAAGAGCATTCGCCGGCCGGCAAGGCAGCTGGCGTGGTGATCTCCCACCAGGTGGTGGAAGTTGAAATCGAAGCGCTGCCCAAAGACCTGCCCGAGTACCTGGAAGTCGACCTGACCAATTTCGAGCCGGGCGAGAGCGTCATGCTCAGCGAAATTCCGCTGCCCGAAGGCGTCATCATTCCGCTGCTGGCCCACGAAGGCGAAGAGCACGACTACGCCGTTGTGACCGCCATCTACATTCGTGCCGGTCAGGGTACGGGTGAAATGGCCGCCGAAGCCGATGCCGCCATGGCCGAAGCCTCCGACGTCGAAACCATCGGCGAAGAGGAAGAAGCCGAAGCCGCCGAGGGCGAAGAAGGCGAAGGCGAAGAAGGCGAAGAAGGCGACGACGAGAAGGCCGAGGGCGAGAAGTCCGAGGACGACGACAAGTCCAAGAAGGACTGAGTCCGCCGGTGAGCGATCGCTGGCTGATCGTCGGCCTGGGCAACCCGGGCGCCAAGTACGAAAGAACCCGGCACAATGCCGGGTTCTGGTTTCTGGACGCCCTGGAACGCGCACAGCCGCTGGGCCTCAAACCCAACCGCAAACTCCACGGCGAAGCGGCCAAAACGCCGTTCGCCGGGGCTGACTGCGTGTTCCTCAAGCCCGACACCTTCATGAACGAATCCGGCCAGGCGGTGCGCGCCGCGGCCGATTATTTCGACGTGCCGGCCGAGCGCACGGTCGTCGCCTACGACGATCTCGACCTGCCGCCGGGCAGCGTCAAGCTACGGCAGGGCGGGGGCCACGGCGGGCACAACGGCCTCAGGAGCATTTTCAGCCACCTGGGCGACCAGAACTTCTGGCGCGTCCGCATCGGCATCGGCCACCCGGGCTTCAAGGACGCCGTAACCCCCTGGGTGCTGGGCCGAGCCAACGCCGAGGACGAAAAAGCCATCCAGGAAGCCGCACAGCGTGCTGTCGAGGCTTTGCCGGATCTCCTGCGGGGTGAGCCGGGCGAGGCGATGAAGAGGTTGCACACCCGGGACTCGGGACTCGGGACTCGGGACTCGTAGTGGGGGTGTCTTCATGGGTAGTGACTTAAGCGCAGAATGGGTGGTGCGCCAGACTCGACAGGACTCGGGTATTCCTCTCGACTCTCTGAATCGCGAGTCCCGGGTCCCGAGTCCCGAGTCCCGGAGTATCGTCATTCAAGAAGCCACCATCCATTCCGCGCAAGAATTGTTCAACGGAGCCCCCAATGGGATTTAAATGCGGCATCGTCGGCCTCCCTAACGTGGGCAAGTCGACCCTCTTCAACTGCCTGACCAAGGCCGGCATCCAGGCCGAGAACTATCCGTTCTGCACGATCGAGCCCAATGTCGGCATGGTGCCCGTACCGGACCCGCGCCTGGACGCGCTGGCGGCCATCGTCAAGCCCGAGAAGGTCATCCCGACGATGATGCAGTTCGTCGACATCGCCGGCCTGGTGGCGGGGGCCTCGAAGGGCGAGGGCCTGGGTAACAAGTTCCTGGCCCATATCCGCGAGACCGACGCCATCGCCCACATCGTGCGCTGCTTCGAGGATGACGACGTCACCCACGTGTCCGGCCGCGTCGATCCGCTGTCCGACATCGAAACCATCGACACCGAACTGTGCCTGGCCGACCTGGACGTAGCCGAAAAGGCGCTCGACAAGGTCAGCCGCCAGGCCAAGTCCGGCGACAAGGAAGCGGTTCGTCAAACCAGACTGCTCGAACGCGTCGTCGCCCACCTGGGCGAGGGCAACCCGCTGCGCACCTTCGAAATGGAAGACGAAGAGCGCAAGACCCTGCGCACCTGGCAGTTCATCACCCGCAAGCCGGTGCTCTACGTGGCCAACGTCGACGACAGCTCGAGTGAGGACAACGACCACGTCCGCGCCGTACGCGAACGCGCTGCGACCGAGGATGCCGAAGTGGTCGTGCTGTGCGCGGCCATGGAAGCCGAACTGGCCGAGCTCGATCCGGAAGAGCAGGCCGAATTCCTGGCCGACCTGGGCCAGGACGAACCCGGCCTGCACCGCCTGATCCGCACCGGCTATTTCCTGCTCGACCTGCTTACCTTCTTCACCGCCGGCCCGAAGGAAGTGCGCGCCTGGACGGTCAAGAAGGGCTCATCGGCCCCCCAGGCCGCCGGCCGCATCCACACCGACTTCGAAAAAGGCTTCATCCGCGCCGAGGTCACCGCC